>NZ_JBPCHW010000003.1:0-312111 GCF_051011795.1 Chryseobacterium sp. RLHN22
TCCCGCTAGCGTTCATCCTGAGCCAGGATCAAACTCTCCATTGTATGTTTGTTCTTGACTCACTCAAAGTTTTTTAACGCTTTAGTTTTTCCTTACTTGGTTGTTATATTGTATGTCAATGATCTTCAAATCTTCCGCTTTTTTTACGTCGCTACTTTTCTGTCAGTTTCGCTCCGTATTTGCGAGTGCAAAAGTAATAACTTATTTTTTATTGACCAAATGTTTTTGAAGAAAATTTTAAAGTTTTTTGATAACCTTAATTCCTTTGTTTTTCATTTTGTCAATCTCACTCCTGCTCCCCGTTTTACCGGACTGCAAAGATACGAATCTTTTTAAAACTCACAACTTTTATTTCTGAAAATTAAAAGTTTTTTTTCGATTCGTTTCTTTATTATCTGATGCGTTATATTTATAATCTCATCTCTAATAAAAGTGATTCCTTAATGTTATACGCTTATCTAAAAGCTCTTCTGCGCTTACTGAATATCTCTCGTTTTTCAGTGGGGCAAAAGTAGTATATTATTACCTTACAATCCTAATTTATTTAACATAAAGTTTAATTTTAATTCATATTTAATCTTAACTTGCTGGTTGAGTGGTGGGAAAATTTTAAACTAATGTTTAATCGTAAGTGTTCAGGCTGCAAAGTTCAGGGTTGGGGGTGAAAGTTTAATGTTGAGGGGTTGAAATTGGAGCAAGGGACATCAAGTTTAAAAATGAAGGGTGAAATCCGAGATGGTGAAAGAAACATATTAAATACAGGATGCAGGTTTTTCAGCAAGGAAGCAAAAAATATGTGTGCGGGTTTGAGGGCGTGAGGATTGGAGATGGACATGAGAGATGGTTATTTTGATACGGGAGGCGGGAGGCGAGTTTTAGAATAAGAAACGTGGTACGGGAGGCGGGGTATCGCAGGCTGATAGTAAGGGAGGATTAGGACAAGATGCTGTGGAAAGCATTTTGTTTAAACAAAATAAAGAAGCCTATTTTGCGTGTCGCTCCGATGGAGCTATAATTTTTTGGTGTATTGTTTTTCTACAAAGGTTCAGCTCCGCAGGAGCTGAATTTCGTAATTTCAAATTTCCATTATTTAGGAAGCAAACTAAAGAGGTTGAATATTCGAGATTCAAAATTTGAAAATTGAGATTTAAACTAACGACAAAGAATTTTACTACAAACTTATTTCTTAGCCCTGATCGAAGCATTTGTTTGAGCTCATTTTTTTAGATTTTGGTTTCGGCGGCTTTGCCGCCGAAACCAAAATCTAAAAAATAGCGAGTGCGAAGAGCGGGAAATAGCTCCTGAAAAAAAAATACCCCAGAAAAAATCTGAGGTAAATATAGGTTATAGAAAAATTACTTATTCTCAATGTAAATCATTCTAAGAAAATCACCAAAGGATCTATCAAGTCCGATGATGTCGCCGGATTTTAAGTTAATTCCAGGTTCACCAAAAGTGTTGGAACGAACTTTCAATGATGAAACCTGATAATACTGTGCCGGAGATTCAGCTTTGCCCGAAACTTTAATAGAGGAACCTAATAATTTTTTTGTAGATATTGTATAAACTTCACCCGGAATCGTTTTAATTGTAGTGAAGGAACGAGACGGTAATACAAAATCTTTTTTATTAATGCTAATTGTCTGCGATTTTGATGACGATGAAAATAAATATATCGCATCCGAAGGCTTTGTGTATTCTTCTTTTGTCACATAGTACAATCGCATCTTATAATTTGACGGATTGAATGGTTGTTTTTTTTCGTCTACTGTTTCAAAAGGCTGAAACGCAAAAGCATTGGCTCCAATTTCTTTCGCTTTATTGTAAATTCTGTAAAAAACATCCATGTCATCATTCGAAAATCCCTGAACATCTATTTCTCCCAAATATTCTGCTCCCGAAGTCTGTGGGTCTATTTTTATAAAATATTTGTCTTTATTCTCTTTTGTTTTTTCAACTTTGGTAAGAAAAATATTCTGTGCGCTGATCATTGTTGCAGCGAAACTAAAAATAGTGATGGCAAAAGTTTTAATATTCATTTTATTCTGAAAGTATATTAACGCAATCTTCCAAGCTATTTTCCCAATGTTTTGGTTCAATATTGTAGATTTTCTCAATTTTATCTAAAGACATTGTACTTCTTTTTGGCCTCTTTGCCGGAGTTGGATATTGCTCTGTAGTCAGTGCATTCAACTTTACTGAAGAATTTGAGAATTCAGCAATTTTTTTTGCAAACTCAAACCATGTCGTTTCGGGATAATTTGAAAAGTGGAAAACACCAAATGATTTATTCGGATTTTCAATAATGCTCATAATCGCTTCAGCCAAATCATTCGCATTGGTTGGCTGACCAAACTGATCTGCTACAATTCCCAATTCGTCTTTCTGTGAAAATAAATTCAACATTGTCTTCACGAAATTCTTATTAAACTCGGAATAGAGCCACGATGTTCTCAGAATAATTGTTTTAGGATTATTTTCTAAAGCAAGTTCTTCACCTTTTAGTTTTGAATTACCATAAACGCCAATTGGATTTGTAAAATCGTCTTCGGAGTAGTCTAGATTTGTCTCACCATCAAAAACATAGTCAGTAGAAACATGGATTAATACCGTTTTATATTCTGCGCAAGCCTCAGCCAGATTACCTACGCCTTCAGCATTAACAGCAAAAGCTTTTTCTTCTTCCTTTTCTGCAAGATCTACTGCAGTGTATGCTGATGCATTAATGCAGAAATCAGGTTTCAGATCATAAAAGACGTCATTGATTTGATTCTGATTGGTAATATCTAAAGTTTGTGAATTTGTAAAAGTAAATTCATATTGTGTTTCGAAATCCGGAGCAATTTTCCTGATGCAGTTTCCAAGTTGACCATTCCCTCCTACTACAAGTATTTTTTTCATTTGTTTAAATTATGAATTTTTTGCGTTTTGTGATCTTAAAAATTTAACTCTTGATTGGAAATCTTTCTGTTCCAGATCTACATAGAATTTACCGAACGTTTCTTTTATATCTTCAGGATGAATTTCTGATCTCCTTGTTTTAACATTAAAATAGATTACCGTTACCCAAAGTACCGCATGGATTGTTTTCTCGTCAAGGCTTTTCATGAGAATCTCCACTTTGGCAGTTCTGTCTGCTACTTCAATTGTTTTGCTGCTGATGACAACCTGAGTGTTGTATCTTACTTCCTTAAGGTAAGCAATCTCATTTTGAATTGCGATCCATGTACAACCTGTTTTCTTGGTATATTCTTCGTAAGTAAAACCGTAAAATGTTTCTACGTGATCTTCTCTGGCATTGAACATATAATCCAAATATTTTACATTATTCAGATGCCCGATCGGGTCACAGTCGCTAAACCTAACTTTTACAGTTGTTGATACTTCTTTTTCCATACCGCAAAAATAAAAAAACCACCTCTAAAAGCAGTGGTGGTTTTTATAAATCTTTGTTAATTTCAAAATTACTGAATATTCAGTTCTTTTTTAACAGCTGCAGTCGCATCAGGACCTCCTTTGTAAACAAGACCTTGAGAGTTTGAATCCATAATGTATTCGTAACCGTTTGCTTTAGCAACTTTGTTAACAGCTTCCATTAATTTTTTCTCGATAGGCTCGAACAAAGCATCTTGTTTAGCTGTAGCATCTTTTCTCATCTTCTCTTCCATTTGAGCTAACTCCTGCTGAAGTTTCTGCATTTCTTCACCTCTCGCTTTGTTTTCAGCTTCAGTTTTAGTTTGCGCTTCTTTAGCATAACCTTCATATTTTGCTTGTGCTGCATCAGCTTTTTTCTTTATTTCAGCTTGCTTTCCATTCACGAAAGTTGTAATTTCCGTATCTGCTTTCTTTTTTTCCGGCATTGCATTAAGAATCGCTGCAACATCCATAGTAGCTATTTTTTGAGCTTTCGCCATACCTACAGACGCTACCATCATTACTGCTGCAAATAATACACTTAATTTTTTCATAACGGGTAATAAATAATTAATTTGTTTTTAGATTTTAAATTTAAGTAAAAGTTAAGTACTGAAAAAACTTTTACTATTTTTTATTAGTTTTCTTTTCTTTTTTGTCTCCTTTGTCTCCTGAACCTTTCATCAGCACATCTAACACTTTGTCTGTATAATCATATCTTGGCTGATAAAATACAACATTGTCTTTCGTTTTATCAAGAACAATGCCTAAGCCATTTTTATCTATCACGGTACGCATTGCGGCCCATATCTGATCTTCAAAAGGCTCTACAAGATTTGCTCTCAGTTGATTAATCTCTCCTGTTTTGCCAAATCTTAAGCTTGTCGTTGTCTTAATATTTTTTTCTAAATCTAAAACTTCCTTTTCTCTAAGCTTAAGCTGATCACCAATCAGTAAAACTCGTTCGTTTTCAAACGCTGATTTTTTTTGCTCGTATTCAGACTGTAGTCTCTGGAGATCCTGCTCCCAAGTATCAATCTGGGCATTCAATCTTGCTTCGGCTTCTTTATATTCGGGCATTTTATCTAAGATATACTGAGTATCTATAACCCCAATTTTTTGAGCATTAGTCAAACTAAATAGTAAGGCAACTACAAAAGTGAAAAGTGTTTTAAAATTTTTCATATCATTTATAAAGATTGGTTCATCAAGAAGTGAGTCTTGCTTCCGGAAACATTACCGTCGATTGTTTTATCAAATCCGTAAGCAAAGTCAAACCCGATCAAACCAAACGCTCCCATGTACACTCTTACCCCGATACCAACCGATCTTTTTAGCTGGAAAGGATTGTAGTTGCTCCAGGAGTTCCAAACGTTACCTCCTTCTGCAAAAGTAAGTGCATAAATTTTTGCTGTCTGATTCAATGAGATTGGATATCTTAACTCTAACGTAAATCTGTTATAAATAGTACCTCCTCCTTTTTGAGTAATATCTTCAGCCTGTCCTCCGTACGTAGAAGCATTTTCATAACCTCTTAAAGGAATAAGTTCTCTACCATCGAATCTACCTCCGAAAAGACCTGTCCCCCCAACATAAAATCTTTCAAACGGCGGAGCACCAAGTTCTTTGTTATATCCGTCCATAAAACCCATTTCGGCAGAAGATCTTAAAACAAGTTTCCCAATAACTTCATTGTAAACATCTGCTTTAAATTTAATTTTATAGAATTCCATCCATCTATACTTTTCCGTAGGAGTCATTGTAGAATAATTTTTATTGCTGAACAATGAATACGGTGGCGTAAATTTACCTGAAACTTCAATATTTGAGCCCGTTGTCGGGAAAATAGGATCAATACCCGCAGAGTTTCTGCTTAATCCTATATTTAAACTCAGATTGTTTGCATTACCATAATATTCGGTTGTATTTCCGAATTCGAACGGATAATTGCTGAAATTATATTTCTGGTACTGAATTCCGGTGTATAGCGAGAAATAATCATCCGGCCATTTTAGCCATCGGTTTAAACCAACCGTTGCCGAGAAAATATTTAATCTCTGATCCGGGCCAGACACCTGTCGGTAATTTACTCTGGAGTTATTTAAACTCACAGAAAGCGCCGTAGGTCTAGTACCAAACAGCCATGGTTCTGTGAATGAAATTCCATAGTTCTGGAAGTACTGCCCAGCTTGTGCCTGAATTGATAAAGTCTGTCCATCTCCCTGAGGTACAGGTCTAAAGTCTTTCAATTTCAGAAAGTTCTTCAAGGAGAAATTGTTGAAAGTAAGTCCTAAAGTTCCTATGAAACTGTTACCACCATAACCAGCCTGTAACTGCACCTGAGAAGATCCTTTTTCAACAAGACCCCAGTTTACATTTACTGTATTGTCCTGAGCATTGGGATCAATGTCATATTTAATCTGCTGTGGATCGAAGAAAGACATTGATGCCAGATCAAAATAGGTTCTTTTTATATCGCTTTTTGCAAAAAGATTACCCGGTTTCGTTCTTAAAGCTCTGAGAATTACATGGTCATGGGTCGTTGTATTTCCCTTCCATGTAACTTTATCCCATGTTGCCTGTTCACCTTCGTTAATTCTGATTTCAAGATTAATTTTATCCCCGGCAACAGATTTTTCTACAGGAGTAACATTCGAGAAAAGATAACCGTTATTCATATACATTGACTTAATATCTGAATCGTCTTCTTTTCCTCCGTCTTCCCCAACTTTTTTATTAAATCCTACAGCATCATAGATATCACCTCTTTTGTAACCTAATTTTTTCTCAAGATAATCCGTAGGGTAAACCGTATTACCCGTAAACGTAATATCACCGATATAATATTGCTTACCTTCTTTAAGCTTAACGTTGATTTCGTAATTATTTTTATTGTTTCTCCAAACAGAATCAGATACAATGGCTGCATCCCGATATCCTAAAGAGTTGTAATAATTAATCAGATTTTTCTTATCCTCCTGATATTTTTCTTCAACAAACTTTGAAGATTTAAGGATACCTCCAATACCAAATCTTTTTTGTTTTGTTTCTTTAAAGGCTTTTTTTCTAAGCTTTCTGTCAGTTACATTATCGTTTCCTTCAAACTCAATGTGGCTGATTTTCACTCTTTTTCCTTTATCAACATTAATCGTCCAGTCCACAAGATTAGGATCACTTGCATTTACCTTATCCTGAATACTGATTTTTGCATCAGCAAAACCTTTTTTAATGTAATCTTTAGGAATATTTGTTTTCAAGCTTGAAACAAGATTCTGCGTGATTTTTGTTCCAGGCTTTAAATTATTATCTTTTGCTAATTTCTCGTTTTTAGACTTACCGATACCTTTACCCGTAAATTTCACTTCACCAAGATCTTTCAGGTCCTGAAGATAAAATCTAAGAACAACAGTTTGCCCTTCAATACTTTCTACATAAACTTCAACTTCAGAGAAAGACTGAGAATCCCAAAGCTTCTTGATTGCATTACTAACTTTTTGCCCCGGAATGTCTACAATTTCGCCTTTCGACAGGCCGGTAAACCTGAAGATCTGAGCCGGCGTATATTTTTTTACCCCATCTACAACAATATCTTTCAATGTGTAAGATCCTGTTTGATTTTCTGCAAGAACAGAGGTACTAACCTTTGTGCTGTCCTGAGGAGTTACCTGTCCATAAAAATGTGCAGAAGCCGCAAACATAATGATGGGTAATAATCTAAACTTCATTTTATCGTAATCTTTCTTTTCTTAAAATTTACTGGATTTGAATTTGTTCACCTGTAAGACCATATCTTCTTTCCTTGTTTTGATAATTCACAATACACTGGAAAAAGACATCTTTAGTAAAGTCCGGCCACAGAATATCTAAAAACTGAAGCTCTGCGTAAGCAATCTGCCAGAGAAGAAAATTGCTGATTCTTATTTCGCCACTTGTTCTGATCAACAAATCAACTGGCGGAAAATCTTTAGTGTAAAGATAGTTTTCAAATAATTTTTCATCAATGCTCTCCACATCCACTTTGCCATCTTTTACATCATTGCTGATGTTTTTTACGGCATTCAGTATCTCATCCTGGGAGCCATAGCTTATGGCCAGAACCAAATTTCCTTTTGTGTTTTCTTTTGTGAGATCTACCACTCTCAGTAGCTGATCTTTTACCAAAGATGGTAATTTATCTAAGTTCCCGATTACATGCATCCTTAATCCTTTACTGAAAATCTCATTTGCTTCCAGCAATAGGGTTTCACTAAGTAAAGTCATCAGGGTATTTACTTCATCAGTAGGTCTTTTCCAATTTTCTGAGGAAAATGTATAAAGTGTAAGATAGGGTATATTGATCTCATTACATGCATTAATGGCGTTTCTTACGGCATTAATAGCATTTTTATGACCAAAAGTTCTTTTTTCACCTCTTGATTTTGCCCATCTTCCATTGCCATCCATAATGATAGCGACATGCTGCGGTAAATTCTCAGAATTTATTTGTTCTTTTATCAACGACATATTTTCTTAATCACAATAACAAGGCGGTCTTCCGAAAGAGTAGGTTAATCCTAAACTGAAAGTGTTCAACCAGTCTCTGGAATCACTGTCTCCTACAGTTCTATTCCTAATATATTCAGCTTCTCTTTCCTTAGACACTATATAATAATTGCCTGACTGAAGAAGAGAACCTCCTGTAGCAGGGCTTAATATATCAGAATTATAATTGGAAACAACATCTTTTGCAAGGATCTTACTATGATCTAACTGATCTGTCAAAGTATATCTGAAAGTTGCTTCAGCAAAAATTGCCCAACCATGATTGAACTTATATTTCAGACCTACACCGAAAGGGATTTGCGCAACCGTTTTAGTACCCATTTTATATTGAGTGGTTGTAACAAAGTCTGTCTCGCTAATCGGGGCCTGCGCCACACCATCTGCATTTCTTCTGAAATCGTGTGTAAGAGTAGCTTTCGGAGCGTCAAACATTATGCCTCCGATTCCTCCAAAAATATATGGACTCACCATACTCATCTGTTCATTGTTTACCGGAAAGAAATTATATTCAAAAACCAAACTTGCTTCATAAATATTATTTTTACCGAACGAATTTCTGTTTCTTCTGTACTCTTCTTTTGCTGCTTTATCACTAAACTGCACCTGATTATACCCTAAATCTAATCGGATTGTCTGGTGCGGGTTAAAATTAAATCTGTATAAAATTCCACCATAAAAAGGAAAGCCCCATTCTGAAGCTCTATCCAAATCCAAAGGCTGCTGTAGAATGTAATTGGTTTTTCCTATATCACCAACAAGATTACTCATTCCCAAGCGAATTCCCACCTCATTTCTTTGTGCTTTTATACTTACCACAGTTCCTAAGAGGGTAAGGAAGCTAAACAATAATTTTTTATTCATAAAAGAATATGGATTTATGGTTATTTTAAAAATTAATTTTTGCAAATATAAAACATTTTTATATTAATGATAATCTTAATGTTTAGTTAAAAATAAACAAAAAAATATAATTTGTTATAAAGTAAACGACAAAGTAACAAATTTATTCTTTTTTTAATAGTTTGAGGTGAAATTTATAAATAACAAGCCCCCATTTAATGAGGGCATGTTTATAATTTATCTGTTAAAAATCGCTCTTACTTTATTCCTTATTTTAATCAACAGAGGTTCTTTATAATTTTTATCCTCATCAAAATATCCGTAACCATAGCCGTATCCGTAACCATAGCCGTATCCATAGCCGTACCCTTGTTTTGATACATAATCATTATAAACTAATCCAAGGTGTTTAATTTCGTTATTGTGATACTTTTCTGTAATCATTTTCAGCATGTATTTTTCTGTATATTCATGACGAACAACATATAGATTGGCATCAGAATGCTTCATCAACTCGTAAGAATCTGCAACCAAACCAACCGGCGGAGAATCAATAATGATAAAATCATACATCTTTTTCAGCTCTTCTATAAACCTGACGTTTTTGTCACTCATCAAAAGTTCGGACGGATTTGGGGGTATTGGCCCTGAAGTCGCTACATCAAGGTTAGGAATTTTCGTTTTATTAATAATCTGGTCAATTGTTGCCTCTCCGGTAAGGTGGTTTGAAATCCCCAGCTTATTATCAATATTGAAGTCACCAAAAATCTTTGGTTTTCTTAAATCCATTCCCAACAATATTGTTTTTTTATCACTTAACCCTAAAACCGAAGCTAAGTTAATTGAAATATAGGTTTTCCCTTCTCCACCGACTGAAGATGTAATGAGAATAACCTTACTGGTTTCATCTTCACCAGATAAAAACCTCACATTAGCCCTGATTCCTCTAAAAGCTTCAGAAACGGATGATTTTGGAGAATCTAAAACAGTGAGCATGTTGTCTGCATTATTGTTTCCTATAACTCCTAATAGTGGTATTCTTGTTGCACTGATCAGCTCTTTAATATTCCTTATTTTACTGTCAAACAGACTGCCTAAAAGAATTAAAGTAAAAGGCAAAGCAAAAAAAACGCCTACAATTGCCATCTTGGTTCCTTTTACGTTTGGCCCGATTGGTCCTTGACCCAGATTTTTTGCAGGGTCAATCACGCTGATGTCAGATTGGTTTGTGGCCAATCTCATCTGGCTTTCATTTTGTCTTGCAAGCAGACTGTTGTAGGTTGCTTCAATCATATTATACCCCCTTTCTGCATCAAGATATTTTCTCTGTTTTTCAGGGAAAGAAGTCAGATCAGAACTCGCCTCTCGAATCTGCTGATCTATTTTATTCAATTCTGTTGTATAAACCGTATAAACATTTCTTAAAGATCCCGAAGAATTTGTTTTTGCTTCACTTATCAGCCTGTTAATTTCTCTGATTGGTTCTGAATTAGGAGTATAAATAGATGACAATTCTCTTTTTTTGAGATAAAGTGCTTTTAGTTCAGAAACCGAAGCCGTAAAAAGGCCATCATCAAATCCTGCAGCCGATGGACTAATCATCTTATCGAAATTCTGCGAATCTACAGTGTTTCTGATCGCACTTAGAGAGTTCATCTTACTAAGAATATCAGCTTTTTTAGTCTCTAAATCTTTTATTTTTTGCAATGATTTTTCATCCCTGTTTGTAATATCATACAGTTCTTCTGAAACTTTAAGATAATTAAGATAAGCAGCACTGGAGTCTAATTTCTTTCTGATATCTGCCAAACTTCCTTTTAAATATTCTTGCGTGTTTTTATCAATTGTATTTTTATCTATAAACCTCTTTTTCTGCAGCTCTGCAACAGATTTGTTGAGAAAACTTACGGTACCGTTCAGGCTATATCCTGACTTGGAAATAATCATTATGGTATTGATCTCTTTATCGAAATCAACTCCAATTGTCGATACAATTCCGTTTACAGTATTGTTAACCGTAGAAAGATTAATGATAATATTCTGCAGTTTTATAGGAGGAGAAACCGGGTTTGAAACTAATTTGAATCTTAAATTCGGAGATGTATACCATTCATTAACCTTTATAATTTTATTTGCTGGTTTTTTATATGGTTCAACATTCTGAAATCCCTCAAGATCATAAGAATAAAGATTCGTTGATTGACCTTCATCAGGAAGACTTACTTCAAAAGAATTATTTCCTTTTGGTATTAAAGTAATAGGATAATCTACCTGCTGTAAATGTTTTTTATCAATTTCTAAAAACACCGGAGAATCATCTTTGTCTAAATACGTTGATTTTATTGCCCCTTTTGTTTGATAATTGACAAATAAGTTGAGTTCCTTTACCAAAAATTCATTGTGCGATCTTGACAAAAGCATTTTTTTAAGGTAAACACCATCCTGATTACCTCCTTGCCCCCAAATGAAATTGATAGACTGATTGGGTGTAAAATAACTGGAAGCATTTGATGAAATACTTAAAGATAGATTAGAGGAATAAATATTTTGTGCATAATACTTACCATAAAACCATGAAACTACATACCCGATTGACAACATCAGTACAAACCAGTACCAATATTTTAGAAGTTTTCGTAAAAAATGCTCAACATCGAATAAAGCGAATGACCCATACTTTTCTTTCTGCGGTTCATTTTTACCCACTACCGTCTCTTTTCCTGGAATCATAATTAAAGATTTTTAATAAGCAGATAAATTGATAATGCCGTTGTAATTACAGAAACTCCACTTACAAGTGTCTGTATAGGATCTTTTCCGAATCCGTTAAGTGCTCTTCTTTGTGTAGTAAGAAGAATCTCATCTCCATTTTGCACATAAAAGTAAGGTGAGTTCATCACATCTTCTCTTGTAAGATCGATTTGGGCTTTTTTTATACCTTCAGGAAACTTCCTGTATACCACAATATTTTTACGATCTATTGTTCTGTTCAGACCACCGTTTATAGAAATCGCTTCTGTGAGTGTCAGAATATTTTTGTGAGCTACTTTTTCACCGGTAAGGCCAGTGCTTTCGATATCTCCAAGAATATAATAAGTAATTCCATTTGTATTAAGTCTTACCTCTGCTTTACCTTCCTGAAAGTTTTCGTTTACCCTTTCCTGTATTTCTGCACTAACTTCTTCAATTGTTCTTCCTTCTGCTTTAATATAGCCTATTCCTAATACATGGATATCACCTTTGCTATCCACTCTTAATCCGTTGAAATAAAAAATTCTGTTTCCTCCCGGAGTGCTATTCCCTGTTGTACCGCCACCTGTCATAGAATTAAGAGCTCCACCAGCACTCATCCCTCCAGAAGTATTTAGAGATGAATAAAATTGTGCTGCATCACCTTTTGGAGTGGTGACAATATTAAGGTTTAACATATCATTTTTTGTAATTCTGTAAACCGGTACGTTGTAAGGGATTAATCCTTCTTCGTTGATGACCAGACTTTCGCTGGGCTGCATGTATCTCACATCTTTTGTCGTGATACAAGATGTCAGCAAAAAAGGTGTCAGTATAAAAAAAAGGTACTTAAATATTTTCATCGTGATAATTGTAGTTGCAAAAATAGAAATTTAATTATTAGTTTTAATTTTATTATTCTTAAGCATGAAAATGAAATCCGGAATGTAAGCTCCCAAAAAGCCTAAAAACAATACTATAAAAAGCAGAAGATTAACATTCGTATGTCTTAAAAAATAGGTAACTGTAACTATCGCAAGGTAATATGTTATAATATAAAAACTAGATCTCCTGTGCGTAAGATCAAGCTTTAAAAGCTTGTGGTGAATATGATTTTTATCTGCTTCGAAGGGTGATTTTTTGTTCCAAAGCCTTACAATAATAACGTTCAGGGTATCTACAATCGGAAGTATAAGAATAGCAACAGCAATTACCGGTGCAGATTCCAGATGATAACTTGGTATTGAAAACAGCTTTTTATCTATAAAAATATCAATGAAGCAAATGCAGGTAAATGCCAGTAAGAAGCCCAACAGCATTGAGCCGGTATCTCCCATAAAAATTTTTGTCGCCCGGTAATTTGACATATTATAATACAAAAATGCGAGTACAGACCCAATAAGGACAACAGATAAGATAACCAGAGGATAATTGTATTCCCCCAAACGATAATAGCTGATTCCGAAAAGGGCGCTGCAGATTAAAGAATACCCTCCTGCAAGACCATCAATACCATCAATAAGATTAAAGGCATTGATAAGAATAATGAAGGTGATTACCGTAACAAAAACGCTGATCCAGTAATGAACTTCATAAACTCCGAAAATTCCAAATAAATTTCTTATTCTCACATCAGATCCAACGACAATCAGAACAGAAACAACGACTTGTGCAACCAGCTTCTTGTAAGCTCTCATAACCACAATATCATCCATGATCCCGACATACAGGAGGATAATTAATGAAGCAAATAAGAATTTATACAGATCAAAAATCTCATACGCAAATATAGAAGTGCAAATTCCTATAGAATAAAATATAGCTATCCCACCAAGATTGGGAATTTTTCTGAGATGCGAGCTTCTTACGCCCGGTTCATCCATCAGGTTTTTACGTTTCGAGATTTTAATGATGGTGGGAATAGAGAAAAAAGTTATCAGAAAAGAGGACAAGAAACCCAAGCCCACTTTTATATAAAAAATAGAAATCCCTGTTTCATTTAAGAACAATTCAAAATTTTTCATCCTTTTCTTTTATCGTTCTTTGCATTCTATGAGGCGAGAAGCAAAGCTTAAAAAAGATCGAAACTTCAAAAAATAATTTCGAAATCCCGAAATTTCATGTGTTTTTACATCAGTTTTCTTATCAGCTTTTTTTGTTTAGCAAAGAAGAGCAGATAAAATATCATTTTTTTCAGTGGCAAAGATAGAATATAATTCTTACCAAAACGATTGTAACTCAATATATCTTTAATTTTAACACCTCTTTTTTTTACAAATCTGTCAAGTTCATGAGCCATTTTATAAAACAGAGTTTCATTTTTTACAAAAGCAAGATAAGCCAGATAACTGTATACTCCCTGTAAAACCTGAAATCCCAAAAGTTCTTTTTTCTTTGAAAAATAAGAGGAAGATTCGAAAGCTTCTTCCACGTCTTCAACTGCTTTCAGAATATCTAAACCTCTTTCGTTATGGGTTTTTGTAATGGAATCTGTTCTTTCGAGATACTGATAATGGAATTTTTGTGTCTGAGCTAAAGTTTTGCATTCAAGCAAAAGCTGGGGAATAAGCTGAATATCTTCAAAGTGTACTCCTTTTTTGAACCTCTTAGTGGTAAAAAGTTCTTTTCTGAACAATTTATTGCAGGCAAAATAACTTAGATCTGAAAAAACAGAAAAATTACTTTCAAGGTCTATTTTCTCGGGCATGTTCGGAATCTGAGTTAGTTTTTGGGTTATACTTCCATGTTCATCAACTTTCTGAATATTACAGATCACCATTTCGGCATCATGTCTTTCAGCAAGACTCAGCATTTCTTCAAACATGGTTTCCGAGACATAATCGTCACTGTCTACAAAACCAAAAAAATCTCCACATGCTCTTTCAATCCCAAAATTTCTGGCGTCACTTAAACCTCCGTTCTCTTTGGTTAAAGCTTTGATTTTTGCAGGATATTTCTCAGAATATTGCCGAATGATTTCCGCAGATCGGTCGGTACTTCCGTCATCAACCACCACAATCTCAATATTCTGTAAGGTCTGCGACAGTAAAGAATCAAGACATTTCGGCAAGTAATTTTCAACATTGTAAACCGGAACAATGACAGAAACTTTTGAGGGAACGTTTTTCATCGTTTAGTTTTTTGTAAAACGCGGACTTAGCCAGCCTTTTTTGGCCTCATCAAAATCCTTTCTCGAACACGGAATGCAATTTTCTATATCATCATCATCGCCGAAGTACCAAAGATTGCTGAAGGTATCACGCTTAAATGCATACTGCCGATCTTCAATCAAAACATAAAACATTTCATACTTTCTTTCTTTTGGATGAGAATGCTGTATATTGATTCCTTCAATCAGATACCAGATCATTTGTGCTAATAGCTGATGATTAAGCTGATTTTCAGAATAAATATTATAATTAAAAATCCCTACCGATTTAAGATTTTCACTTAAACCAATTTCCTTCATATAAGCGCAGATTTCTCTCCTGTTTAAACCATTCACTTGCGGATTCATCGAAAAAGCATCGCCAAAACTTTCAATCGCATCGCAGTTTACCGTTACCAAATCGGCTTTTCTGAAAAACGGCTCGGTTTTTTCCGTGGAATTCATCATTTCTGCAAGACGTACAATATCAAACTCAACTTCTTTGATGAGCTTTACAGAATCATTTTCATTAAGATGTTTCTGATAGCCTAAATGATGATAATTTTTAATAGAGAAATTTTTAGAGCCTAAAATTTTACTTAAAAAAGTATGTTCGTTGATGATTTCACCCTGTTTTAGAGAAATAACATTACTGATTTGAGTATAATTAATATTTTTCTGATGAAAATTTAATCCTGAAAATAAAGAAAAAGCAAAATCATTTGAACCGCCGACAATCACAGGGATGGCTCTTTTGTAATGACAAGCCGACAAAACTTCCTGCAAAATATAATGAGAATCCTGCACCGATTTCCCGGAAACCAAATCTCCTAAATCCACTATCGGGATTTCGAAATCTAACTGTGAAAGTTTATAAAACTCTTTTCTGATGGCGGTAAAATCCTGTACTTCTGCATCGCCATTGGCTCCTCTATAATCGGAAACGAACAGCAAAACAATACTATCTTCTTTTATTTCCTTCGTAATTTTATTTCCGATTTGCCAATCTTCTGTTCTGAAATTTCTGGGTGAAATAATAAAATCTTCAAAATTCATGCGCTCAAAATACTTATTAAAGCTCAAAAATATTAAAATAAATCTGAGTTCACTGTATGAAACTATTTAAAATTATTTAAACGCTAAGTTCACAAAGTAAATTTAATGTAGTGAAAACAAATCCGTTCGCAAAGGCGTTCCACTCAGCGAAGATTCTTATATGTTATTTGCTGAGCGGAGCGCCGTTGTAAACGTAAAAAATTAAATTTCAAATTCATTAAACCTTGCGAACTTAGCATTAAGGTGTATTTAAATTAAAACCATCAACAAAAATCGTGATGGTTTAAACAAAATCTATATGAAGTTAAAAAACTAGCAGTTGAGAATTTCAAAAACAAAAGTTGTAGAAGTTCCAAATGTTCCGCCTTGTGTGGCTCCGAACAAGAATTTAGGGATTTTTCCATCTTTATCAAACAAAATCATAGGTCTCTCTAATCTTCCGAAGCGTTTTAAATGTTTGGGAGGTTCAGCCTCGGTGATGTATTGTTTTAAATCTAAATAAGCAACTGTTGGTTTCGTCCATTTTACTCCGTCTTTCGTTGTCAAATGCAAACCATATTCGTGATTATAAAATCCCATATCTCTTGCAATCATGTGAAATTTCCCCTTCTCATTCCAGACAAAAGCATCTTCAAGCTGTGCATTATTCGGCATATCAGAAAAATCGATTACCGGGTTTTCTGAAGCTTTTACGTAAGGACCTTCAGGTTTTAAGGCTTTTGCCAAACCATACTTTCGATTTCCACGGACTGTACCTTTTTGATTGGCGTATTCTTCGGTATTCCATGATTTGTAGAAGAGCCAGCATTTTCCGTCATTTCCTTTTACAAAAGCTGGATTGGTTGTACAGTGATCGTCCCACGAACCTTCTTTGCCTGGAAGAAGAAGTGGATGATCTGGTCTTTTCCATCCTCCATCAATACTTTTTGAAACAGCCAGCCCAATTCTTTTGGTATTGGTTTTCCCATTAGAATTTCCCATAAAAAACAGATAATATAGATCATCTACTTTTTTAATTAGTGGATTATGACAAGTTGTTGCATCCCAAAAACCTTCCCCTCTTGGCGAAAGAACAACTTGCTTATGTTCAAATCGATCGAATGGCGAATTGGCTTCTGCTCGACAAATTTCCGAACCATTAAGCCATCCCCCCATTCCTTTTTCTTTTTTCCATCGGGAATAAAAAAGATGAACCTTTCCGTCATCACCCCAAATCGGAGAAGAGCACCAGATGTAATAACCTTCAAGCTCTAATGACCGGCCAATTGGCTTTAGCTTAAAATAAGGTTTTTCCGACAAATCAAATGATGTTGTAAACGATGAGCCCAAAAACATGGCAGCAATCCCAAAAGCTGACATTTGAAGAAATTCTTTTCGTGTAAAATTTTTGGATACGTTCATAGCATTAATTTGAATCTAAATTAATGACAATCTACTGGTTGGGTATCCTGAGGTTTCGGGGTTCTATAAATTTTTTAACAACTAAATTGAGCTTTAAGTTATTCTGAGTACACAAGACGAAAATCTTTATTTACAATTGCGCTTCTATTAAGGTTTTTCCCAAAATAAATCAGGGTTACTGAGTTTATAAAAAACCAGCTTGGCATTGATATCTTTATATAAAATCTCTTTCTTTTGTTGAGCTTGCTCAAATTCATCTGAAGTAAGTAAATCAACATAAATAATTTCTTTCCCTTTTTTTAATGTTTCAGCATCATATTCGCTCATTAAAGGGGTTTGTAAACGGTAGAGATTTTTTGCCATGTAGTTATAAAGATAACCTTCTTTCGTTTGCATAAGCTCTCTATTCCAATTAGCGTCAGCGTTTAAAACTAAAGGCTCGTTTTTGATCAGCTTTTTTCTTACTTCTTCCACTCCAAGCAGATTTCCCTTATCATCCATAACATAGGCATTAAAAGTAGGGTCCATCCAAATCCATTTATTCAAATCTTTACTAAAAACCATATTAATGACATGAGAATCATTGTCATTTTTATCTTTCACCATACAAGTAACAGCGCGAGATTGAATTCCCATAGCAAGATAGCATTCATTCAAAGTTATTGCAAGCATTCTACAATTTACTCCCCGGTTTTTTGCTTTGCATACTTTTATTAAATCAACTGCATTTTGCGATGCAGGGTTACTGCTATTACCATCATGTCTTATGAGATTATGAAGCCAATGCATTAAATTAAAAATTTGAGACAATTCATTACCTTTTCCAGCAATCGAGTCTAGTTTCAATTCTTTTCTAATTTTTTGCAATTCAATATTTTCAGAAGACTGATAAGTAAATTTTGGTGTATAGCTATTATCCGAATAATTATATTTTCCACTTCTTTTTAAAACATCTAATTTGGATGGTTGATATTTAATCTGGGTTCTTGCAGAATCTTTCCCATTCAATAAAATAATAAAATCATAGTTTTTTTGAGGTTCGACTTTGAAAGTAATGGAATCAATATCAGTATAGAAAGTAACTTTTTTACCGGAAGTGGTATAAACATCCAATTTTTCTTGCGGAACAATATTCCAGGCTTTTTTATACAGTTTATTATCCTCCCTAATATCAACAATGGGTGAAGTTGCTCTGATAACCGGCAGCTTTTTTTGAGAAAATAAATTTTGGCTGATGCAGCTAAGTAAGATTAGTACTAAAATTTTTGTTTTCATATATTATATTCTATTGAGTAGACAATTCTATTTTCATTTTTGTTACATTAAATCTCATTATATGTATTGTTCTCAATATACTGTAAGCAAGTGTTCAATCAGGATAGACTAAAATTTAAAATCCAACCATATTTATTACTAATTGATGAGGTACAACAAAACAAAAAGCCCTTTTGAAAATTTCAAAAGGGCTTTATATGAGTTTACAAAACTATTATTTCTTTGCTGCCGGTTTTTTCGCAACTATTTTCTTAGCAGTAGTCGTCTTTTTTGCTGTGGTTTTCTTCGCAGCAGGTTTTTTCTTTTCTGCAAAAGCTTTCGGATCCTGTGCGGTGATCCACTTTTTAACCTCATCTAAAGAGATTTCTTTTAAATCATCGCTTTCGTATTTGGTATCGTCTTTTTTCTTTGGAATTTTATAAATATTTTTTCCGTGTTTTACGATGGGACCCCATCTTGCATTTTCAATTGAGATTTTTTCAGCTTCCCATTGCTGGATGTAACGGTTGGCTTCCTTCTCTAATTTAGCTTCCACCAGTTCGTTAATGTCGCTTTGAGAAAGGTTTTCGAAATTGTATTTTTTCGGAACATTGATGAAAATACTTTTGTACTTAATAAAAGGACCAAATCTACCTGTCCCTTTCGTAATCGGTTCGCCCTTATAATTTGCAATCGGAGCATCAGCTCTTTTTTTCTCATTAATGATTTCTTCCGCACGACTTTGATCAACAGAAAGTGGATCTTCACCTTTCGGAATACTGATATAAGTCTCACCCCATTTCACATAAGGACCGAATCTTCCGACACCAACAGAAACCGGTTGTCCGTCAACTTCTTTCAGGTCAAAAGGAAGTTTAAACAGTTCCAAAGCTTCTTCCAGAGTAATCGTCGCAATATTTTGTCCCGTCATTAGTGACGCGAAAGTTGGTTTTTCTTCATCATCCGTTTCTCCAATCTGGATCATCGCACCAAATCTTCCGATTCTTGCGTGAACATTCTTCCCGGTTTTCGGATCAACACCCAAAAGTCTTTCTCCGGTTGCACGGTCTGCATTTTCTTCTACATCTTCAATTCTCGGATGGAATTTTGAATAGAAGTCGGTCATCATTTCTTTCCATTTCTGACCTCCGTTTGCAATTTCATCAAAACCTTCCTCCACTCTTGCCGTAAAACCAAAATCGAGAATTTCACTGAAATTATCTGTAAGAAAATCGTTGACTACTTCACCGATATCCGTCGGAACGAACTTATTTTTGTCGCCCCCGAATTTTTCATCCAGAACTTCTTTTTTAATCTTATCTTTCACCAGAGACATCTTTACCACTTCTCTTGTCTGTGGTTCAATTTCTCTTTTATCAACATATTCACGGTTCTGAATCGTCTGAATCGTTGGTGCATAAGTCGACGGACGACCAATTCCCAGCTCTTCAAGTTTTCTTACCAAACCAGCTTCCGTGTATCTTGCGCTTGGTCTTGTGAATTTTTCTGTTGCGGTAATTTTTTTATAGTCTAAAACTTCGCCTACTTTTACTTTTGGCAATAGTTTCTCGTTGTTTTCTTCATCATCCTCTTCTGTTTTTACGATTCCGTAAGCTTTAAGGAAACCGTCAAAAATGATAACTTCCCCCTGCGCTTCAAAATGCTGAGGAAGTTTTGCATCGCCGATTTCAATGACCGTTTTCTCGATTTTAGCATTTGCCATCTGAGAAGCCAGTGTTCTTCTGTAAATTAATTGATATAACTTGCTCAACTGTGCATCTCCAATTGATTTAACAGAGAAGTCTGTCGGGCGGATGGCTTCGTGAGCTTCCTGTGCAGAAGAAGATTTTGTGGTATAATTTCTAGGAGAAGAATATTCTGCTCCGTATTCTGAAATAATCTGGTTTTTTGCGCCTTCGATAGCTTCCTGAGAAAGGTTTACCGAGTCTGTTCTCATGTAAGTAATGTACCCTTCTTCATATAATCTCTGAGCAAGACGCATCGTATTGGTCACATTGTAACCTAATCTTGAAGAAGCTTCCTGCTGCAATGTTGAGGTAGTAAATGGTGCAGATGCAGAACGGCTTCCCGGTTTTGTTTCTACATTTAAAACTTTAAATTCTGCAGTTTTCGCTAATTCCAGAAAGCTTTCGGCTTCCTGTTCTTTATCGAAATCTTTTTTAAGTTTTGCAGCAATTTCCTGAGAAGCATTATTCAGAAAAATTCCGTCAACTTTGAAACTTGCTTTTGGAGTAAACTCACGGATTTCTTTTTCTCTTTCTACAACTAATCTTACCGCCACCGACTGCACTCTTCCGGCAGATAATCCCGGCTTTACTTTTTTCCAAAGGACAGGAGACATTTCGAAACCTACGATTCTGTCTAAAACTCGTCTCGCCTGTTGGGCGTTTACTAAGTTCTGATCAATATCTCTCGGATTGTCGATTGCTTTCAGAATTGCATTTTTGGTAATTTCGTGGAAAACAATTCTTTTTCTGTTTTCAGGTTTCAGTTTTAGTTCTTCTGCCAAATGCCATGCAATCGCTTCTCCTTCGCGGTCTTCATCGGAAGCGAGCCAAACCATTTCGGCTTTTTTCACAGAAGCTTTAAGTTCTGTTACCAGTTTTTTCTTGTCGGCAGAAACTTCGTAATCAGGGCTGAATGTCGCCAAGTCAATTCCCATTCCTTTTTTAGGAAGATCCCGGATATGACCGAAACTGGATTTCACTTCAAAATCCTTTCCTAAATATTTCTGAATAGTTTTTGCTTTTGCCGGGGACTCAACGATTACTAAATTTTTCGACATACTGAAAATTTTTGCAAAAGTAAAGCTTTTTTATTAGATGGGCTTGCCAAATCATTTTAATTAGCAATTCTGACTAAGTTTTCAGAGAAATTTAATAATTTCTGCAACACTGAAAGTATGCTCTACGTAAGTCATTAAAGGATTTGATTTTAAATAAAATAGATACTGTCTCTCATTAAATTTGATATTTTGAGTTTATAAAGACAAAAAAAAGAACAGCTACGAATATCTGTTCTTTAAAAATGTAATGAGTTAAAAATTTATTTTTTGATGATCTTTACTACTGTTTCAGAATTATTTATTCTTACAAGATAAACTCCGCCCACTAAACTGGAAACATCGGTCAGATTATTCTCAAATTTACCTGACTTTACCAACTGTCCGGCTGCATTGTAAATCTGGAAAAAATAATCTCTATTTTCGGTTGCCTTGATATAGAGCAAATCTTTCACAGGATTAGGAAAAAGAACGATTTTGTTTTCTATTGCTTTAAGTTGCAATTGATTTTCGGTAAAGATATTAGAAGCTTTGATAACCGAACCCGGCGTAACAGGAATTGCAGGAATAGGGCCTTCTTCAATTCCGTTCTGGTTATGTTTTACTTTAACACAGCGACACGCCATTCCGAAGTAAGGATCATTATTATCATGAAATGCAATGAAACGGTTAGGATTAGAAGCAGAATCAAATAAAATATTAATCGCTCTTCCGATATAGTTGGAGTTCAATGCAGCAGTCCAGACTCCTGAATATTGAAAGTTGTTTACATTATATGTACCAACAGGGGTCTGATTTGCCACAACACTTCGGAAACCACGTGATCCTGAATTCGGATAATTGCCTACATTATAGGCAGGATTGCTAAATAAATATCCTAAACTTGCATTTCCTGAATTTTTCACAGGTGTACCAAGATAATCTGTAACCATATTATAGCTTGTTGCTACATTTTTATCTTTTTTATACCATGGTGACAAGCCGAAATCTTTATTGCTAACAATTGCTACATCTGTGAGATCAGGAATTCTCCATCCTTCCGGACAAGGATCGAAAGGTGATTTTTCTCCACCTCTCCCCCATCTGTCTATTGCCACATTCGGTTCGTTCAACAACCAGTCTGTACCATTCGTGTAATTCGAAACAACATTATTATAAGGTGCAAAACTGCTCGGAATCATATATACTAAAGGATTTCTCACGGAATAGGAAAGAACTTTGGCTACTTTTTCGTTAATCTTATCACTTACTAAAACATTTGCATTTGAGGAGTTTGTATACGTATCATATGGGATTATATAATTTCCCGACGTATCATTATAAGTTGCAGCAGGTAAAGTAGTATAAGCCACCGCTCCATTTTGATTAACGTTTCCTAAAAATATATTGTAAGAAGATCTGTCGGCATACTGAAAAGAAGGAATAGGATCTTTTCTTCCCCATTGATACTGCAAACCTGTAGATGCTCTGATTTTCGAATATTCTTCAACTGTAGGAGAAAGCGGATTAACAACTAAGGGGAAAGCATCAGTTGCACCAAGATTCCTATCCATAAACTCGGTTTTCAGAATACTTCCTTTTGGAACATAGTTAATATAATTGGTTGCAACAGTATTGGGTGTTTCCGTAGCATAAATTTCAGAGCCAATATCTGTGTCGGTAACCCAAATATGCCACGACCAATAAACAGGGTTTGCTATACTTCCGTTATGAAGAGTTACGACTGCATTTCCACTTTGATTAGCTGCTAAATTAATTAAGATTTTAGTGTCTGCTAATGCCACTAAGGAAGCCGGTGAGGGATTTACTATGTTTACACTGTTTATCAGATTTGTATTTGTTGCCCATAAAACATTTGACTTCAAATTATTGAAACTTGAGGGATTTAAAATAGAAGGATTATTTAAAAGCTGGCTTTGTACAGAAAATGCTTTAGTCACCGGGATCTCAACTGTTGAAACGGCAGTACTTTTCACCACCTGATAAGTATTCGGATTACTCAGGCCTACTGTATATTCAGAAACCGGTGCAAAATATTCTGTCGGAAAATCATAATTATTAAGTGAAAATAAAGGGTCTTTTATACATCGGCAAGCATTTGCATCTGAAGTTTTTGCAGTACCCAACGGTCTGTACCAGTATCTACCTTTAATCGAAGAATATGAAGGATCAGGAATATCTGGCTGGTCTTTATCGGGTACCATAAACAACATACGTGCTTCTACAGCCGGCGTTGTATCGTAAAAACGTGTCATGGTAGCTGTCCACAAGCCTACATGATGCTGATCGGTATATTGGCCGCCGTGCGCATTAATTGCAATCTGGCCGGTTCCCGGAAATATTCCCATATTATTTCCACCGACATTAGACAGGTCGAAACCTATATTTGTAAATAACTTCATACCCGTCATAAAAGAAGGAACGTTGTTATCGGTTGGCTTTAAAATATAATAACCATTAGATTCGAAAGTGTTTTTACCTAAATTGGTTCTTACACCAAAGGGAGAAAAATCTACCCTGATATTATCTACATAATTTCCCGAAGCCTGATTTGCCACCAACATTGAAGGTAGTCTCCATCCGTTAGGACAAGGATCAAATGATGACTTATTTCTGTAGGGAGCAGTGCTTGCATCGCTGGTATAATCGGAGTTCAGCCTGCCTTTTGCATTGTCTGACCATAGATTAAGCTCAGTCAACCTGTTATTAGGGAGAGCAAGAGTAGACCCGAACCAATTAACCATAAGATTAGGATTATTAAAGTAATATGCCGGTCCGGAATTGTCATCTTTGTTTACGTAAATAAGACTTAGCGGATTTTTGACAGAAAGTTGAATGTTATTATCCACAGTAGCATTAGAGAACAAAACAAATTTTCTAAGATTATCAAAGTTAATGGCATTTGTAAAGTTTTTCGCCCCTCTGTGACGCACTCTTCCAATTGAGCCGGAAACTTCATAAAAATCGTTTCCTCTAAGGACTAAGGTGGGTATAGGATCTTTTCTACCCCATTGATACAACAAACCGCCATTATTATTCCAGTCATCAGCGGTAATAGAATTGTTTAATGCACCTAAGTTTCTATCCATCCACTGCCATTCCGCATCAGGAATAACTTCAATAGTCCCATCTATTTTCTCTCTTTTAACAGCCGGAAAGCTCTTATAAGAAGAACCATTTGTAGGATCATCGGTCACCCATATATGCCAAGACCAGTAAATTTCACCATTTACTCTGAAAGCAATTACAGCATTACCTTCCTGGCTTTTATTAACGGGAACTTTTATCTTAGCATTTTTACCTGTACCTATGATTTCTAAGCTATAATTTGCACCCGACTTTATGAGTCCATGATGATCTTCCCATAAAACATCTGCTGTAATCTGACCATTAGGAATAGTGGAATAACCAAGAAACTTATAACCTTCCCACATCGCAAACGCTTTTCTGACAGGAATATAAAGTCCCTCATTATTCAGAGAAGGATCAAAAAGATAGCTATTGGGAGCTTTCATCCAATCTTTTGCAGCCACACGGGCTGCAATATTATTATCTAAATCGCGTTCTAAAGTATCTTTTCTTGTATTAAATTCAGATAATTCATTCTTTAATTGTAAAGAACTTTTAGCATAACCATCTACAGACAGCAAACAAAATGCTGCCGCAATACTGTAAAAGTATTTCTTTTTCATAGCAATAAATTTGTGAGTTGAGCTTATTTCATTTATTCAAAAACACCATCATTAATATAAAATAACAACATATAAATGCAATATTTTAAACAATAAATAATGATATTTAAGTATTAATGAAAATTTTGCACCAAATAATTCTATGAGCAAAAGTACAATATTAGACACAAAAAAATACATCTTCTCAGATGAATTTTTATTGATCAAAAAAAACAACTTTAAGGCAGTAAGTGATTTTTATATAGTTCAATAGTAAACCTGCCGGCTACAATATTTTTAAAAACAGAGAATACAACAAAATTGAATAAGAAAAGCGATATGATAAAAGTATAAATTATCTTTTTCGTGCCGGCAGAAACCACATACATCGCATTAGGAATAATGATATATCCAAAACCGATAAAGGCACCCGCCATTCTGGAAGAAAATATACTGTTATTTCTAAGAATGAAATATAAACACACTCCTATTACTGCAAATACTTTATGGTATTCATAATAAGGAAATTTCTCCATCATCTTATCATCGAAAGTAAACAAGAAAAATGTAAGAATTGCCATCATAACCTCCGGAATACCAATTCCGCCGTTTAGTCTCTCCACACTCTCATTCATATAGCCGTTAAAACCATCTACAAGCATACTATCCGTAGCAAGACTATCGAGAAAACTACCGAAAACCCTGTAAATTTCAAAAGGTGAGGCGAATATCGAACCAATAATCAAAACAAGCATCATGTACTTATTTAGGGGAATTTTCACAAGCCAATACATAGGAATAAAAATATAGCAAACATTGTGTATCCCCGAGGCTATAAACATCCAGAATAGATAAAGCCACAATTTTCTTTCTTTAATATATCGTAAAGCAAAATAAACAATGAAAGTTCCCAGATTTTGTCTGATCTGACCACTCTCTCCGATAAAAAAGTTCGGAATAAACATAAACAAAGTGAATGTAAACGGATAAAAAGTATTATCATCTGTATACTCCACTTTAAAAAATATTGCACAAATCGCTATAACTAATGTGAGATAATAAAACGGAGCATTGAACAAATTCAGCAACAGCTTATTGATCAAAGCAAAAAGCCATTCTATATCTACATTTTCAGAACCTTCAATATGTAGTGCTTTTAAAAAAATATTAAGATATTCCTTTGTGTCTGCATAGACATAAATCATCACATAACTTCCGTAGTCTGGCCCAACATTATCACGAAGCCCCGCAAGAATCATAAGATAAACCCCAAGAAACCAGAAATATTTCTTCTCAACCTTTCGTCCAAAAACTTCCTGTACGCTGAAGAACAGCATATAAATGATAGCAATCAGAAAATAGGGATGTAGTAAACTCATCGGTTAATTATAAAGATTTTTAAAATCATGAAACGCCACAATAATAGCTGTAAGGATAAGAGGAAGAAACAGTCTCACTTCCCAGAAAAGTCCTACCAAAGTAATCATTCCAATATATGGCAAAGAAAAGAATAAATATTTCTTTATCACTAATCTGCTTTCAGAATGTGTGCATAGTTTATATATAAAATAGAACACAATGACGGAAAACAACAATCCGGCAAGATTAAAAGGACTGGTAAAATTACTTACAATGTATACTCCCTCCATAAAAGAAGTTTCTTCTCGACTCAAAAAGATTCTTAATCCAAAATACGGAATCATGAATGAGAACAGCAAAGGAATCACTTTCCAGATAAATGTATAGTTCTTTCTCTTCAAATCTTCAAAACTAAAGAAAACTGAAGCAAAAAAAGCAATATTCAGACATGCCGTTTCTCTTACCAAGGTAGATGCTGCAATTAAAATAACCAGATAATAGAAATATAAATTTCTTTTATTATGAAAATATTTCATTGTAAACCAGATACCAGACAAGTAACAAAATAAGGCAATAGTATCACAATTTGATGGTGCATATTGTGTAATAACGATAAAAAAAATTGCCAAAAGATGAATGATTCTTCTGAAATTAATATTAAATAAAGCCTCAGTTACCTTAAATTTCAGAATAGCATTAATAAGCAACGAACTCAGAATAAAGAAAAAGGTATTCATCAGAAAAAGACCGTGATAAAATGGAGTTCCGTTTTTATCAAGAAAATTCTTAAAAGATAAAGAACAGTTAGAAATCCAGTTTTCCATAAAATCTGTCATATAAATACTAAGATAATTAGGAATAATCCGGTAAGAATAAACTGAAGAAAATAAAAATTCCGGAGGTCTTACCGAAGTTTTAAGTCTCGTATACGAAGATTCAAAGCCGTAATAAGACATAAAAAGCAGTAGAAACGGTAAAATCACTACAAACAGAAATTCGTTTATTTTTTCATCAAATATTTTAAACATATCAAGATCTAAGTTTATTACTTAGCTATTTTTGTTTTAAAATGTATTTCATCAATCGGGAACTTTGCAAAAGTAAAAGTTTTTTTCTTCTACACCGAATATTTTATTGATTTTCAGACAAAACTTATCACATATTTATTTTGAGCTAATCCTTAAAAATTTAAATTTGCAACTTGATTAAACAAGGCAATGCATCGCATTTTCATCCATTTATATTATTTTATTTCTAAAAACCGGCTCATTTCCATCGCAGCAGCATTGGGAATCCTTGTCATTTGTGGATTTTTTGCTTCTAAAATTAATTTTGAAGAAGACATCAATCAGATTATTCCGAAAAATGACAAATCTGATTTGACAGCAAAAGTTCTAAAGCAATTGAACTTTTCAGACAAAATTATTGTCATCATTGAGAACAAATCAAGAAATGATAATTTCCAGCTTTCGGAAACTGCAGATACTTTTTTACATAAAATCGAACCTTTACAGAAATACATCGGTTCAGTTCAGGGAAAAGTAAATGACAACGAAATTTCCGAAACTTTTGATTTTGTCAATCAGAATCTGCCTTTATTTCTGGATGAAAACGATTATCAGGAAATTGAAAGAAAACTTAACAAAGACAGTATTGCAAAACAGGTAGAGAACAATTATGTGTCGCTGGTTTCGCCAACAAGTTTAGTCACCAAAGAATTTATCAAAAAAGATCCTCTCGGAATCACTTTTCTCGGAATCAAAAAACTCAATGCTCTAAATATCAGTAAAGATTTCAAGCTGGAAGACAATTACATCGTTACCAAAGACGGAAAAAACCTCCTGCTTTTCATCAATCCTAAAAACAAAAGCAACGACACGAAAAACAACGAGGTTTTCGTCAATCAGTTAAATGAAATTAAAGACAACCTCAACAAAGAATTCAAAGGAAAAACTGAAATCAGCTATTTTGGTTCGCCGGTAATTGCGGTTGCGAATGCCCAACAAATCAAGAAAGACATTCAGAATACGGTTATTATTTCGATGACGGTTCTGTTGATTTTACTGATGTATTACTTCAGGAATTTCTTTACGCCGCTCATTGTTTTTTTACCGACTGTTTTTGCCGTTTTCATTTCACTGATGATTTTATACTTTATTAAAGATAAAATCTCGGCAATTTCACTTAGCGTCGGAGCAATTTTAATTGGAATTACCATCGATTATGCCCTTCATATTTTAACGCATTACAAGCACAACAACAATATTGAAGAGCTTTACAAGGAAATTACGCAACCGATTATTCTGAGCAGCGCAACTACGGCGGTTTCATTTTTGTGTTTGGTTTTCGTTCGTTCTGAAGCGTTGAAAGATCTTGGGCTTTTCGCTGCGATTACAGTTTTCCTGTCGTCTTTTACCGCTTTAATTATTGTTCCGCAACTGTATCATCCGAAAGAAAATTCAGATAAAGTTAGCACGAATTTCATCGATAAAATTGGAAATTACCCTTACGAAAAGAACAAACCGTTGATTATCGGATGTTCTTTGATGATAATTGCGTGTCTTTTTGGTTTCCGTCACGTTGGTTTTAATGAAGACATTGGTGATTTAAATTACATTCCAAAAGATTTGAAAATCAGCGAAGCGAAACTTGAAAAATTATCAGACCTTACTTCAAAATCGATTTACACGATTTCTTATGGAAATTCTGAAAATGAAGCTTTGGCGAGAAACTCTCAGCTGAGCCGGTTTTTGGAAAAAGAAAAGCAGGAAGGAAAAATCCTAAGCTATAATTCGCTTGGAAATGTTGTTTTATCGAAAGAAGACCAACAAAAAAAGTTTGAAAAATGGAATCAGTTCTGGAATCAGAACAAAAAAAATCAGACAATCTCTGAATTGGTTCAAAATGGGAATAAATTTGGTTTCAATGCTTCCGCATTTGACCAGTTCAATGAGAATTTAAATAAATCATATTCCACTTTAAGTTTAAGAGATTACGAAAAAATTAAAGCCCTTCAAATCTCAGAATTCCTAAGCAACGAAAATGGATTTTACACCGTTTCGAATGTGGTGAAAGTGGACGAAAAGAAACGCGATGCTTTCATCAAAGATGTTGAAAAAAATCACGATGCTTTGGCGATCGACCGTCAACAGATGAATGAGAATTTTTTAGGTTTGCTTAAAAATGATTTTAATACGCTAATCAATTACTCACTTTTAGCCATTATTCTTACGATTATTGTTTTCTTCAGAAATTTCGAATTGTCTGTTTTGACGATGTTTCCGATTGTTTTAACGGGAGTTGTGACTGCAGGAATTTTGTATTTTCTTGGATTAGAATTAAATATTTTCAGCACCGTAGTCTGCACTTTGGTTTTCGGGGTCGGAGATGACTTCAGCATTTTCCTCACGAAAGCAATGCAGAAAGAACATACAACCGGTAAAAACGAACTTCCAACATACAGAATTTCGATTATTTTGGCAGTTTTCACAACGATTTTATCCATCGGTTCTTTGATTTTTGCGAAACATCCGGCTTTACATTCTTTGGCTTTAGTCGCTTTAATCGGAATGTTTTCCGTGATTGTAATTACCTCAACCTTATATCCGTTTTGGTTTAGGTTTTTAATTATCAACCGACAGAAAAAAGGTTTGTCGCCGATTACTTTCAGATTGTTTTTAAATTCTGTGCTATCATTTATATATTACGGCTTAGGCGGATTGATTTTTTCAGCCATCGGAAGTATTTTCGTAAAACGTTCAAAAGGAAAAACTTTAGATTTCATCAAATTAATTTTAGCAAAATTTTTGACTTCAGTTTTATATACCAATCCGTTTGTGAAGAAAAAAGTGATTAAAAATCCGAACGAAGATCTAAGTAAACCTGCTGTAATTATTGCAAATCACACTTCTTTTCTTGATACTCTGGCGTTGGGAATGGTCAATCATAAAATTATTTACCTCGTGAACGACTGGGTTTACAATTCTCCCGTTTTCGGAAAACTGGTAAGAGCTCTCGGTTTTTATCCTGTGTCTCAGGGAATCGAAAACGGAATGGAACAGCTGAAAGAAAAAATCGAACAGGGATATTCTCTGGTTGTTTTCCCTGAATCTGAACGTTCTTATACAAATGACATTAAACGTTTTCACAAAGGTGCTTTTTATATCGCTGAAGAATTTAATTTAGATATTGTTCCGATTTATATTCATGGAAACTCTGAAGTTCAGCCAAAAGGAGATTTCATTATTTATGACGGAAGCATTACTGTAAAAGTGGGTGACAGAATTCACAAAGAAGATTTGAGCTTTGGTAAAAATTATTCTGAAAGAACGAAGAAAATCAATGCTTATTTCCGTGATGAATTTGCCAAGCTGAGAAGCGAAATTGAAGATGAAAATTATTTTAAAAAGAAGCTTTTCTTAAATTATTTATATAAAGAAAACGAAGTTGTAAAACCTGTAAAAGAAGATTTCAACAAAAACAAGTCAGTCTATTTTGAACTCAATAAACACATCCCGAAAGATGCCACTATTTTCCATATTGCAGATGATTTTGGGCAAAAAGACATTTTATTAACGCTTCAGCAAGCCGGAAGAAGAATTTTCAGCTTGATTCATGATGAAGAAAAAAGATCGGTTGCGAAAAATAATTATTTAGTTAAAAGAAGAAAACTTCTTTATATTGAAAATCTGTCTCAAGTCAATAAAAAAACAGACGTTCTTTTAATTTCTGACGAAAATTTTAATCTTAAAGATATACCTGATTTCCCGGCTACAATTATCCTGCTGAACATTAAGAATCATCCTTTTGAAAATGCAAATTACCAACAAATGTTTGATTCGGAATCAATAAAAATATTTAGGCATGAATAATAAAATTGAAAATCATATTTTTGTAATCCATAAAAGATATTAATGCAAAAAAATATACTCGTTATTTATTATACTCAAACCGGTCAGTTGGAGGATATTGTAAGAAATATCGCACAACCATTTGAAGATAAAAAAGACGAATACAAGGTTACTTACTACAACATTCAGCTCAAAAAAGATTTTCCTTTTCCCTGGCCGAGTGATGTTTTTTTCAACACCTTTCCGGAATCTTACCTGCAGATTCCAAGTGAGATTTTACCTCCGCCGGAAGAAGTACTCAATACAAAATTTGACTTAATTCTTTTCGGTTATCAGGTTTGGTATTTAACGCCGTCTATTCCGATTATTTCTTTCTTAAAAAGCGGATTTGCAGCCGATATTTTAAAAAACACTCCGGTGGTAACCATTTCTGCAACAAGAAATATGTGGATGCTTTCACAGGAAAAATTAAAAGTATATCTAAAGAATTTTGAAGCCAAACTTGTCGGAAACATTGCATTAGTAGACCGAAGAGACAATTATACAAGTGTTTTGACGATTCTCCGCTGGATGACAACCGGACAAAAAGAAAAATCAGGAATTCTTCCCGCAGCAGGAGTTTCAGACGAAGAAATCAATGGAGCAGGAAAATATGGTAAGATTATTGAAAGGCATTTTGAGAATAATGATTTAGCCAATCTTCAGCCTGAATTGGTAAAGAACGGAGCCGTAGAAATCAGAGCCTTTCTGGTAAGAGTTGAAAAAGTAGGGAATAAAATTTTCACCATCTGGTCAAATCTGATTATCAATAAAAAAGAAAAACGACCATTGCTGATAAAATTCTTTAAGGTATATTTGATGGCAGCAATTTGGATTATTTCGCCAATTGTGTTGATTTTCCACATTCTGCTCGCTCCGCTTTTATGGAAAAAAAGACAAAAACAGAAAGAATATTTACAAGGAATTAATTTAAAATAGAAATGTACGACGTATTTATAACAAAAGCTTCAACATACTTGCCGAATGAACCGGTTTCTAATGACGAAATGGAAACGTATCTTGGCTTAGTAAATAATACTCCTTCTAAAGCGAAAGCGCTGATTTTAAGAAACAATAAAATTAAAACCAGATATTACGCTTTAGATAAAAACGGCAAATCTACGCATACTAATGCGCAGATTACAGCAAAAGCCATTGAAGGACTTTTTGATGAAAACTTCAAAAAAGAAGATATGGAACTTCTTTCGTGCGGAACTACCTCTGCAGACCAGATTCAGCCTTCTCATGCATCAATGGTTCATGGTGAGCTGAATATCGGGAAATCTGTAGAAATTAATACCGCAACCGGACTTTGTAATTCGGGAATGAATGCTTTAAACTACGGCTTCTTAAATGTAAAAGCCGGGATTAAAGATAATGCCGTATGTGTAGGTTCTGAAAGAATGTCTGCTTGGATGACAGCGGATAAATTTAATCATGAAGCGGAAAATTTAAAACTTCTGGAAGAAAGACCAATCGTAGCGTTCAAAAGAGAGTTTTTAAGATGGATGCTTTCTGACGGAGCAGGAGCGTTCTTGTTGGAAAACAAACCGAGAGAAAACGAAACTTCACTGAAGATCGAATGGATTGATTTTTATTCTTACGCTCACGAAATTGAAGCCTGTATGTACTCCGGTTGCGAAAAGCAGGAAGACGGAAGCTTAAAATCCTGGGCAGAATACCCTGCTGAAGAATGGTTGAACCAGTCTATTTTTGCTTTAAAGCAGGACACTAAAATTTTAGATAAATATATTCTGGTAAAAGGTGCAGAAAGTTTAAGAGCTTCTTTCACCAAGCATAATCTTGATCCTGAATCTATCGATCACGTTTTGGCACATATTTCTTCAGGTTATTTTAAAGAAGGCTTAAAGGACGAGTTTGCGAAAGTTGGACTGGATTTTCCTTGGGAAAAATGGTTCTACAATCTTTCGGAAGTTGGAAATATCGGAGCTGGCTCAATATTTATTGCTGTTGAGCAACTGATGAATTCCGGCAGACTAAAAAAGGGTGAAAGAATCATGCTTTGTGTTCCTGAAAGCGGAAGATTTGCTTATTCTTGTTCTTTATTAACCGTTGTATAATGGAAAATAAACTTCCGACTTCTGATCAGAATTTTGTCGAAAGTCTGATTCCGCAGAAATATCCATTTGTAATGGTAAGCGGAATTTCAGAATATTCTGCAGAACATCTGGTTTCAGGATTTGAAATAAAAGATGACAATATTTTTGTAAATGAAGGCTTTTTTCAAGCTTCAGGTTTAATTGAACATCAGGCGCAAAGTGTTGCTCTTCATACCGGATATCAGTATTATCTCTTAGGAAAAGAAGCTCCGACCGGCTATATCGGAGCCATAAAAACCTTTGAAGCTGAAGTGTTACCAAAAATAGGAGACCAACTGATTTCTGAAGTAAAGATCATGAACGAAATGATGGGCGTAACTTTGGTGGAAGTCGTTACGAAAATTAACGATAAAGTCATTGCCAAGTCTGAGATGAAAACCGTCGTGAAATAGTTTTAAAAAAATCAAGATAAAAGTAAAAAGAGCCAATTGAAGCATTTTTTTGGTTTAAACAATAATTAAATGGAGTTAAAAGAAGAAAATCTTATCAACATTCACAATTTTTTACCTCATCGCAAACCAATGTTGATGGTAGACTACATTCTTGAGCTTACCCCTGAGAAAGTGGTTACTTCTTTTAAAATTACTCCTGATAATATATTTATTCACAACAATCATTTTATTGAAGCAGGATTGGTTGAGCATTCTGCCCAGACTTCTTCATCGATTCTCGGACAAAGCTTTTTTGAAAACCCGGAATCGAATACTAAAGTGATTGGTTTTATTACCAATATTAAAAAAATTGAAGTTTTTGCCTCACCCAAGGCAGGTGATAAAATTATTTCTAAAGCTTCTCTGGTTTCGAAATATGAAAACATCTGCCAGATTTTCTGTGAAACTTTTTTAGATGAAAAATTATTGATTCGCACCGAAATTAGTTTATTTATTCAGGAAATCTGATCCCGAATTTTTATTATAAATATACAAGCCGACCTTAGAGTTGGCTTTTTTTATGGAATAAACTCTATATTTGGTGAAAATAATTTTGTGAGCGTAAAAGTAAGATTCTATTCATACGATGTGGAATTTGAGTTTGAAAATTCTGTAGAATTTCCTGCTGTTCCACAGATAGGTGATGAGGTAAACCTGTTATCCTTTTTCAAATATCAGACTTCTGAAAGAATAGAATATGTGGAAAATATGGAGCAGCTGAATTTATACAACAATGCCATTGTAAGTGAAAAAACGTGGTACAATGATCTGCAGAAAAATGAAATTTACCTTTTGATACAGCTGAAATTCAAAAGAAGATAAATTACTAACTTTATTCATCAACTCAACACAATTTAAACATGAAAAAAATTACGGTTTTCATTCTCATTTTAGCTGCTTTACCCGTTTTAGCACAAAAAACCGTTGCTCCTCCTCCATCTGCAGTTAGTTCTAGCAAGACCGATGAAACAAAAAACAGTTCTGATTTTTATCAGGAAGCCTATGATTTCTATCAGAACGAAAATTATGACAAAGCTCTGCAGAAAATAAATTTGGCAATAAAGCAGGACAAAAGGAATTTAGATTTTTATGACTTGAAATGCTACATCCTTATCAAGCTTAAAAGAAATAAAGAGATTATTGAGACTTCGACCCAGGCAATCAATCTTAATCCGAATGATGCTAAATTTTATGAAATAAGAGGCAACACTTACTATTTTGATTTTGAACCTGAAAAGGCACTGCAAGATTATCGTAAAATGATTTCTTTGGATCAAAGCAACGATCGATACTATAACAATTATCTGAAATTACTGAATGAAAAGCGACTTGATCAGGAAATGATTGATCTCTATCCTATTTTTGCTAAAGCACTTCCGCAAATCAAAGAAAATCCGGACAATAAATTTCTTCATGATGTTTACTTTTATTTTTCGTTACCTTTCGAAAGAGCAAAAAATTACGAAAAAGCAAAAGTTTTACTGACCGAAGCAATTACTCAGAAAGATTCTGGTTCTATGTATTACAATAACAGAGGTCTTATCTATCAGGAAACCGGAGACCTAAAACTGGCGTTGCGGGATCTTGATAAGGCTATTGAAATTAAATCTGATGAACCTTCCTACTATGAAAACCGATTCAGTATTTATTTTCAGGCTAAAGATTATGAAAATGCGAGAAAAGATCTTTTGAAAATACTCGCTTTAGGAAACAACGATCCTTACATCTATGCCAATCTTGGCAACACCTACCAAATGCAGGGTAAATCTAAAGAAGCCGTTGAAAATTATGAAATTGCATTAATCAAAGACCCAAAAAACACGTCTGTAATCACTAATGCAGCTTATGGATATTTTGAACTTGATAATACAACAAAAGCGAAATCCTACTTTGAAAAAGCTTTAGCATTAGATCCAAAAGAAATCGATATTCTTATTGGGCTTGCTGTAATGTATAATGAAAAAAAGGATAAAGATCAGCAAACAAAAATTCTTTCGAGAATAGCCCAGGAAACTTCTTATAAACCATCAAAAAACCTTCTGAAAGAACTGATGAAGGCGCATTACATTTACACTGAAAAATTTCAGAAAGCCTGGGTAAAATTATTTTAGATTAACGTTTTTATTGAAACCGAAATTTAAAACCGTGTCAAGGTTTAGAACCTTGACACGGTTTTAAATTAATATCATCAAAATATCCCTTATTCCAAAATCACTCTAAAATTTTCATATTTTTTCGATGTCGCAATACTTTTATAGCTAAAAAAAGCATTAATAGACTTAAAATGCCAAAAAAGACAGCGCCCAGATAATTATTTCTTTGATGTGCTTTACGATAGTCTTCCAGAAAAAGATAATTTGATTTTCCATCGTTAATTTCAACAATATCGACGATTTGCGGATGAAGAATATTTTCAGGAAATGAAATTTCCTCAGTTTTTACTATTTTCCTTTTAAATTCCTTATTCTCAATAAACAAGGTAATTGAATCTCCTAATCTATTTTCATTAATTAATTCTTGTGAATAAGTTTCATCTAAAGAAACGCTTCCTATCATAAAATCAATTTCGGGATAGTTTTTTAATTTAATTAGTAAAGATTTCTTCCCTCGGCCTCTTCTTTCAAATTTTATTTCATCTTTTAAAATTCCGCTGATTTTAACAACGTTATTTTTATCAGGCAGTTCGGAAATTAAAAATTTAAAAGCAATAAACAGAAAAACTAAACTGCAAGCAAATGCAGTCCAAATTAATTTTTTATTTTCTATGATCTGTTTTATAATCAGGCTTTACGTGATCCAGCAAATATACAAACTTCAATTACCTGTTTAAAACAAAAAAGTGAGACATTCCTGCCTCACTTCAAACAATTTATATTAATGAAAATTAATATCCGAAGATTTCTTCTAAAGTCACTTCTTTAAAAGTTCCCATCTTGTTGATCGATTCCATATTCAGGTTTTCTCTTTTCCCGATGATTGCCGTGTTGTATTGTACAGGCTTAATTTCAGTGTTGTAGAAATTAGTCAATTGAGGTAAAGTTAGATTCTGAATTTCTGAATAAATATCTTTTCTGATGTCGTAATCAACTCCTAATTTTTTCAATGCCATTTGATTGTAGAAAATATTGGTTCTGTTGATTCTGTTGGATGCAATCTGCTTTAAGGCAGAACCTTTAGAATTTTCAAACTGCGCCGGAATTTGCGGAAGCTGTGCCATCAATTCATTCATTGCATTTACAGCCAATGGCAACTTGTTAGCTTGCGTTCCGATATAATTCGTGATGTAGTTTGCGTGGTCTTTTTCTGAAGCATTTGCATAAGAAACGTACGCAGAATAAGCTAAAGACTTACTTTCTCTGATTTCCTGGAATACGATAGAAGACAAACCTCTACCAAAATATTCGTTGAAAACATTTGCCTTACCGAAATTTGAAAGATTTACGTTGCTACCTTTTGCTACTTTAGACATTTCCATCTGTACCATGTCATAGTTTGCAAAATAAACTGTTCCGCCTGTTGTTGGCTCTGCATATTCTTTCGCTTTTGCAGGTTGTAAAGTTGCATTAGCAATGAATGGTTTTACCGCTTTCTCAAGATCGCTCTGGCTTTCCCCATAAAGGAAAACTTCGTAAGGATAATTATTTAAAGTCTTTATCTTCGACATCAATTCTGTAACGTTGATATTCTGAAGTCTGTCTTTAGAAATAATATCTGTCATTCTGGAATCTTTACCATATTTAGCATAGTTGGTAAGCGCCGCCATGATTCTGTTTTTATCTTTTTTGGCAACATCTCTCGATTCAAGAATTGTTTTCACAGTCTGATTATAAATTTCCTGGTCAGCTTTTACATTTTTCAGCCAGTGATTTAATAATTCAACACCTTTTTTCATATTCCCTTCAAGACCTGTCAAAGTAATGAAAGTTTGATCATTCGTCGTTCTGAAGCTGTTTGAAATTCCTAATTTGTAGAATTCTTCTTTCAATTGCTCCGGAGTATATTTGTCAGTTCCTAAATACTGTAAAACACTTACCCCCAAAGAAAGTTCCTTATCGTTATCCGTTCCGAATGGGAAAATATAGCTTACCTGAGCTACTTTGTTGTATTTATTGTCTACGAAACTTACTTTTTTATCCTTAATTTGCGTCGTAGAAATTGCTGTTTTATAATCAACAAACTGAGGTTTGATGTCTGCAACTTTTGTCCCTAAAATATCTTTAAGGAAGGGAGATTGCGCTTCTCTGTTTAATTTAATAGGTGTAATTCCCGGGTTTTCTACACGAACCAATTTATCATTTACGCCTTTTTCTTTGTAAACAACAACATAATTATTTTTAAAGAAATCATTCGCAAATTTTACAACATCCGCTTTTGTAATTTTCTCATACTTGTTGATATCATCAAGTTCGTCTTCCCAAGTTCTTCCACTGATATAATTACCATAAAGTGTAGTTGCCAAACCATCTGCCGTTTCCCACATTTTCATACGCTGAACTTTCATGTCGTTCACGATCGCTTTCAACATCCAATCCGGGAATTGTCCTTTTTTCACCAGATCAATCTGGTCTAAAAGTAATTCTTTAGCCGCATCAAAACTTTGTCCTTCTTTTGGAGTTACATAAAGATTAAATGACCCATAAGTTTTCAAAGGATTCGCATAAGCTCCTGCTCCTAAAGTTTTTTGCTTTTGATTGATATTTAAATCGATCAAGCCTGCATCTCCGTTGTTGCTTAAAATTTCAGCCACTACATTCGCTAGTCTTGCTTCCTGAGTTCCATCAGAATCAGTTCTCCAGGCCATCGTCATTCTTGCAGCAGACGGACTTTTTACTGTTCTTGTTACAATTGAAGTCATCGGTTCTTCCGAAACCATTTTCTTCATTGGCAATTCTTTGTATTTGAAAGAACCGAAATATTGGTCAACCAATTTTATCGTTTTGTCGAAATCTAAATCTCCAACCAAAACAACTGCCATATTATTCGGAACATAATAGGTATCAAAATACTTATGAATCGCTACCATTGAAGGACTCTTCAAATGTTCTGAAGTTCCGATTGTCGTTTGCTGGCCGTTTGGATGTTTTGGGAAAAGCGCATCCATTAATGCATAATTTACCAAACGTCCGTCATTATCCTGCGCCCTGTTGTATTCTTCGTAAACTGCCTCCAATTCCGTATGGAAAAGTCTTAAAACCAATTCAGAAAAACGTTCCTTTTCAACTTTAAGCCATTTTTCAAGCTCATTTGATGGAATATTGTTTTTATAAACTGTTTCATCCAACCAAGTATGAGCGTTGGTTCCTGTTGCTCCCAACGATGAAATTGCTTTGTCATATTCGTTGGCAATTGCATATTTTGATGCCTCCTGAGAAACCTCATCGATTTTTTTGTAAAGTGCTTTTTTCTTTTCAGGATCTTTTTCTGCTTTATGTTGCTCATAAAGGTCTGAAATCTGAGTTAACAAAGCTTTTTCTTTTGCCCAATCCTGAGTTCCCAGATGGGAAGTTCCTTTAAAAACCATGTGCTCCAAATAATGTGCAAGACCTGTATTATCACTCGGGTCGTTATTAGAACCTGTTCTTACCGGAATATAAGTCTGAATTCTTGGTGCATCATCGTTTTTAGCAAGATATACCTTTAAACCATTTTTCAGGGTATAAACTCTTACTCCTGCCTGATCATTTTTTACAGTCTCGAAGCTATATCCTTGAGCATCGGTCTGTTTTTGTGTCTCAAATTTCTGCGCCATTGCAATGATTGTACAAAAAAGCGAAACTGAAATAAAAAATTTCTTCATATGAATTGATTATTGTAGCAATATAAGTATATTAATATATATACATTGTTACAACTAAGACAATAATTTTATTACATTCTCTAATGACATTTCAACGGGAATAAAAATTGCTGTTTATTATTACTAATCATAAAAATTAATCATGAAATCAAATATGATCTGGGCAAATTTTGGTGTAAAAGACTTAGATTGCACCACAAAGTTTTACACTTCGTTAGGCTTTAAGTCAAATGGAAAATCGGATGATCTTACAAGTTTTTTCTTTGGAGAAAACAATTTTATTATTCATTTTTTCAAAAAAGAAATTTTGAGTAGAAACCTTGATTTAGAAATATCAGATTCAGAACAATCGAATGAAATTATTTTTACCATTTCCGCCGCAACAAAAGAAGAGGTTAATGAATGGGCAGAAAAAATTAAAAACTCTGAAGGTAAATTAATATCAAGTCCCGAAGAATTTGGGGATCATAATTATGGTTTCATATTTGCTGATCCGGACGGACATAAATTCAATATTTTTATGATGTAAAAGGGGCTTTTAAAAAGGAGTCCAATAAAATACACATTATACTATGTCCTGCATTTTTACTATTTTAGCCAATTATTAAGACTACAATTAACAGAATTTTTTTCGGGTGAAAAAGCAAGATCTTCCACAGGACGAAAGTAATTTACAGTCAGCAAATATGACCGAAGTGTTGTATGTGACCGACGAAAACGATAATTATACCACAGCAAACAGCATTGGTTGGGACGCTAAAAAAGCGGCGCTCGAAGAATCGATGGAGCTGATTCATGAGCGTATTGAAGAAGCAAAACAAAACGTTGCCAATAATATCGTAAGTCCGATTATTTATTTCATGGAATTAAATAAAATGGATCTACAGGTTCTTGCGGCCTATGTTGACAAATGGCAATGGACTGTGAAAAGACACGCAAAACCCAAAATTTTCAAAAAACTCAGCGATTCTACCCTGAAAAAATATGCCGATGCATTCGGAATTTCGGTAGACGAATTAAAAAACTTCGACGGTAAATAACAATGAAGATCAACTTTGAACACCATCAGACCGCACATTGCGAAAACGGTGTTGCCTCCAATTTACTATTAAACAAAGGGTTAAAACTCAGCGAACCCATGATTTTCGGAATCGGTTCCGGATTGTTCTTTGTGTATCTTCCTTTTTTAAAAGTGAATTTCGCTCCCGGTTTCAGTTATCGCCCGATGCCCGGTGCGATTTTCAGCAAAGCGGCAAAAAGACTGGGAATAAAAATCAAAAGACAAAAATTCTCCAATCCCAAAGATGCGCAAACCGCTTTAGAAAAAAATCTGGAACAAAATATCCCGACAGGTTTACAGGTTGGCGTTTTCAACCTGACTTATTTTCCTGAAGAATATAAATTCCACTTCAATGCTCATAATCTTGTTGTTTACGGCAAAGAAGACGGAAAATTCCTGATCAGTGATCCTGTGATGGATTATACAACGACGCTTACCGAAGCCGAACTGGAGAAAGTAAGATATGCAAAAGGCGCTCTTCCTCCAAAAGGCCATATGTACTACCCTACTTACATTCCTGAAAATGTAAATCTTGAAGAAGCGATTAAAAAAGGAATTAAAGATACCTGCAAAAATATGTTGGCTCCCGTTCCAATCATTGGAGTAAAAGCAATGCGTTGGGTGGCTAAAAGCATCCCGAAATGGGCGGCGAAAAAAGGAACAAAAACAACCAATCATTATTTGGGACAACTGATCAGAATGCAGGAAGAAATCGGAACCGGAGGTGGTGGTTTCAGATTTATTTATGGAGCTTTCTTACAGGAAGCTGCAGTGATCCTTAAAAATGATGAATTGAGAGAGCTTTCCAAAGAAATTACAGCAATCGGTGATCTTTGGAGAGATTTTGCGGTGGATATTGCAAGAGTTTACAAAAACAGAAACTCGAAAAGCGATATTTATAATCAGCTTTCGAAAACAATGCTTCATATCGCAGATCTGGAAGAAGCTTTCTATAAAAAACTGAGAAAAGCGATCTAAATGGAGAACTTTATTGAGATTAAAAATTTATATAAAAAATATAAAAATGCAGAAGAGTTTTCTGTAAATGATATTTCGTTGAATATTGATAAAGACGAAATCTACGGAATTCTGGGTCCAAACGGAGCCGGAAAAACAACATTGATTTCCATGCTTTCAGGGTTGATAAAACCCACTTCAGGAAGTTTTAAAATCAACGGACTATCTCCTCAGAAAGACGGTTTTAAATTAAGACAAATTATAGGGATCGTTCCGCAGGAATACGCTTTGTATCCAACTTTGAGCGCTAAAGAAAATCTGATGTTCTTCGGAAGTCTGTACGGTTTAAGCCATAAAAAATTAAGAAATGCTATCGATGAATCTTTGGAAATAATGGGTTTATCAAAATTTGCGGATAAAAAAGTAGAACAGTTTTCAGGAGGGATGAAGCGCCGCTGCAATTTGATCGCGGGAACCCTTCACAATCCGAAAGTTTTATTCTTGGACGAGCCAACTGTTGGTGTTGATGTTCAGTCAAAAAAAGCAATTATTGACCATCTTTTGGATTTAAATAAAAAAGGGACCTGCATTATTTATACTTCACATCACCTTTCAGAAGCGGAGGAATTCTGTACAAAAATTGCCATTATCGACCACGGGAAAATCCACGCAGTCGGAACCCCTGAAGAATTGGTGAACAGAGTGACAAATGCCGAAAACTTAGAAGATGTTTTTATTTCATTAACCGGAAAAGAATTAAGAGATGTTGTTTTATAAACTGTGGAGAAGTTTCGTTAAGGAAATCCTTTTGCTGAAAAGAGATATCGGAGGAATTGTCATTATTTTCGTGATGCCTTTATTATTGATTATCACGATTACCTTGATTCAGGATTCTACTTTTAAAAATCTGGAAGGCTCAAAAATTCCAATCATTTTCATTGATAACGATAAGTCTGAAGTTTCAAAAAATATAAAACAGGAACTCGAAAGCAGCAAAACATTTGAGTTACTGACCAATTATACGGAAAAATCTGCTCAGGATGCTGTTTTTGGCGGCGACTATCAAATGGCGATTGTTATTCCTAAGAATTTAACGAAAGATATCAATTCAAATATTGATTCTAAAGTTCAGACCATCGTGAGTTCATTCGGTCTGGAAACGGATTCTTCCGCCGTGAAGAAAACGGTTTCAAAAGCGAAAGATATTCATCTGTATTTTGATCCGGCAACCAATATCGGCTTCAAAAACAATGTGATGAATGCTGTGAACAAAATGGTTTTTGAGATCGAAAATAAAAAGATTTACAAAGCTTTCCAGGATCAGTTGGGAACGACGGAAAATCTGGAAGAAAATAAAAATTTGATCAGCTTTAAAGAAATCACACCGAAAAAAGGCAACATGGATGTCATGCCGAATTCCGTTCAACATAACGTGCCGGCTTGGGCTTTGTTTGCCATTTTCTTTATTGTGGTTCCTTTATCGATTAATTTAGTGAAAGAAAAAAGTCAGGGAACGAGCGTGAGAGCGAGAATCAGTCCGACCCCTTATTTCATCCATATTCTAGGAAAAACATTTACTTATTTGATCATTTGTGTCATTCAGTTTTTACTAATGGTTGCTGTAGGAATTTACCTTTTCCCATATATGGATTTACCACAGTTTGACGTCACAGGAAAAATGTTGCAACTTATTGTTGTGACCTTATTTTCAGGTTTGGCAGCCATTGGTTTTGGTGTTTTATTGGGAACTGTTGCCGATACTCAGGAACAGTCTGCGCCATTTGGAGCAACCTCGGTTGTCGTTTTGGCTGCAGTTGGCGGAATTTGGGTTCCGGTATTTTTAATGCCTGAATTTATGCAGACGATCGCCAAATTCTCTCCTATGAATTGGGGATTGAATGCCTATTACGATATCATTTTAAGAAACAGCGGAATCGGCGGAATTTCTAAAGAAATCACTTTCTTATTTTTATTTTATGTAGCCATGGTCGCTATTTCATTATTTTACGAAAGAAAACAAAATGCAGTTTAAATTTAACCACAAAGGGCACTAAGATTTATCACAAAGAGCACAAATAAATAAACTATATTGAAACCTTTGAGATAATTTTTGTGTTCTTCGTTAAATACTTTGTGTTCCTTGTGGTTAAATAAAAATCTGAAAAACACAAATAATATGAATGAAAATGAGATTTCAAAAGTTATATTTGATGCAGGGTTAAGTGTTCATCGCCAACTTGGAGCTGGACTTTTAGAAAGCGCATACGAAGAGTGTCTGTACTATGAGTTACAGAAATCCGGATTACTAATAGAAAAACAGAAACCAATGCCATTAATTTATGATGATATAAAACTTGACATTGGCTATAGGATTGACTTACTGGTTGAGAGAAAAGTTGTTGTTGAAATAAAATCCGTAGAATCATTAAATGAAATTCATATTGCTCAAGTTTTAACGTATTTAAAATTAAGCAATTGCAAATTGGGTTTATTAATTAATTTTAACTCAGTTTTATTTAAAAATGGTGTAAAAAGATTAATCAACGGAACGATATAAAATTTAGAATAACCATTGTGAACATTGTGTATAATTTTGTGAACTTAAGGGTTTATTAACCGCGAAGAACATAAGTATTTTAACGCAAATAGAAAATGTGGAAATTTATTTTGTGAACCTTGTGAAAACCTTTGTGGTAAAAAAAAGAAAACAAAATGCAGTCTAAAGAAAATTTAACTTGTACAGAGGAAGTCCGCGTAAGATTCAACGAAACAGATCCGTTGGGAATTGTCTGGCATGGACATTACATCGTCTATTTCGAGGACGGAAGAGAAGCTTTCGGAAGAAAGCATGGTTTGACGTATCTTGATATTCAGAAAGCAGGTTACGTTACACCGATTGTAAAAAGTACTTGTGAACATTTTCTGCCATTAAAATATGGGGAGACATTTAAAATTGTAACGACTTTCGTAAATTCCACTTCAGCGAAATTGATTTACAGATACGAGCTTTTTAACGAAGACAATAAATTGGTCTGTTCAGGAGAAACCATTCAGGTTTTCCTGGATTCTGACAATAATTTATGTTTGTATAATCCTGAGTTTTTTCAGGCCTGGAAAGATAAAATGGGGTTATCATGAGAAAGGAAGTTTACATTACAGATTACAATTGTGTTACGCCTTTAGGTTTTGATGTTTCTTCGAACTGGAATGCTCTTTTGGAAGGAAAATCCGGTGTAGCTTTACATAAAATCATAGAAAATCAGGAGCCTTTTTATGCTTCCATGATTAATTCCGAAAAACTGAACGAAGAATTTAATAGATTCTTCGACTCCGCTCAGAATGACACTACGGAATTCACAAGGCTTGAAAAAATGTTTTTGTTGAGTTTAAAACCTTTAGTTGAAAAACATCAGATTTCAGACGAAACGGCTTTTATTTTATCAACCACAAAAGGAAATATCAGTTTATTAAAAAACCAGAAAACTTTGCCGGAAGGCGTTTTTCTTTCCAGCTTAGCTCAAAAAATTGCTGACTTCTTCGGATTTAAAACAAAACCGATTGTGGTTTCTAATGCCTGTGTTTCAGGAGTTATGGCGATTGCTGTTGCGAAAAATATGATCCAGGCAGGAAAATATAAAGATGCTTTTGTCATTGCCGGAGATGAAATTTCGGAATTTGTGATTTCTGGTTTCAATTCTTTTCAGGCGATCGGAACCGAAATTTGTAAACCCTACGATAAAAATCGTGACGGAATTAACATTGGTGAAGCAACTGCAGCGGTTTATATTACTAGTCATTGCGAGGAACGAAGTGACGAAGCAATCTCAAACGAAAAATTTAGTTTTAAAGTTTTAGGAGATTCAGCAATTAATGATGCGAACCATATTTCGGGACCATCAAGAACCGGTGACGGATTGTTTGCGAGCATCAAAAATGCTATGACAGAAGCCAATATTTCGGCAGAAAAAATTGATTTTATTTCTGCCCACGGAACGGCTACCATATATAACGACGAAATGGAAGCCATCGCTTTCAACCGAATGGAATTACAAAATGTTCCTCTTAACAGTATGAAAGGCTATTACGGTCATTGTTTAGGAGCTTCAGGATTGTTGGAAAGTATTATTTCAATGGAAAGCTCTTTACAAAATACTTTAATTCCGTCTAAAAATTTTGAAGAAACGGGAACTTCCCAACCTTTGAATATTATTAAAGAAAATCAACCGGCAGAAATCAAATATATTTTGAAAACGGCTTCAGGTTTTGGTGGGTGTAATGCAGCAATTATTTTAGAAAAATGCTAAAATGAAAACGATGAAGAAAACAGATATTTGCACCATAGAAAAATCAAAAATCGTTCTCAATAACGAGGTTATTTTTGAAACTCAAACCGAAAATTTTTTAGATTTTGCGAAAGAAGCTTATAAAAGTTTAGCATTGAATTATCCAAAATTTCATAAAATGGATAACTTAAGCAAACTCGCTTTTCTTGCTTCTGAAATGATTTTAAAAGATGAAGACCACAGCAGAACAGCTTTGGTTTTTGCTAACAGATCATCAAGTTTGGACACTGATTTTAAATATCAGGAAAGCATCAATTCTCAGGAAAATTATTTTCCAAGTCCTGCCGTTTTTGTGTATACTTTGCCTAATATTTGTGTGGGTGAAATCAGTATTAAACATAAAATGCAAACAGAGAATGCTTTTTTCGTTTTGGACGAATTTGATGAACAATTTTTAAACGATTACGCAGCACAGATTTTACAGTCGGGCAAGGCTGATAAAGTATTGTGTGGCTGGGTAGAACTCTATCAGGAAAGTTATAAAGCTTTTGTATATTTGCTGACATTATAAATTTGAGAATTTGAAAATGTGCGGATTTGAAAATGTAAAATCATGTCAATAAAGCACAACAATTATTTATCAGAATATTTTTAATTTAAATATTTGATGATATATTTTCAAATTGTCTCATTAACATATTTTCAAATTAATTTTATGGAAAACTTAAGAGAAGAATTAAAGCACAAAATCATCGAAGTTCTTAATTTAGAAGACGTTGCAGTAGAAGAAATCAAAGATACAGATCCGTTATTCGGCGGAGGTCTTGGGTTGGATTCTATCGACGCTCTGGAATTGATCGTGCTTTTGGATAAAGAATACGGAATCAAATTAGCCGATCCGAAAAAAGGGAAAGAAATTTTCTCTTCGATCGACACAATGGCGAAATTCATTGAAGAAAACAGAACAAAATAAATTAATATACCAATGTATCCATGTAGCAGTCTAACAATTGGTAAACTGTTACATTTTTATATTGTTACATTATAAAATAAAATGGGTCAAAAAATTGCCATAACAGGAATGGGCATTATTTCCGCCATTGGAAACAATGTGGAGGAAAATTTGAATTCGCTAAAATCCGGAAAACATGGAATTTCAGACATTAGCTTGTTTGAAACTCGTCATGCCGGAAATATCAAAACGGGCGAGATAAAATTGTCTAATCAGGAACTTGTTGAAAAACTTCAGTTGAATGAAGATAACAACGCAACAAGAACCTCTTTGTTAGGAATGATTGCTGCAAAAGAAGCCGTAGAAAGTGCCGGAATTTCCGACATTAATGAATATAAAACCGGTCTGATTTCCTCAACCAGCGTTGGCGGAATGGACGTTACCGAAAAATATTTCTACACTTACGAAGACTTTCCTGAAAAGCAAAAATATATTGACGCTCATGATGCGGGAAATTCATCGTTATTGATTGCAGATTATTTGGGTCTAAAAGGCATGGTCTCAACCATCAGTACAGCTTGTTCGTCTGCAGCGAATGCGATTATGATGGGTGCAAAACTGATAAAAAACGGCGTTTTGGATCGTGTGATTGTTGGCGGAACAGATTCTCTTTCAAAATTTACTTTGAATGGGTTCAATACGCTGATGATTCTTACAGATTCTTACAATACCCCTTTTGACAATGACAGAAAAGGTCTGAATCTTGGTGAAGCTGCCGCTTTCATCGTTTTGGAATCTGATGAAGTTGTTAAAAAAGAAAACAAAAAAGTCTTAGGCTATCTTTCAGGCTACGGAAATGCGAACGATGCCCATCATCAAACCGCTTCTTCGGAAAACGGACAAGGCGCTTATTTAGCCATGGAAAAAGCATTGAAAATTTCAGGTTTAGATAAAGAAAACATCGATTATATCAATGTTCACGGAACCGCAACTCCGAACAATGACTTGTCTGAAGGTATTGCGATGATCAGAATTTTTGGAGAAAATAAAGTTCCTGAATTCAGTTCTACGAAAGCTTTTACAGGTCATACTTTGGCAGCGGCAGCGGGAATTGAAGCGGTATATTCGTTGTTGGCCATTCAAAACAATCTTATTTTCCCGAATCTGAATTTTAAAACAAAAATGGAAGAATTTGATTTAACGCCCGTGACTGAGCTCAAAGAGAAAAATATTAACCACGTTCTTTCCAATTCGTTTGGCTTTGGAGGAAATTGTTCAACTTTAATTTTTTCAAAATCATGAGTGCAGTTTACATCAACAGTGCAGCCTGTATCTCAGTTCAGGACACATTAAATGAAAATTTTTTCCAAAATCTTAAGCCCGAAAATTCATCTCAGGTTTTAAAAGCGATCGAACCCAATTACAAAGAATTCATTCCACCTGCAGCCAGCAGAAGAATGTCTAAAACCGTAAAAATGAGTTCCGTAGCTTCACAATATGCTTTAAAAGAAGCCCGAATCGAAAATCCTGACGCGATTATCGTCGGAACAGGAATGGGCTGTTCCCAGGATTCCGAAAAATTTCTGAAAAATGTATTGGATAACAATGAAGAGTTTCTGACTCCTACGTTTTTTATTCAATCCACACACAATACGGTTGCGGGGCAAATTGCATTAGGTCTGCAATGTCACGCGTACAATTTCACGTATGTCAACACATCTTCTTCCCTGGAATTTTCGTTTTTGGATGCAAAATTACAGATCAATGACGGTGAAGCGAAAAACGTTTTAGTCGGTTCAACAGACGAACAAACCGACCGGACAATGGAATTGTACAGATTAAACAAAACCATTAAAAAAGAAGAAAATCTTCCCATCGATTATCTTAATTCAACAACAGACGGTGTCATCTGGGGAGAAGGCGCAAGTTTTTTTGTTTTAGGGAAAGACAAAACGGAAAATTCGTATGCCCAATTACAAGATATTCAGATCAATAGCCAACTAGATTTGGGAGAAACGGAACTGTTTATTGAAGATTTTTTAGCTAAAAATAATTTGTCTAAAAATGATATTGATGCTGTGATTTTAGGTTTCAGCGGAGATGCAAAATCGGATGTGTATTATGTAAAAGCAATGAATTTATTTGAAAATTCGGCTTTGTTATATTACAAACATCTGAGTGGCGAATTCAATACAGCAAGTGGTTTTTCAACGTTTATGGCTTGTCATATTCTGAAAAATCAAGAGATTCCGGAAGTGATGATGATTAATTCTGCGAAGAAAGGCGGAATTAAAAATATTTTGCTTTATAATCATCTTGCAGGGAATGACCATAGCTTGGTTTTGTTGGGAAGAGCTTGATGATTTCAAAATAATCAGTCTATTTGTCATTCCGTAGGAATCTCGACATGGATTTTTGACGACGTTTAGATTCCACGCTACACTTCGTTTCGCTCTGAATGACAAAGATACCGCTTTAAAAAACTGGATATTTAAAACCAAAAATTCAAAGACAATAAAGATGAAGCATTATCTATTTATCCTATTTTATCTTTTCTGTAACGTTTTTATTTATGCGTTTCATGGGACTTTTTGGGTGTACTTATTTTGTTTTTTATTATTTGCCGCGGTTGTTGTTTGGGGTTCTTTCGATATTACATTGGGATATTTTGTCAACAGTATTACTCATAAAAGAACAAAGATCAAGGAAGTGGCTCTGACTTTTGATGATGGTCCGACGGAATTCACGCCGAAGTTTTTATATCTGTTAAAAGAAAACAATGTAAAAGCGACTTTTTTCTGCATCGGGAAACAGATTGAAAAATATCCCGAAACGTTCCAAAGAATTATTGCAGAAGGACATACGATTGGAAATCACACTTTTTCACATTTGAACGCGACAGGTTTTTTATCGACTTCAAAAATGGTTGAAGAGATTGAAAAATGTGATGACATCATGTTGAAAATTGGAAATTTAAAAACCAGTTTATATCGTCCGCCTTTCGGAGTTACCAATCCGAATATTGCCAAAGCCATCAAAAAAACTCACAAAAAAAGCATCGGCTGGAATGTACGTTCTCTCGATACGATTACAGAAGATGAGAAAAAAATTTATCGAAAAGTTACCAAAGGATTGAAAAAAGGAAGTATCATTCTTCTTCATGACACTTCGGAAAAAACGTATAATGTTTTGGTGGATTTATTAGTATTTTTGAAGGATAAAAATTACTCAACTTTTACAATTGATAATATTTTAGCCACAAAAGAGACAAAAGCGTTTTAACATATTAGAGTTTTAAGTTTAAATGATTAAGAAGAACACATAAGTTCTGAAAATCTTTGAGTTTTATCTTTTGCAAACTTTTATTTCTAAATATTTAAGTTAAAAATAATCTTTTGTGACTTTTGTGGTTAAATTTAAAAACGTTAAACAATGATTAAAAATATTGCTTTCGGAGCACTTTTATTAGTTTCAAGCTTCTTTTTTGCACAAAACACGGCAATGTCTGGAGCGGAAGCAAAAGCATTTGTAACTAAAGTTTCTTCGGAAACCAAAGAAATAAAAACCTTACAGGCAGATTTTATCCAAACCAAAAAAATGGATTTTCTGGATAAAAGCATCGTAACGTACGGGAAAATGTCTTTAAAGACTCCGAATATGCTGAGCTGGAAGTATACGAAACCTTATCAATACAGCATTGTTTTCAAGGATAATAAAATTTTCATCAACGATCAGGGGAAAAAATCTTCTGTCGATGCGAAAAGTAAAACTTTTGAAAAAATCAATAAGCTGATTGTCGGAAGTTCAAACGGACAAATGTTCAACGATCCTGAATTTTCTGTTACGTATCTGAAAAATGCCAATTTCAACATTGCAAAATTCACCCCGAAATCTGCTCAATTGCTGAAATATATTAAGCAAATTGAGTTGAGTTTTCCAAAAGGTCAATCTACAGTTTCGCAGGTAAATATGACGGAAGCTTCGGGAGACACCACGAATATTGTTTTCAAAAATACAAAGATCAATGCGCCGATTGCTGCTTCAGAATTCAGTTTATAGTCTGATTTTCTTACTGTTTGTTTCGTGTAAAACGTACAAGCTAACAGACGTAAAACCTCTTTCCACTTCTGAAAAAACAGTTGAAAATTTATATTTTTCTTCCAATGAAGATTATGTTTATAAATGTCAGATGGATATTTATAAAAATCATGTCAGCGGAATTTTAATATTAAAAAAAATTAACGAAACGACGCACCGTGTTGTCCTTACTTCAGATTTCGGAAATAAATTAATCGATTTTGAAATTTCGGATAACAATTTTAAGCTGAACTATGTTCTTCCTGATTTAGACAAAAAAATCGTCATCAACTTTTTAAAGAATGACTTCCAACAGCTTTTAAAAAAAGAATATCCTGTGACTGAAAGCTTTGAAAATGAAAATTCAAAAATTTATCTTTCTAAAGTTGATAAAAAAATCTATTATTTATTATTTAACAAAGAAAATGGTTTATTGAAACAAATCATTTATACGAAAAATAATAAGGAAAAAATCGATTTTACTTTTGATGCAAAAAAACATATCTTCGCGGATAGCTTGAACCTTCAACACAAAGATTTCAAGATCAATATAAAACTATTTCAAATAACTGAAACAGAATAACATGCAGACCATTCTTACAGATTTTTATACATTACAATCATATGAACAGGCAGAAAACGGAAGTTATATTGCCAACATTTCTTTGAATAAAGATCATGATATTTTCAAGGGACATTTCCCTGGAAATCCTGTAACTCCGGGAGTTTGCATGATGCAGATCGTAAAAGAACTTTCTGAAGAATTCACAGGGTCGGCCTTATTTTTAAAAACGGCATCTAATGTGAAATTTATGGCGATCATCAACCCGTTTGAAACACCGGACCTGAAACTGCAACTCGATATCACACAGACCGAAGAAGAAGTGAAAGTAAAAAACACAACGTCTTTTGGCGAGACTATTGCATTAAAAATGTCAGTTAACTACCAAAAAACAGCAAAATGAAGCTAATTTTTTCATTTTTAACGGCTTTTATCCTTTTTTTCCAATCGGGTCTTGAATCTTTGAGAGAAAGCTATGCAAAGGCAAATTCGTCCAATGCAAATACGGAGGCATTTATCAATACTGCGGAAAAAGCATCCGGATCAGACGCTATAGTTCAGGGCTATAAAGCTGCAGCCAAGATCATGGAAGCCAAAATTACCAAGAACAACAGAAAAGCTTTGGTAAAATCCGGCGCAACAAGTCTTGAAACGATTATTAAAAGTAACCCGAACAACGCCGAACTGAGAGTGATCCGAATGAGTGTTCAGGAAAATATTCCTAAAATTGTAGGATATAGAGGAAGCCTTAAAGATGATAAGGCTTTTCTATTAAATAATTACAGCAAACAAAACACTGCGCTGAAAAATTATATCAAAAGATTCGCCGCACAATCCAAGACAATGACCGAAGCCGAAAAAGCCACCTTTAAATAAAACAATGAACCTGCCTGAAGTACAAAATGCAATCTCTGAAAAAAAGATCTGCGTTTTAATTCCTACTTACAATAATGAAAAAACTCTGAAAAGAGTGATCGATGGTGTTTTAGATTACACAGAAAATATCATTGTTGTCAACGACGGCTCCACCGATTCCACAAAGGAGATTTTAAGCCAATATTCTCAGATTAGTCTCATCAGTTTACCTGAGAACAAAGGAAAAGGAAACGGCTTGAAAATCGGCTTCAGAAAGGCAAAAGAATTGGATCATAACTATGCGATAACCATCGATTCTGATGGACAACATTATCCCAATGATATTCCTGTTTTTGTAGAAGCTTTGCTTAATGAAAATGAAGATGTTTTATTGATTGGAAACCGAAATATGTCTCAGGACGGAATTCCTAAGAAAAGCAGCTTTGGAAATCGTTTTTCGAATTTTTGGTTCTGGTTCGAAACCGGGATTAAGCTTGAAGACACACAATCCGGTTATCGATTGTATCCTTTACACAAAATTCCTAAAAAGTATTTTACTCCGAAATTTGAATTTGAAATTGAAATAATCGTAAGAACCGCATGGCGACATGTGCCCGTAAAGAATGTTTCTATAAAAGTTTTGTATGATCCGGCAGAAAGAGTTTCTCATTTCAGACCTTTTAAGGATTTTACAAGGATCAGCATTCTGAATACAATTTTGGTGACCATTACTTTACTTTATATTATTCCGCGGAACTTCGTGAATAATTTCAAAAAAAAAAGCTTTAAAAGATTTCTAAAAGAAGATGTTCTGGAAAGTGATGGAAGCAACCGAACCAAGTCTTTTTCCATTGCTTTGGGTGTATTTATAGGTTTTTCTCCGTTTTGGGGATTTCATACCCTGCTTACCATTTCTCTTGCGGTGCTATTTAAGCTGAATAAAGTATTGGCTTTTGTGGCTTCTAATGTAAGCTTGCCTCCGTTTATTCCTTTTATCATTGCTGCTGCTTTATTTTTGGGATCTCCTTTTGTACAGAGTGAAAGCAATATTCTGAGTGAGGAATTAAATTTTGAACTGGTAAAAAATAATCTGCTTCAATACATAATCGGAAGTCTTATTTTGGCAACAACAATGTCCGTGATTTCCGGGATTGCGACTTTTCTTTTTTTAAATAAAGTAAGTCCTGAGAAATAATTGATTTTTAGGAGCTGATTCCTACTTTCGCTACTCGCTCTTTTTTAGATTCCGGCGGCTTGTCTTCGACGAGCCGCCGGAATCTAAAAAAGTTCACACATCCGCTCAAACGGGGTTAGAAGTTTTGTCAATTTTAATTATTTTGCACAGCCACGCAGTGGCTGAATATAAATAGCCTCAAGTGTAATCTGGGGTAAATGAAAATCTTCACTGCGAACCCCGGAGGGGTTCAATATCATTTCAACTTTTTTATAGTTTTCTTCAAATATTTTCTCACATTTCCATTGTCCGGAACCGTTGTTATTTCTTTAGTCAGAGCTTTTTCAAATTCAATTTTTGCTTTAGAAAATTCTTTTTGCTTAAAATAATATTTTCCGGATTGATAGTAAACGAACCAAAAATCAGGATTCAACGACTGATAATGCGGAATAAAATCATCAGTTAAAAGAACATTATCACCATCAATCGCACGTTGAACTTCTCCATTAGCAAATTTAAATTCTTCATATTTTTCAAATTCTTTAGAATCTACGAAAGGATCTTTTGCTATGTTTAAGTTCGATTTTGCAAACTCTCCGTTTTTCAATCTTTTATCCGAAAAAATTTCGTTTAAGTCATAGCAAACAAATTCTCCCAACTGGTACGGATTTGAAGAAACCCAAACCAGCTTTTTCTGAGGCGAAAATATCACCGCGTGATGCGCCAACAACTGATTGATTGCCTTTTCATTTCCGTAGCCGATCTTTTCCTCTTTCAAACCCGATTTATCTCTTAAAATCGCAGCCATTTTTTCAGGATTAAGCTTTTTATTTTCCTGTAAAAGTTCATGCAATTTTTCATAACGGTATTCAGAATGACTTTCTGCAATATGTTTTTGATTCCTCTTATCATTTTTGTAAGCATCCGACTGGAAATGGTTTGTACAAAAAACACGGCTCGTATTTTCCACTTTGTACACTCCAAAATTATCCGGAGAAACTTCTATAATCACCGCATCCTTATCATTCGCACTTCCCACCAAAATCGATTCTGAAACGAAAACTTTCCGTTTTTTGGCAATGGCAATCGCTTCATCGATGTTTTTTGCGAATTGTAAAATCTCTCTTGTTACCAAAGAAATCGGCGTTTTTGCCGTCAGCGGGATTTTAGATTTTCCTGCATTAATCGTCACCGTAATTCCTTCCTTATTCATTCCCGAAACGACTCCGATCATCCCCGGCCAGCTTACAGACAAATAAGGAATTCCTTCTTCTGGCTCTACAAATTCTATTAATTTATTTTTAGCAAAATCGTCACCGACGTAAAAATCAAAATTTCTTCCGATCAGGAGATCTCTGTCCTCTGTATTTTCATTCCAGACTGCGAGAGAAGTACAGCCAACTACCATCAAATCCTGCATCGCGTGACCAATGTCGTGCGCTCCGTGCAAGTACATACTCCGCAAAAATTTCGGAGCGATAAAATCATATTTATCTGATGAATATTGAGATAAGCCGTATAATTCTGCCTGATAATCTTCACGAACGTTCAGGTACATTTTTCGGTTATACCATTTTAGAAAGCCGCGCAATAAATTTTGCTTAAACTTCGACGGAACAAAACCTTCCACTTTTGAAAAGAATATTTCTTCCTGTTTCTGCATTAAATTTTGCGTTAAAGCTCCATTATTATAGCCCAATTGTAAAGAATTTCCTTTGATATAGAGCTCCCAAAGCTGTTGTTTATTTTTGGTTAAATAATTTTGATTAAAATTAAAAGTAGAATCATTGATCTTGTTGACTTTCGGAATTTCAAGCGAATATTGTTTTACATCGGGAATATGTTTGATGGATTTTCTTATTCCACAGGATGTCAAGATAAGGCTAAGGTTTAGAATGAGAAAAAATAAGATCAAAACTCTGTCATTTCGACGAAAGGAGAAATCTGTTTTTTTACATTTAGATTCTTTATTCCAGTTCTTTTCATTCTGAATGACAGACTGCAAAGTACACCTGCTGTTATTTTTCACCATTGTTTTTATTAATCAATTGTGTTAATCTTTCGTCGATAACTTCTTTTCCCAAGATTTCAGAACAGGTATTAAATGCTCCGATGGTACAACCTAAAATTCCATGCATATTTACAGATTGTCCGGTAAGAAATAGATTATCAATCTTTGTTCGTGGCGAAACCATAGTTTTCAATGGGTTTTCTGAACTCTTGGTGTAGCCATACATATTTCCGTCGAAACTTCCGATATAGTCACGGTAAGACAGTGGCGAAGAAGTATAATTTTTTTTAATTGATTGCCTTAAACCTGGAATTTTCTTTTCCAGAGCATCAATCATTTTCTCCGCTTTTTCAAGCTTAAAATTTTCGTACAACTCTCCCCTTTCATGCTCGTCTGCAACGGTATTAAAAGTCGTTTCCCATTCTTTTACTTCTTCAAAATTCATATAAGAAATAGCCGTTAAGCTTTCTGCAAATTCAGGGTGATATTTTGATTGAGTAGAAGAAAGCATGTATGTTTCGGGCCATGACTCTTTTTCGTAACGATACGCATTCCAAACTAGTTCTTCGTTGGAATAATGATAAATATTATAATTAAAATTCGGAACCGTCTGAGGTTTTAAGACCAGATAAACACTGAAACACGAAGGAACAGGTTCCCAACTCATTATTCTGTTTAAAAAAGATTTTTTCAGCCGTTCTTCCCCAATCAGTTTAATGGTTGAACGGATTTCTATATTGGAAATAAACTGTTTCGCCGAATATTCTTTTCCGGTCTTGGTTTTTACGCCTGCTAAAGAATTTGTTTCATTAAAAATAAATTCGGAAGCTTCGGAATGCTTATGAACTTCAGCACCGTATTGACGGAGTTTTCGGATCAGTAATTTTGAAATCTGGCTTCCGCCTTTTACACATTTATAAGCACTTTGAATGTAAGAATTCACCGTCAAAGCATGCACGTAAAACGGAACATTTTCAGAATCTCCGGCATATAAAAAATTGGATCCCAGTAAAACAGATTGAAGCTTTTTATCTGAAGTTAAAGACTCAATAAATCTTTTCGTGTTGAGATGAAGGATTTCTTCGTTATAATTGTCTTTCCCTACCAGATTATATCTCGGAAACTGACTGCAAACCCTCTGAATTTCCTCACAGTAATCTTCTAAATTTTCCCTTTCTTCAGGAAAATATTTGGCTAACTGCTCGATAAAATTCTCATAACCCTGCGCGTGAGGATATTCAGTTTCTTCTTCTCCGAAAGTAATTTTATCATAACCGTCTTCATCCATTTTCTGAATTTCAAGATCTTCCATAATTTCCAGATAAGAAAAGTACTGATGAAGATTCTGCCCTTCCGAAAGCCCGCCTAAATAGTGAACTCCGGTATCGAAAATCATCTTATCGCGGGAAAAGGTCTGTAAATTTCCGCCATATTGGTTATTTTTCTCCAAAACACAGACTTTCAGACCTTCTTTCGCCAAAACAAGTGCCGAAACAAGACCTCCCAATCCGCTGCCGATTACAAGTATGTCAAATTCTTTTTTCAAAGGAGAAAATTAATTACCAAGAAATTTAGAAAGAAATTTAGAAATAATTTTATTTAACGCAAAGTTCGCAAAGATTTTTTTACAATTAACTGTTTTTGAGTTCGCAAAGGCGTTAACACTCAGCAAAGTAAAACTTAATCAATGAAAATCAAAGCAAAAAAGGATTAATTCATAAAAGAATCTTAGTGTTTGAGTTTTAAATATTAGTTTTTTCTGGGGTAAAAGTAGGAAATTTAATCAATATCATCCCAAAAATCGAAGTAATTGAACCATTGAAGAGGATATTTTCTGATCATTGATTCCAAATTTTGAGTATAAGAATTCAAAAGCCCCTGTGCATCGCGCTTTTTAACGTTCTGAGCTACTCTCGCGTATAAATGATAATGAAGATTTTTTTCTTTCATCACATATACATACACAACCGGAACTCCCAATCGCGAGGCAATGAGAAAAGGTCCAGCCGGAAATTTCGCTGATTTTCCGAGTAAATCGCCTTCCAAGAATTTGGAACCTTCAAAATAACGGTCGCCTGTAAAACAAATCAATTCATTCTTTGATAAGGCTTCATTAATCTCAAAAATGTGCGACATATCTTCTTTTACGTAAATGAATTTGATGCTGCTTGCTTTGACGGAAACACTCTCAAGATATTCTTTAATCACCGTAACTTCCTGATCCGTTGTCACTAAATTAATCTGACAGTCAAAATCAATATCGGCAAAGAAATGTTCGGCAATTTCGAAATTCCCTATGTGAGCGCTGATTAAAACGCCTCCTTTTTTTTCTGCTAGAAGGTTTTTAAGATTTTCAACACCGTCAAATTCGTAGGTATATTTTTCTCTAAGCCCCGCAGAAATGGCAGTTTTATCAATTAACACCTGACCAAATGTAAAATAACTTTTGAAAACGGAAAGCTTTGATTTCCAAAAACTATAGTTAAGTCTCTTATGAAAATAATAAGAAATATATCGGTTGCTTTTTTTCAGAAATAAAAAATAGTAAGCAGCAACAAAATATAAAACAACATATGAACTCCGGATCCCGATATTTCTAATGCACCAGACGAAGATTTTATATCCTAAAATAGTGCCTTTAGATTTACCTTTCCATTTGTTCATAGTTCTAATTTAGCGATATATCAGTCTAACCATGTAACAATATTTTAAACATTGAAAACTGTTAGACTGCTATATTGTTACATGGTTAGAGTAGATTTTTAATCGATAATTATGCGTTTTTTTCAGCGATTTTATTTTCGATGGTCGTGTAGAAATCATCAAATGTTACCATTTGCTTAAAGTCAGCTTCTCCTAATTTCACCCCGAAATTAGATTCTATAACCACTACAAGATCTATATAATCCAAACTGTCTAAACCAAGGGTTTTCTTGAGATTAGCCTCGTTGCTGATCTCATCTCCGTCGACTTCAAATTCGTTAATCAAAAAATCATTTGCTATAGCAATAATTTTTTCTCTTTCCATGTTTTTAATCAAATTTTTTAACTATTAATGCGGAATTGGTTCCCCCAAATCCGAAAGAATTCGACAAAAATACATCAATTTTTTGACTTTTTGTTTTGGAGATCAGATTTATCTTTTGAGCGTCTTCATCAGGCGTTTCCAGATTGATGTTCGGAGCGATGAAATCATTCTGCATCATCAAAATAGAGTAAATCACTTCACTTGCACCCGCCATCCAGCATTCATGCCCCGTCATTGATTTGGTAGAACTCACAGGAACTTCATTTCCGAAAATTTCGTGAATAGCTCGTGCTTCATTAGCGTCTCCAATAGGCGTAGAAGTCGCATGAGCATTAATATAATCAATATCTTTTGCGTTTAATCCTGATTGTTTAAGGGCTCTATTCATTGCTAAAGCCGGTCCGTCAACATTTGGTGTTGAGATATGACCTCCGTTTGAAGAAAATCCATAACCAACAATTTCAGCAATGATATTTGCACCTCTTTTCTGTGCAGATTCTAAACTTTCAACAATTAAAGTTGCTGCTCCACCACTCGGAATTAAGCCGTCTCTTTCAGAGTCAAATGGCCTTGAAGCTTTCTGCGGCTCATTTTCTCTTACTGAGAAAACACCCAAACCATCAAAACTTGCCATTGAATATTTATTGGTTTCCTGAGCACCACCACAAACGATCATGTCCTGAAAACCGTTTTTAATCATCATATAAGCCAATCCAAGAGAATGTGATCCGCTTGCACAGGCTGCACTGATGGTAAGATTGATTCCTCTCAACTTAAATATTGTAGAAAGGTTCATTGTAACCGTAGAGTTCATGGATTTGAAGATGGCTCCGGATCCCATCAGTGTCGTATCTTTCTTTTCTCTCGCAATGTCAATAGATTCTACCACCGCCTGAGAAACACTGTCGTTTCCATATAAAATACCAACTTCATAAGCATCCAGAAAATCCTGATCTAGGTTTGCCTGTTTAAGTGCATCAATGGTCGCAAGATAAGCATATTCACTTTCCTCGCCCATACTTACACGCTGTCTACGGCTCAAAAGATTTTTCAGATCCGGTTTCGGAACAACTCCTGTAAGCCCTGATCTGAATCCGAATTTTTTCCTTTCTCTATCTAAAATAATTCCGGATTTACCTTGATATAGGGATTCTCTTACTTCTTCCAGAGAGGTTCCGATGCAAGAATAAATTCCCATTCCGGTAATTACAACCCTATTTTCCATTTACTGATGATTATGAATAAATTCCACCATTAATATTAATTACTTCTCCCGTAATGTAAGAAGCTTTTCTTGACGCCAGAAATGCCACTAAATCTGCTACTTCTTCGGCTTCTCCAAATCTGTTTGCAGGAATCATAGCTTTCAATTCATCTTCATTAAAATCCTGCGTCATATCTGTTCTGATAAATCCAGGTGCTACTGCATTTACCGTGATATTTCTCTTTGCCACTTCCTGGGCCAACGCTTTTGTAGCGCCTACCAAAGCTCCTTTCGCTGCAGAATAATTGGTTTGTCCGGCAGTACCTTTCACCCCCGAAACTGAAACCATATTGATAATTCTGCCATATTTGTTACGCAACAATTTCTGAATAAAGAAATTGGTCACGTTATAAAAACCATTTAAACTTGTATTGATCACAGAATTCCAGTCTTCACTCGGCATCCACATAAATAACCCGTCTCTTGTGATTCCTGCATTATTTACAATAACTTCAACTACAGCGTTTGGATTGTTTTCCTGCCATGCTGTTAAAACTTTTTGAGTTTCTTCAGCATTTCCTACGTCGAATTTCAGAATTTCTCCGGTAGCTCCCAGTTCTTCAACTTTAGCTAAAGTTTCCTTTGCAGCAGTTTCGTTTGAAGTATAGTTGATTAAAATATGATAATTTTTCTCTTCAGCCAGTTTTATACAGATTGCTCTCCCGATTCCTCTGGAACCACCTGTTATGATTGCACATTTCATATAGATATATGTATTGTTTTTTCAAAGTCATACGTTATCGCGTTATCATAATGAAATTTGATTTTCAAACAATGGCGATATCATGTGTTTTTTAGTTTTAGATTATTGAACCCTATCGGGTTCAGATTGTATTCTAATTTTATTTCCATAGGTTTTACCTACGACTACTCATATTGAACCCTTCGGGTTCGATTCAATCATGCTAAATATTATTCTTCAGATAATCTTTCACGTTCTGAATATACGGATACATTATCATGTCATCAGAAAACGCAGGAATAATTTTTCTGATTTCATCGTATAATGCTTTCGTTTTAGATGAAATTTTATCCTGAAAACCAAGATATTCAATTGCCTGAACAATTGTAATTGCTTCAATAGAAAGAACTTCAAAAGCATTTTCGATCACCTTTCTGCAAATTACCGCCGCATTCGTGCCCATGCTCACAATATCCTGATTGTCATTATTATTAGGAATACTATGCACATACATTGAGTTTGACAGCATCTGACTTTCTGCTGTAGTAGAAGTTGCCGTAAACTGAACGCCCTGCATCCCGAAATTAAATCCTAATTTACCTAAATTGACAAAAGGAGGCAAAATTTCATTGATTTTAGCATTTAAAAGATAATTAAGCTGTCTTTCAGCCAACATAGTCAGTTTGGTAACCACAATCTTCAGCTTATCCATTTCCAAAGAAATATAATCTCCATGGAAATTTCCTCCGTGGTAAACATGTTTGTCTTCAACATTAATAATCGGATTATCATTTGCTGAATTAATCTCGTTTTCCAATACTTTTTCAGTGTATTCTAAAGTATCTAAAACCGGGCCTAAAATCTGCGGAACACATCTCAAAGAATAATATTCCTGAACTTTTTCCTTGAAAACCTTTTCCTGTTCTTCGAAATGAGTATATAAATGATCTGCCCTTTTTCTGATTAATTTACTGTCGGCTAAATGATTTCTCATTTTCTCAGCGATTTTTTGCTGACCGATGTGAAGTTTTGTTCCATTTAAAGCTTCCGATAAATGGTCATCGTACGCCTGAACAATTTCGTTGATGGCGCAAGATAATTTAATTGAGATTTCAGTTAACTGATTGGCTTTGTATGCATTTACAATTCCGATTCCTGACATTACAGAAGTTCCGTTCATTAGCGCTAAACCTTCACGAATTTCTACCTGAATCGGCTCTAAACCTTCCGTTTCAAAAACTTCTTTCGTTGATTTCCTTTCTCCTTTATAGAAAACTTCGCCTTCACCAATTAAAACTAAAGCCAAATGTGCCAACTGAACCAAATCCCCACTTGCTCCAACACCACCGTGTTCGAAAATCAATGGTGTAATATCTCTGTTTATTAATTCTTTAAGTAAGTTTACAACAGACTCATGAACGCCGGAATTTCCTAATGACAAAGTATTCAGTCTTGCTAACATACAGGCTTTCGCTTCGTCAGCAGGAAGTGGGTTTCCAATACCCGAAGAATGACTCCTGATCAGATTATATTGTAACTGATGAGTATCTTCGTCACTGATCTTAAACTGGGCCATCGGTCCGAATCCGGTATTCACTCCATAAATTACTTTATTTTTTGAAAATTCTTTAAGAAAAGAAAAACTCTCATTCACTCTCTGGAGAAGTGATGAATCTAATTCTATCCTTTCGTTTTCGATAATAATTCTCTGAAAATCTTTCAGTTCTAAAAATTTATTTATTTTCATTAATTAAAGTAATAAGAGATAATTTTGTTAGATATAATTAATTGTCACTAATTTTGCGCAAAGATAAAAAGTTTTATTAAACAAATGGACAAAGAAATTGTTGATGTTTTGGTAATTGGAGCCGGGCCTTCAGGATGCGTATCTTCTGCTTATTTAAAGAAGAATAATATCAACGTGAAAGTTGTTGAAAAAACAAAATTCCCCAGACTTGTGGTAGGTGAGAGCTTAATTCCGAGAGTGATGGATCATTTTGATGAAGCCGGACTGTTTCCTGCTTTAGATAAAATGGGGTTTGAAAAAAAATTGGGAGCACGTTTCATGCGAGGAGATGAAGTTTGCATCTTTGATTTCAGCAATAAGTTCGGAGAAGGATGGAACTGGACGTGGCAGGTTCCTAGAGCTGATTTTGATAACACTTTGGCTCAGGAAGTCATCAACAAAGGCATCGACCTCGAATTTGAAACTGAAGTAATCGGAATTGAATTTAACGGAACGGATTCTATCACAACGGTTAAAAATAAAGACGGGAAAACCAAAGAGATTCATGCAAAATTTGTCATCGACTCCAGTGGTTACGGAAGAGTTTTACCGAGACTTTTGGATTTGGAAAAACCTTCAAAACTTTCTCCACATTCTGCCATTTTCTCTCATGTTGTTGATATCAACAGAGAAGAAGGTGTAGAAGGAACTTTGATTTCGTTTGACATTATCGAAACCGAAGTCTGGCTTTGGGTAATTCCTTTCTCGAATGGAAATACGAGCGTAGGAATTGTTGGTCCGACTGAATATATCGATAAATTATCCGAAAATGGGGATTCTGCAGAAGCCCTTAGAAAAGCAATTTCTCTTTCTGATTATTATGTAAAGCGTTTTGGCGAGGTGGATTTTATTTTCGAACCAAAACATCTGAAAGACTATTCTTGTTCAGTTAAAAAATTATTCGGAGACGGATTTGCGTTGACTGGAAATGCGTCAGAATTTCTTGACCCGGTTTTCTCATCGGGAATGGCTTTTGCAACCGAAGGCGGAATGACAGCAGCAAAACTGGCGATAAGACAGCTAAAAGGCGAAAAAGTAGATTGGCAAAAAGAATTTGCAGATTATATTTTATATGGCGTGAATGTTTTCACAACGTATGTGAAAGAATGGTACACCGGAAATCTTCAGGAATTATTTTTCCACCAACCGGAAAATCCTGATGTGAAAAGAAAAATTTGCGCAGTTTTGGCTGGCTACGTCTGGGACAAAAAAAATACATTCGTAAGAATTCACGACACGGCAATCGTAAATCTTGCCAATTTCATTAAAACAGAAAAACAGCAACAAGCATAAAAAAGCGGTCTGAACTTAGACCGCTTTTGTTTTATTTCAAAGCTTTTTTAATTTCTTTTCCGACTTCCTTTCCTGTTTTTTCATAGGCCGCTGAAAGTCTGCCATATTCCATTCCATAATCGACCTTACTTCCAACACCTTCAATTTTATCTCCTTTCATGGTCACCAAAACGTTTGAAGGATTTGCCGTTTCTACAATTGTAATTTCTGCAGATAATTTTCCGGGTTGTGTTACAAAACCGCTCCAACCAGCATACATCCACGTTGGACGGATGATTAAAGTATATTTAGCTTCTATATTTTGAGCGAATTTAATTTTCTTCGATTTATTTAAACCTTCGACAAACTTTTCTGTCCAAATTGTTTCCACGTGTTGTTCCCAAGTATCAATCCAGGTTTTCCAGGCAGCTTCACCTTTTTTAGCCACCGTTTCTTTATGTCGTCTTTCTAAATATTCAGTTTCCGAAAAATTATCAGCCTGAAAAAGCGGACTCCCGTAATTGCGTTCAACATTAACTTCTGTTTGTCCTTTCAGAAAGCCAAGATTTCCTGATATTATTGTAAGATTCTGACCGAAAGACATGGTTGTAACTGTAACAAACAAAAGCAGAAATATTTTTTTCATAGATTAAAAAATTAAAGCAACAAATATAGCATTAGAAAAAGAAATCCCACTTTAATTAAATAATAATATTTCAATCTTTATAGAATAAAATCTATCTTGAGTCAATAAATGTAATGGGCTTTCTGCTGTTTGGATGAAAAACTATTTTAGATAAAATATCAAAATCAACAATCTCAATTTTAGGACTGACTCTCAATTTTGCACGAAAATGGTCTCGAACTTCACTGATGAAGTTTTCATCATTATTTTCTGTGCTCAATTTAATAATAATTTCGTCTAAACCTATTTCATTAGAATGAATGACAATCTGATAACAGGAAATTCCATTAAAATCATTCAGGATATCACACATTGCAGGTGGATATAAAGTCGTTCCTTTATATTTGATCATCTGCTGTTTTCTGCCGATAACAGGACCCAATCGCATCGTGTTTCTTCCACATTCGCAAGGTTCGTTATGTGCTTTTACAATATCTCCCGTTTTGAATCTCAGCAAAGGAATCGCTTCAACGCCTAAAGTTGTTATTGTTAATTCTCCACTTTCTCCTTCTTTTACGGGATTTCCTTCGTCGTCGAGAATTTCCGTAATAATTAATTCCGGATGTTGATGTCCACCAATCTGAAATTCACATTCTGTAAACGCTGTACTCATTTCGGTTGAAGCGTATGTAGAGTATAACTGAATATTCCATTTTCCTTTGATTTTTTGAGAAAGAATATTATCTGTAAAATCCTGATTTTTCAAACTTTCCCCGATGCAAATTGCCCCACAAACACTGGAATTTCTATAATCAAGATTATTTTTTTCAGCATAATCAATCATTTTTAACAAAAACGAAGGAACGGTAATTAAATATTTTGGCTTATATCTGAAAATAGAGTCCCATTGCAGCTCTGGAATTCCGGGGCCCATTCTCACCACACTTGCACCCATTTTTCTTAATCCTAAAAAATAAGCAAGTCCGGCCATGAATCGCTTGTCAATCGTTGTAATCATCTGTACAACATCGCCTTTCTGAATACCTGCGCAGGCAAAAGAAATGGCTTCATTGTATGCCAATCTTTCCAAATCACGGTCCGACAAACCAAAAGTCACAGGGTCGCCCAACGTTCCGGAAGTAGTACTGAAATCAACAATTTCTGTCATTGGAACACAAAAGAAATCATCATTATTCTGTTGGATATCATTCTTTGCAGTCGTCGGAATTTTCTGCAAATCTTCCAAGGTTTGAATCTCAGAAATAGTAATATTATTTTCTTTGAATAATCTTTGATAAAAAGGTGAATGACTTTCAAGATATTTCAAAAGCTCTTTCAGTTTTTCTTCCTGAAAAGTTTTTATTTCCTGAACGCTTGCTTTTTCGATGGATGGGAAAAGTTCCAATAGTTTAAATTTAGAAGACAAATTTATTTAATTTTAAATTAATTATTTCCCACAGATTATGCAGTTTTTCACAGATGATAATATTAAAATTAAATCTGCGCAATCAGCAAAATGTACGAGAAAATAAGTTTTGGCTAAAGCCAATGCGAAATTACAATATTGAAGCCGGGCTAAAGCCCGCCTCTATTGAATTACAAGCTACACATTTTGTTTTATTACCTATCATAAAATTCACTTTTAACAATTGACTATTCACATTTTCTCATCCTAAAGTTTTCAACAACTTTTTCATAGACGTTATCAAAATAAAACATATATTATAAACCGACAAAAATCACTAAATTTGCCAACTTGATTAATCATCAACAAATTGAGAAATTACAATGAGCCAATTTAAAGAATATAAAAACCTCAATCTTATTGACATCGCCGGACAAGTTTCGGAATTCTGGAAAACCAACAATACTTTCGCAAAAAGTGTGGAAACACGTCAGGGAAAACCTGAGTTTGTATTTTACGAAGGTCCGCCTTCAGCGAACGGAATGCCCGGAATTCACCACGTTATGGCGAGAGCGTTGAAAGATATTTTCTGCCGTTACCAGACGCAGAACGGAAAGCAGGTTTTTCGTAAAGCAGGATGGGACACACACGGTCTTCCTGTAGAACTGGGTGTAGAAAAAGAACTCGGAATCACGAAAGAAGATATTGGCAAAAAAATTTCGATTGAAGATTACAACAAAGCTTGTCGTGAAGCAGTAATGCGTTATACGGACGTTTGGAATCACCTTACCGAAAAAATCGGATATTGGGTAGATTTGGAGGATCCTTATATCACGTACAAATCAAAATACATGGAAACGGTTTGGTGGTTGTTGAAACAATTGTACAATAAAGATTTATTGTACAAAGGTTACACCATTCAACCTTACTCTCCAAAAGCGGGAACCGGGCTTTCTTCTGCGGAATTGAATATGCCTGGAACGTATCATGACGTTACTGACACAACGATTGTCGCTCAGTTTAAAGTTAAAAAAGATTCTTCAAAGTTATTCAATGATGTTGACGGTGATGTAAGCATTTTAGCATGGACTACAACCCCTTGGACTTTGCCTTCAAACACAGCGTTGACAGTTGGAAGAGATATTGAATATGTAGTCGTGAAAACGTTCAACCAATATACTTTTGAACCAATAACTGTTGTTTTGGCAAGAGTTTTAGTGGAAAAGAATTTCGGCAAAAAATATGTGGAAGGAACTGATGAAGACTTAGCAAAATATACTTCAGACAGTAAAACAATTCCTTTTAAAATTTTAAAAGAATTTACTGGCGAACAATTGGTTGGAACTCAATATGAGCAGTTAGTTCCTTGGTTTACACCAAATGATAATCCTGAAGATGCTTTCAGAGTAATTTTAGGAGATTTTGTAACGACAGAAGACGGAACAGGTGTTGTTCACACCGCTCCTACTTTTGGTGCAGATGATGCGAGAGTTGCCAAAGAAGCGGGAATTCCGCCAATGTTGATCAAAGACGAGAATGATAATTTGGTTCCATTGGTAGATTTACAAGGTAGGTTTATCAAAGGAGAAAATGTTCCGGAAACATTCTCTGGAAAATATATTAAAAACGAATATTACGACGAAGGAACTGCACCAGAAAAGTCCTGGGATGTGGAACTCGCAATCTTGTTGAAAACAGAAAACAAAGCCTTCAAAGTAGAGAAATATGTTCACAGCTACCCTCATTGCTGGAGAACTGACAAACCTGTATTATATTATCCATTAGATTCTTGGTTTGTAAAAATGACTGCCGTAAAAGACAGGTTGGTAGATTTAAACAAAGACATCAATTGGAAACCGAAATCTACCGGTGAAGGACGTTTTGCCAACTGGCTTGAAAATGTAAACGACTGGAATCTTTCCCGCTCCAGATATTGGGGAATTCCGTTGCCAATCTGGAGAACAGAAGATTTAAAAGAAGAAAAAATCATCGGTTCTATCGAAGAATTATACAATGAGATTGAAAAATCAATCGCAGCAGGATTCATGACAGAAAATCCGTTCAAAGATTTTGAGATCGGAAATATGTCTGAAGAAAACTATTCTTTGGTTGATTTGCATAAAAATATTGTTGATAAAATTGTTTTGGTTTCAGATTCAGGAAAAGCAATGAACCGTGAAAGTGACCTGATCGACGTTTGGTTCGATTCAGGGTCAATGCCATATGCGCAATTGCATTATCCTTTTGAAAATAAAGAATTAATCGACACGCATAAAGCTTTCCCTGCAGATTTCATTGCTGAAGGCGTTGACCAGACTCGTGGATGGTTCTATACACTTCATGCGATCGGAACAGCAGTTTTTGATTCAGTTGCTTATAAAAATGTAATGAGTAACGGACTTGTTTTGGATAAAAATGGTCTGAAAATGTCAAAATCTAAAGGGAATGCAGTTGATCCTTTTGAAACCCTTTCAGATTACGGTCCAGATGCGACACGTTGGTATATGATTTCCAATGCAAATCCTTGGGAAAATTTGAAATTCGACAAAGATGGAATTGATGAAGTAAGAAGAAAATTCTTCGGAACGCTTTACAACACGTATTCTTTCTTCAGTTTATATGCAAATGTTGACGGATTTAATTATTCTGAAAAAGAAATCGAGAATAGACCTGAGATCGACCGATGGATTTTATCTGAATTAAACCTATTAATTAAGGAAGTAAAAGCTTTCTACGAAGATTACGAACCGACAAGAGTTGCAAGAGCAATCAGCAATTTTGTGAATGATAATTTGAGTAACTGGTACGTAAGATTGTGCAGAAGACGCTTCTGGAAAGGAGATTATTCTGATGACAAAATTTCTGCTTACCAGACTTTATATACGTGTCTTGAAACTGTTGCTAAATTATCTGCTCCAATCGCTCCGTTCTTTATGGATCAGTTGTATCAGGATTTAAACAAAGTAACAGGAAAAGACAGCAATGAATCTGTACATTTAACAGATTTCCCGGTTGCAGATGAAAGTTTAATCGATCAGGATTTGGTTGAAAAGACCCATTTGGCGCAAAATATTACAAGTATGGTTTTCTCTCTGAGAAAGAAAGAAAATGTAAAAGTGCGTCAACCGTTACAAAAAGTCTTAATTCCTGTGCTGGATGCTAAAACTGAAGAGCAGATTTTGGCAGTTGCAGAATTAATTAAACAAGAAGTTAATGTTAAAGAATTGCAGTTAATTAATGCTGAAGAAGCATCACATTTAATTGTAAAGCAGATTAAACCCAACTTTAAAACTTTAGGTTCAAGACTTGGAAAAGACATGAAAGTAGTTGGTAATGAAATCAATAATCTTTCAGCAGAGCAGATTTCTTCTTTGGAGAAAAACGGAAGCATCGAAATTCAGGGATATGAAATTACCGTGAACGATGTAGAAATTTCAACAAAAGATATTCCGGGATGGACGGTAACTTCAGACGGAAAAACAACTGTGGCATTAGATTTGAAGCTAACAGAAGAATTAAAATCTGAAGGAATTGCGAGAGAGTTTATCAACAGGATTCAGAACATCAGAAAAGATAAAGATTTTGAATTAACAGACAGAATTACTATCTTTTTGGAAGAAAATTCACCATTTTTAAATCAAATTAAAGAAAATGAAGAATATATTTCATCTGAAGTCTTGTCAAATAAAATAGAAATTGTATCTTCACTTTCAAATTTTAACGAAATCGACATAGATGACATTAAATTCAAGGTGAATGTTGAAAAAAATTAATATTTAATTATTGTTTTTTCAAATTCCAATTCATAATTTTATTAAAAAGAAAAAAGAACATGCAAGACGAAAGAGTAAGATATAGCGATGCTGATCTACAGGAATTTAAAAAAGTAATTAGAGAAAAAATAGATAAAGCCGAAAAAGATCTTCAGCTGATAAGAGAAAGTTTTATTAACGATCAGAACAACGGTACAGACGATACTTCGCCTACTTTCAAAGCGTTTGAAGAAGGCGCAGAAACACTGAGCAAAGAGCAGAATTCTATTCTTGCAGGAAGACAGGAAAAGTTTGTACGTGATCTGAAAAATGCTTTGATCAGAATTGAAAACAAAACATACGGCGTTTGCAGAGTAACCGGAAAACTGATTCCTAAAGAAAGACTTTTGGCAGTTCCGCACGCTACTTTGAGTATTGAAGCTAAAAATATGCAGAGATAAAATTTTTATCTTATTTTTGTAAATAATTAATTAGGTTTATAATTTGTTTTACGACATTTTATAAACCTAATTTGTAATATATCTATGACTGAATTCATTATTTTAGCTGTCATTCTTATTGCTGTTTTATGGTTTTTCAACAGAGAAAAAATAAAGCAGAGATTCTTCCCTGAAAAGGAAAAAAATTATACGATTGATGACAAATTCAATTCAGACAAAAGAGAAAGAGAAAAAGAAATAGACCGTCTTCTGAGCAAAATGGGCAAAAACGGAGTCAATGATCTGTCTGCAAAAGACAGAAAAAGACTCGACGAACTTTCAAAAAAGTAAATCTCATTCAGAACGACAAAAAAATTAATTAAAATGGAAGCATTAATTGTACACCCAAAAAACCAAATGGAGCTGAATGCACTTAAAAGTGTCATGAAAGATATCGGAATCCGATATGAAAAATTTCATACAAGAGGAGCAAAAACTCAAAATTTCGAACCACGCACTCCGAAAAAAGAAAAACCTGCAAGGAATTTTAAAGACAATCCAAAGAAAGATCAATAATGAAGAAAGTAGCATTAGTAACCTTACTTATTTTATTGATTGATCAGGTTTCTAAAATTTATGTAAAAACAAATTTCGAACTTAATGAAAGCATCCCCGTAATCAACGGTTTTTTCAACAAGACTTTTGTAGAAAATCCTGGAATGGCGTATGGTTTTCATTTTGGCGGAATTATCGGTAAATATTTTCTGGTTATTGTAAGAATTTTTCTGATCGGCGGAATGGTTTATCTGTTTAAAAAATGGCTGAAAAGGGGCGAATCAAACTACTTACTGATTCCAATGGCGATGATTTTTGCCGGAGCGATTGGAAATTTAATTGACGGAATGTTTTACGGATTGATTTTCGACAGTGGAACCGTTTTCGATGAAAGCACCGCAAGATGGATCGGCTATGGCGGAGTTTCCAAATTGGTTCCTTTCGGCCAGGGTTATTCTACGTTTATGAAAGGCTGTGTTGTAGATATGCTTCACTTTCCGATCGTTGATTGGTATGTTCCTGAAAGCTGGCCTTTAATTGGCGGAAAACATATTGAATTTTTCAAATATATCTTTAATGTTGCCGATTCAGCCATTACAGTCGGAGCTGCATTGTTATTAATTTTCAGAAAAAAAGCGTTCCCGAACGGACTTGAATTTTAGAATATTTAATCTGTAGATTTTTATTGTCTTTTAAAGGACATATTTAATCCCACAATTTTTATAGGTTTTTGTGTTGCAAACTCATTGGGATTTCATACTTTTATGAAACCTTCAAGGTCTAAAATGTATGAGAAAATTTATAAAAAATACCATCAAAATTTTCCTGCTGCTTTTCGTGGCAGGAATTATTTTTATCGTCTGGTCAAACTTTACGATTAATAATCAGACGGAAGATTATGTAACTTCCAATATTTCCACATTGCCTGATGAAAAAACCGGACTTCTTCTAGGTACGAGTAAAACTTTATCCAATGGAAATCCGAATGCTTACTTTTTCAACAGAATTGAAGCCGCTGCTGAATTGTATAAATCCGGAAAAATAAAGAATATCATTGTAAGCGGAGACAATTCTAAAAAAGATTACAATGAACCGGAAGAAATGAAAAACGAGCTCATCAAAGCCGGAGTTCCTGCCGATAAGATTTTTGAAGATTTTGCTGGTTTCAGAACTTTGGATTCTGTTTTAAGAGCAAAGGAAATTTTCGGTCAAAACTCATACATTATTATTTCACAAAGATTTCACAATGAAAGAGCAGTTTATCTCGCAAGAAAAAACGGAATTGAAGCTTGGGGTTACAACGCAGCAGACGTCAATAAATATGCCGGTTTTAAAACCAATGCAAGAGAAAAACTGGCAAGAGCAAAAGTTTTTTGGGATTTTATGTTTGGGGTGGAACCAAAGTTTGGTGGGGAGAAGATTTTAATTCCTTAAATCCCGATGAGATTTTTACAGCTAGTCATATTAATATTCATTCTAATTTCCTGTAAAAAGGAGAATATTTATTATTATGCAGATCATAAACAGATCAAAGACAGCACCGTTATTCGTTTTGTAGATGAAGAGCTTGAAAAACTTAAAATTAATACTAAAGAAAAAAAATTAAAAATTTACACAACTTTAGATTCAACTTCATATAAAAACAATCTGGATTCTATTCGAAATAAAATTTTTGAAAAATCTTTACATTATAGCCTTAAACCAGAAGATAAGGAAGCATTTGATGAATGGTTTAGAGAAAAAATAATTGTTATCGATAACCAAAACGGAAAGGTTATTAATTATTATAGTTCATTCAAAAATTTGAAATACGACCGCAATGGAGTTAATTTAAATGGTTTTAGAAAAATAATTAGATTAGGAAGTCTTCTGAATGAAAATCCTGACGCAAAAGTTGGAGAAAACAATTTATTTAATCCCAACATACAAAGTACACCCCAAGATAGTTTAAAAATAAAAGAAAGAGAGAAGAGATTTTTATCAGAATTTAATATCAGAAAATTAAATCAACAAGCTTATTTTTATAACAATGTTTCATTTTTAGATGCTATTCAAATATTTCAGACTTTAAATAATGGTATTGTGGCAAAACCTTCAGTTATCATAGAAGTATTAAATAAAAACAAAACTGTTTATCGCCAGAATATTAAATCAAAAAAAATACTAAATAAAAAATCCTTAGATAAAATTCAACAAAATTTAAAATATTATAAAAAAAATTCTTTTGGAGCCTTTGAAAACCAACTGAAAAACACGGAAAACATACTGTTCTTTGGCTACAATAATATAGATTATTTTATGATGTTGGATGATGGAAAATACACTTATTTAATATTTAATTTCAGTGCTGTAATTACCGATATTGAAAAAAAGAGAATAAAAATGATTCCACATATTTGGATGAAAAAAGCGGGATTAAGATACTACAACGCAATTAGAAAGTAATTTTCCCTAAATTTGCAGTTCAATAATTTTTTAAAATAATTTAAAACAAAATGTCAAGAATTCTTACCGGCATTCAAGCCACCGGAACACCGCACCTTGGTAATCTTTTGGGTGCAATTATTCCTGCAGTAGAACTTTCTAAGCAGTCAGGAAATGAATCATTTTTATTTATTGCGAATCTACATTCATTGACGCAGATTAAAGATGCAAAAGAACTTAAAAATAACACCTACGAGATTGCTGCGGCTTGGCTTGCTTGTGGATTAGATACCGAAAAAACATTTTTTTACAGACAGAGCGACATCCCTGAAACCTGTGAACTTTCTTGGCATTTATCATGTTTTTTTCCTTATCAGAGACTGACTTTGGCGCATTCATTTAAAGATAAAGCAGACCGTTTGCAGGATGTAAATGCAGGTTTGTTTACTTATCCGATTTTGATGGCTGCAGATATTTTACTATACGATGCCGAAATCGTTCCGGTAGGAAAAGACCAGCTTCAGCATTTGGAAATTGCGCGTGATGTAGCTTCAAGATTTAATCATCACATGGGTGAAGTTTTGGTTTTACCGCAAGCTGAATTGCAGGAAAACACGAAATATGTTCCCGGAGTTGATGGACACAAAATGTCTAAATCAAGAGGAAACATCATCAATATTTTCTTACCTGAAAAAGAACTGAAAAAACAGGTAATGAGCATCGAAAGTGATTCTAAAACTTTGGAAGAACCGAAAGATCCGTCAACCGATAAAACATTTGCAATTTATGAATTGATTGCAACGGCTGAACAAACAGAAGAATTAAGAGCAAAATATTTAGCTGGAAACTTCGGTTATGGTCATGCTAAAATGGAGCTTTTACAATTAATTTTAACAAGATTTGAAAAAGAAAGAGAATTATTTTCTTACTACATGAACAATCTTGATGAACTGGAAGCAAAACTTCAGGAAGGAGCAGCAAAAACACGAGTAATTGCTACGGAAACCATTAAAAGAGTAAGAGAAAGTTTAGGAGTTTAATTTCTGAAAATTCTTAATGAATAAAGTTTCGGCGGCACCTCTGGTGCCACCGAAACTTTTTAAATACATTTATAAATAATCTTTAATCTGCAAAAGATGCTTAATCACTTTTAAATTCTCCGCTTCTTTATTTTCATTTAAAACATCAAAGAAAATAACATCCATTCCGAATTGTTGAGCACCGATTACATCAGCAATCCAATCGTCACCAATCAGAATACTTTCTTCTTTTTTAGCTTTAGACAATCCAAGGGAATAATCAAAAATCGCTGGTTCAGGTTTTCTTACCCCAACAGAATCTGCACTGGTAATCGTTTGAAAATAATGATCAATGCCTGAAAGAATACATTTTCTTTCCGTGACCTCCTGAAAACCATTGGAGATAATATGAAGCGTATAATTTTTAGTTTTTAAATACTCTAAAATATATTCTGCGCCTTCAACAAGAAAATTATAATTAAGAATTTTATCTAAGAAATGTTCTTCAAAAAACATAGACAGTTCTAAATCATCAATTCCAAAACGATTGAAAGTATCATAAAAACGATGTTTCCTCAGATATTCCTTATCAATTTCTCCGTCACGGATCTGCTCCCAAAGTTTTTCGTTGATTTCGTGGTAAACAGAATGAAACTCTTCAAAATCGATACTGTATTTTAAAGTAATTTCTTCTTTTTCGAAAAGATCTTTTATGGTAAGATAAGCATTTCGGCGATGATCCCAAAGTGTGTTGTCGAGATCAAAAAAAATGTGCTGAATTTTCATACAGCACAAAATTAATGATTAATTTTTTGAAAGGTGAATATGATTATTTTTAATCTTCACTACTTCAAGATTTTTTGAGAAACTGAGCAAAAAATCAATGGTTTGCTTTTTGGGTTTCAAGCTTTTCATTTTTAAAGAATCGTTTTTTTTCATAGGCGAAAAAAGTTTTTTCTTTAAAACGTGAAACATTGTGAATTATTATCTTGTTAGGATAATATTATTTTCTTCCATGATTTTTCTGAGGTTGATTAGTGCATATCGTACACGTCCCAAAGTCGTATTAATGCTCATATCAGTATGTTCTGCGATCTCTTTAAAGCTTAGCCCGTCAAAAAACCTGAGTTTTATCACCTCCTGTTGATTCTGCGGCAGGAACTGCAACATTTTCAGCAAATCTTCCTGAATCTGAATACTTACCAGCTGATCTTCAATGTTTTCCGAAGGTTCTCTGATTAAATCGAAAATAGAAAACTCATCGCTGCTGAATGTTGTTTCAGAAACTTTTACATTTTTTGCTTTGGCACGAAAATGGTCGATAATAAGATTCTGAGCAATTCTTTTTGCCCAAAGAATAAATTTACCTTCTTCGTTGTAACGCCCTTCTTTAAGCATGACAATAATTTTGATAAAGGTATCCTGGAAAACATCATTCGCAAGATCCTGATCATTTATTTTGTATAAAATAAATGTAAATAGCTCTCGTTGATGACGATGGATTAATATGGATAATGCCTCTTCGTCGCCCTTTTGGTACAAGGATATTAACTGACTGTCTGTTGATTTCATAACTCTTCTCAAATATTATCCGCTGACAAATTTTTCCTGACTAGGATCAAGCTTAATTTTGTTTGCGTAAACGGGTATTAAAGTAGAGTCTTATCAATAAGCATTAAATTATGCTGTAAATATAAATAAAAATTTAATAACTGTTAACCAATTATTAAATATTTACAACAATAATTCAAAAAAAGTTACTTTAACATATCATGTAAGAAGGCTGTAGGAATATTTAATGAGAAATTTACATTTAGACCCTTTAATTCTTTACCGTTTAAACCTGAATTTCCGACAGGAAAAGCATAACCTCCGGTAAGATCTAAAATCCCGAAAAGAGTAACTCCGATTTTTGGAGCAACATATTTATTGGTTCCCTCAACTCCGGCAAGAAAATAATAAGAATGATAAAAGTCTACATTTCTTTCAAAGTTGAATAAAATATCACCCTGTAGTTTAGGCATAATCGCAAATTCTGAATTTGCAGATCCCATTAAAGCCGAAGCTCCCAATCTGTAAATCACATCGTCATTTTTCAGAAACATTAATTTGCCTCCGACTTCTCCAAAGCTTTGGTTTTGATAAACATAGCCCACATTAATCATTTTATGCACGGTGTATTGAGCTTTTACCAAAGTTCCGACAAAAAAGAGAAAAAGTATCGTGATTGCAGATCGCATATTCATTATAAAATATTTAGGTGTAAAAATAAAAAAAACTGCTTTAGCATTTTCATGTTAAAGCAGTTTCTATACCGAAAAGCAGAATTAAATTCCGAAAGCGGATTTAATTTCTTCTACTTTGTCTAATTTTTCCCAAGTGAAGAATTCCAAACCTTCAAGAGTCAACTCATTTTTAAGACCCTTATTGAAAGTTTTATCAGCAACATAATGCTCTCTTCCCATGTGACCGTAAGAAGCAGTTTCCTGATAAATAGGATTTCTCAATTTTAAATTCTGCTCGATTGCATATGGTCTCAAGTCGAAAACGGTAGACACTTTTTTAGCAATTTCGCCATCATTTAAACCAACTTTAGAAGTTCCGTAAGTATTAATATACAAACCACAAGGTTCAGCCACACCAATTGCATAAGAAACCTGTACCAAAACCTCATCTGCAACACCTGCAGCCACTAAGTTTTTAGCGATGTGTCTTGTCGCATAAGCCGCACTTCTGTCTACTTTTGAAGGATCTTTTCCTGAGAAAGCACCACCACCGTGAGCTCCTTTTCCACCGTACGTATCTACGATGATTTTTCTTCCTGTAAGGCCTGTATCTCCGTGAGGGCCTCCGATAACGAATTTCCCAGTTGGATTGATGTGATATTTAATCTGATCATTAAACAAAGCTTTGATTTCATCAGCCTGTAAAGCAACAACTCTTGGAATCAAAATATTTTTAATGTCTTCTCTGATTTTATTAAGCATTTCTTCTTCAGCGCCGAAATCATCGTGCTGCGTAGAAACCACAATAGAATCGATTCTTATCGGCTTGTGATCATCAGAATACTCAATTGTAACCTGAGATTTTGCATCAGGACGAAGGTAAGTAATTTCAGAATTTTCTCTTCTGATTGCAGAAAGTTCTTTAAGAATTGTGTGCGCCAAATCTAAAGCCAAAGGCATATAGTTTGCCGTTTCGTTGGTTGCATAACCGAACATCATTCCTTGGTCTCCCGCTCCCTGAGCATTTGCTTTTGTTTCGAAATTTTCGTCAGCAACGGCTCTGTCAACACCTTGGTTAATATCCGGTGACTGCTCGTGGATGGCAGAAATAACCCCGCAGGAATCTCCGTTGAACATATATTCCCCTTTTGTATAACCAATTCCGTTGATTACTTCTCTCGCAATATGCTGTACATCTAAATAAGCATCAGATTTTACTTCTCCTGCCAACACAACCTGTCCTGTAGTAACCAAAGTTTCACAAGCAACTTTTGAAGTTTTGTCGTATGCTAAAAAGTTATCAATAAGTGCGTCGGAAATCTGGTCTGCGATTTTATCCGGATGTCCTTCTGAAACTGATTCAGATGTGAATAAATAAGACATATATCTTTGTATTTTTTAATTAAAAAATATGAAGAAAAGAATGAATAACTACCCAGAAAAAGCTAAAAAGAATTACTGTTTTAGCATTTTTTTATAGAGGTTGCAATCAGGTCAAATTTTTCCTCGTTAATAAACGTCTGCAAAGTTAAGCACTATTTTTTAATACTCAAAACTTTTCTTGGTTTATGATAATTTTCTTTAAATTAATGATTTATACTAAATCACAAGATTACTGCGGTTTTATACTCACAAAATCTTTCGGAGCCTCATGGTAATTTAATTTTGACTCTAAAGAAGATTTAATAAAAGATCCAAGCTCATCAATAATTTTCTGTTTAAATGTCGGCTTATAATAAATAATGCTGATTTCTCTGTACGGGAAAGGTTTTTTGAATCTGAAAACTTTACCTTTCTGCTCTTCTGAAAGTTGGTTCAAAGCCAATTCTGGTAAAATGCTGATTCCACCCACTTTATCAACCATGTGTACCAAAGTCTGAATATTGGAAGCAAGGAAATCAAGGTTTTTAGGTTTTAAAGTATTTTCTTTTAAATGGCAGATGTTTTCAAACTGACTTCTAAGACAGTTGCCTTCTTCTAGAAGCCAGACTTTTTCCACATTCATCTCTTCAGGAACAATAAATGTATTTTTCTTGTTTGCTTCTGTATCAGAACTATAGATCATCAGCTCTTCATTGAATAAGAAATCCTGATAAAATTCGTTGGCATTATCATACGGTGTAGAAATAATTCCGGCATCCAGCTCTCCTGCTTTCAAAGCTTTGATAATATTATCAGTAGTCATTTCCTTTACATTCATCTGAATTTTAGGATTATCCTGCAGGAAATGGAAAATTTCAGTCGGTAAAATAAACGACGAAACTGTCGGGATAATTCCCAGATTGATTGTTCCACCCAAAATATTATTCAGCAAATTTGCTTTGTTTTTCAGCTCATTAACAGATTCGATAATCACTTTTGCCTGATCAATGATCTGAAGTCCCACGTCTGTGGTTCTGATCGGGTGAGTAGTTCTGTCAAAAACCTTCACATCCAATTCATCTTCAAACTTCTGGATCATTGCACTTAGTGTGGGCTGGGTAATAAAACAAGCTTGAGCCGCCTTACCAAAATGTTTATACTTATCTACAGCGATAAGATATTCCAATTGCTGAATGTTCATCTGATTAATATTATCTATGACAAAGATATGATGTTTTTGGCAGAAGCAATTAAAAATTCAGCTAAATTTGATACTCAAAATTTAAAAACAAACCTCAAATCATAACTATATGGATTCTAAAAAATTAACTACCGGCAGCGGCGCCCCATACTACGAGCATCAGGACTCCCAAACAGTAGGAGCACGTGGTCCCGTACTATTGCAGGATTTTATTTTGCAGGAAAACCTTGCTCATTTTGTAAGAGAAAGAATCCCAGAAAGAGTTGTACACGCAAAAGGAACAGGAGCATACGGAACATTCACCGTGACACACGACATATCACAATACACGAAGGCTAAACTTTTTTCAAAAGTAGGAAACTCATGCCGAATGTTTGCAAGATTTTCAACGGTTGGTGGCGAGAAAGGCAGCGCAGATACAGCAAGAGACCCTAGAGGATTTGCCCTGAAATTTTATACGGAAGACGGAAACTGGGATTTGGTTGGAAATAACACTCCGGTCTTCTTCATTAAAGATGCTAAGAAATTCCCAGATTTTATCCATACTCAAAAACGTGTTCCGAGAACCAACCTGAAAAGTGCAACCATGATGTGGGACTTCTGGAGTTTAAATCCTGAATCTCTTCATCAGGTATTAATTTTAATGTCTGATCGCGGAACTCCTTATGGATACAGACACATGCACGGATTTGGCTCTCATACTTTTTCGATGATTAATGACAAAAATGAAAGAGTGTGGGTAAAATTCCATTTTAAAACAAAGCAGGGAATTAAAAATTTCAGCAATGAGGATGCGGTGAAAATGGCAGGAGAAAATCCTGATTTTGCACAGGAAGATCTCTGTAATGCTATCGATAACGGTGATTTTCCGAAGTGGACCATGTACATCCAGGTAATGACAGAAGAACAGGCTAAAGAATTCAGATGGAACCCTTTTGACATTACAAAAGTTTGGTTTCAAGGTGACTTCCCACTTATTGAAGTTGGAGAAATGGAGTTGAATGAAATTCCTGTAAATTATTTTGCGCACGTAGAGCAGTCTACTTTCTCGCCAAGCAATTTGGTGAATGGCATCAGCTTTTCGCCAGATAAAATGCTTCAGGGAAGATTATTCTCATATCCTGATGCACACCGATACAGAGTTGGTGTAAATGCACATCAGCTTGAAGTTAACAGATGCCCTTTTGCCATAAATAATTATCAAAGAGACGGTTTTATGGCTGATTCCAGTGAGTATAGGGACAAACCGAATTATCATCCGAATAGCTTTGACGACATTTTACCCGATTCTTCTTACAAGAATTATGAATATGAATTAGACAGCAATCATGTTGCTAATTTTAACAGAAACGAAAACGATGACGATCATTATACCCAACCCGGACTTTTATATACAAAAGCAATGAATCAGGAAGCCAGAGATCATCTTGTAAATAATATCATTGACAGTATGAGTGGAATAGACGGACCAAAAAGAAATGAAATTATTAACCGCCAATTATGCCATTTTTTCAGAGCAAATATTGAGCTTGGCATGAAAATAGCTTCAGGTTTAAGTATCAATATTGATGCAAATATGATGAATCATTCAAAGTAAACTATTAAATGATAAACATTTAAAAGGGAAAAATTTAAATTTTTCCCTTTTTATTTGTAAAAAATTTTTAATTTGCAGGTTCTTAAAGATTAAAGAGATAATGACTTACGAAAATATACTGCTGAAAAAAGAAGAAAAGATAGCTGTAATCACCATCAACAGACCTGAAAGCTTGAATGCACTGAATGCATTGACCATCAAAGAAATCAGTTCTGTGCTTGATGAATTGCAATCTGATGATGAAGTAAGGGTAATTATTTTAACAGGAAGCGGAGAAAAATCGTTCGTAGCTGGTGCAGATATAAAAGAATTTAGTAACTTTAATCAGGAAAAGGCGGAAGAATTAGCAAGAAACGGACAAAATATCCTTTTTGATAAAATCGAAAACCTTTCTAAGCCTGTAATTGCAGCGGTAAACGGATTCGCTTTAGGTGGCGGTTTAGAATTGGCAATGTCTTGTCATATAAGATATGCATCTGAAAATGCTAAACTTGGACTTCCTGAAGTAACTTTAGGGCTGATTCCGGGATATGGAGGCACTCAAAGACTTCCAAAATTAGTAGGAAAAGGAATTGCAAATGAGATGATTTTCTCAGCAAAAATGGTTCCTGCACAAAAAGCAAAAGAAATTGGCTTGGTAAATGAAGTCTTCCCTATCGAAGAGCTTCTTTCCAAAACACAGGAATTGGCGAAAACAATAGCTCACAATTCTCCGATGGCCATTTCAAAAGCAATTAAAGCAACCAATCTGTCGGACACTGACAAAGGCTTTGAAACCGAAATTAAATTTTTCGGAGAGCTTTTTGATATGAAAGACAAGCAAGAAGGAATTTCTGCTTTTTTAGAAAAAAGAAAGCCGAATTTCTAATATACCAATTCACAAATTATTTCGAAACAACGATGCAGGTGTATAATAAGTTTGACAAAGCTTATCTAAAAATGGCTCAGGAATGGGCAAAACTTTCCTACTGTGAAAGAAAGCAGGTAGGAGCTCTTATCGTAAAAGATAGGATGATTATTTCAGATGGATACAATGGTACCCCATCCGGATCTGAGAATTGCTGCGAGGATGAAAACGGTAAAACACACTGGTACGTACTTCATGCAGAAGCAAATGCAATTCTGAAACTTGCAGGCTCTACGCAGTCTGCTCGTGGCGCAACACTGTATCTTACTTTGTCGCCATGTAAAGAATGCAGTAAGCTTATATTACAGGCAGGTATTTCAAGACTTGTCTATATTAATGCTTATTCGGATAATGAAGGTATCAGTTTTTTAAAAGAACATCAGATTGAAATAATACAAGTACCAGAAAATGAATTAAGGAATTAGAAATTAAAAAATAAAACACAATGACTTGGGATGAAAAAATTAAAGATTTTGAAATCTTTCTTCGCTTCGAAAGAAACTTTTCAGAAAATACTCTTGACGCTTATATCCGCGACATCAAGAAACTAAAAGATTACGCAATTGACGACCTTGAAAACACTGGTCCTGAAACGATTACCTACGACAATCTCCAGGAATACATTTTCAAATTATCAAAACAAAAATTTAGTGAAAGATCACAGGCAAGATGGATTTCTTCCATTAAAGCTTTCTTCAGATATCTTTTGGAAGATGAAATTCGCGATGATAACCCTTCTGCTTTGCTGGAAGGTCCAAAATTGGGACTATACTTACCCGATACCTTAAGCCTGACCGATATTGAAAAAATAATCGAAGCTATCGAAAGAAGCACAGATTTGGGCAAAAGAAATCACTGCATTATAGAAGTGCTTTATGGTTGTGGCTTAAGAGTTTCTGAATTGATTGACATTAAGATTTCTAATATCAACTTTAAAGAAAACTACATCAAAATTACAGGAAAAGGCGAAAAAACACGCTTTGTTCCTTTGGCACAATACACTGCTAAACTTTTGAAGGAATATATTAATGAAGTGCGATCTAAAAATAAGATCAATAAAAAGCACGAAGACACCCTTTTCCTAAACAGCAGAGGAACTTCGATGTCTCGTGTAATTGTATTTATTATTATTAAAGAACTTACGGATAAAGCCGGAGTAAGCAAAAAAATATCACCCCATACATTCAGACATTCGTTTGCAACGCATTTATTGCAGAATGGTGCAGATTTACGATATATTCAGGAAATGTTGGGACATTCAAGCATTACAACAACCGGAATTTACACCCATCTGAAAACCGAAGAACTTCGCGATGTAATCTTGAATTATCATCCGAGAAATACTAATATTGCTTAATGAAAATATTAAAATTTTGTCCGAACTGCGGAAAAGAAACCCTCAATTGGGACGGAGAAAAAAAGTGGAGCTGCCATGAGTGCAGCTTTACTTTGTACAATAATGTTGCAGGAGCTGTAGCTGTAGTCATCCGGTGCGGAGATGAAATTTATTTAACCAGAAGAAATCAGGAACCTAAAAAAGGAAAACTGGATCTTGCAGGAGGTTTTGTTGATCCTAAAGAAAGTGCTGAGAATACTTGCAAAAGAGAGCTTTCCGAAGAACTGGAGCTTGAAATTGATATTGATAATTTAAAATACCTCACAAGTCTTCCGAATGTTTATCAGTACAAAGAGATTGATTACAATACAATCGATTTATTTTATGAATACAGTGTTACCGAGAAATTTGAAGCTAATTTAGCTTTATCTGAAATCTCAGAAACACACTGGATTAAAATTTCAGAAATTAATCTGGATGATATTGCTTTTGATTCTCAGAAGTTATTTTTTGAAAGATATATTAGCAACAATAAATAACACTATTAAAATAAAAGTCTCACAAATTGCTTATTTGCGAGACTTTTTTATTCCATTAAAACTTAATATGTTTTAGATTTCAATATTTCTTCAAGGTATTTTATTAATAAGGCTCTTTCAGCATCGGTAAGGTTAGCTTCTTTGTGATAAATAATATAAGCAGGCATCGGCATTACTTTATTTTCTATCGTCTGAATCGATTTTGTAAGCATACTTCGCTTCAGATCATCATTATAAGTTTCCCAAACTGAAAAATTAAGATGCTCTCTGCCTTCATTCACATGGCTTTTTACAGACCAAGAAAAGGGAGCAATATAAGCGTATTTCGGATAAACCGTTTCGTCAGAATGACAATCATAGCAAGCATTTTTGATGAGCTCAGAAATTTTAGGCGGAGTTTTTTTAACGTCAATAAAATTCTTTCTTCTATCAATCGGTCTATTTGCCTTATCAATCGGGATAAACTGAATGATGGCAAAACCAACCAGAAACCAGAAAACTATTTTCTTGAACTTCTGCATTATCTTTTTATTTGTTGAAGCTGCCTATTTGTATTTCTCGTACCCGTACTACCATTTTGAATGGTTGTATTTGTAGGATTTGTTGTTGATTGTCTGCTCTGTGTTGACTGAGAAGTGTTTCTTGTAGAAGGACTGCTGCCTGTTCCCATTTTACTGGTATCCAAAGTTCTTGTATCTGTGAGATCCCAATCTTCCTTAGAAGTCCATAAAGGTCGGATTACCGCTGTTTTATAATATGTATAAGCGTCTTCGGCAAAAGTTCCGTTCTCAAAATCTGCTTCATCCCAATATTTATTTTCATTATTATCAACCAAAATGCGAACAATATATTCCGCAGGTTTAAGAATATCAAAAGTGACTTCATTGCCACTTGTATATTTCTGATAAATTGGTTTTTCCCCTGAGTCTAACAACTGTAACCAATATTTTTTTGTAGGAGCATTTTTAAGATTAATAATCAGCTTTCCGTAGTTCTCAATTTTATCAACTTCAAAATCGAAACGTTTAGATTCCGGATTTTTATCGTAGAAAGAAGAGACCGTTGTTTTAGGAACCGTCAATTGATATTTTTTACCACTTTCAAAATCTGCTTTCACTAAGATATGGTACGGATTGGTTTCTGATATTTTTGCTGTGAAAGGTACCGTTACTGTACTATCTATTTTTAAAGTCCATTTTTCAGAATCTATTTTATCAATGATATAGTTTGATGATAATGTAAAATCAGTTTTAGGTGGCAATAGTGCTCCACCGCTATCATTATTGAGATCCATTACACTCTTCTTATTATATTTATAAAAAGTTGTAACCGTATCCTGTACTTTTCCCGTGTCGTAACTGAACTCAAGTTTTTCGTTGGTTGTTTGTCCTACATCACTTTTCACTGCATCAAACCAAATTTTCACTGAATCTGATTTTGGGATATGAGTAACTTTAATGCTTTTAAGCTTTTCACTTACCGGAAGCACTTTTACCTCATCGGGATTCCCTTCAAACAGCATCATAATTCCACCTGCCATTTCCTTGAACTCAGGTTTTTTGAACGGTTTTTTAGACGGGAATAGTTTTAAATTTAAACCTGAAATAGATTTTTCTACTACGACAGTATCTTTTCTGAAAGCAATCTTTTCTTTTCCGGGATTGTAGATTGAATTTTCATTATCATCGTCAAACGCCAGAATTTTATATTTTCCGGGTGCAAGATAATTCAATTCATAATAACCATCATCATCAACTTTTGTAATATAATAGGGTTTTTGGCGATAATCCATACTATCTTTCAACTGATAAAGCCCAACAACCATTTTATTTTCTGAGCTGGTTTTCTTTTTAAGAGCCAAAGCGTCGGTTACTTCCCCGCTAATGTAAAGATCATCAAGTTTTTCACCTGTTGAAAACGCAAAATTGTAATATCTCAGAGGGTTTCCTTCATTATTATCAACAATTGCGTTTCCGAAATTAAAATTATAAGTGGTATTTGCCTGTAAGGTATCCGTCCATTGAATGATTAAAGACTTATTGGCTATATTCGATGGAAGAACTCTGTTATATTTTATTGGCGGAGAAATATTAAGATTTTTGTTGATATCCTTCAGCGTAATATACTCGTTGAAATCGATACGGAGTTCTTTGATATCTCTTCTTACATTCACTCTTGTAGTATCGATATTTGAACCGATTACCTCCGGAGCCAAACTATCTTTTGCGCCACCAACTGGCGAACCAACTCTTGCACAAGACTGAACAAGAATTCCGATGATAAATAAAAGAAGAAATCTTTTCATGAAATTATTTGAGCAAAAATAAACATTATTCTCCAAAAACTTCAGTCTGTGTTTTCAAAGTGTCCTGATTATCATTCATAATGCTATGGAGCTTATCTTTCTGAGCTGGAAAGTCTTCAAACAATCCCGACAAAGCCAAAGCTGTGTATACTCTTCCCGAATATTTATTTCCAATGGCAACAATCGTTACTTTTGATTTTAAAAGATGGGCAAAAACAGAATTTGTGCCGTGCCACCAACCATTGTGATAGGTGAGTTTTTCACCGTTATCAAAAATTTTCATTCTGAAGCCTAAGCCATAATTATTCTGTCCTGCTTTTTCATTACTGTAAGGAGTGAAAACCATTTGCATTAATTCAGGCTTCAAAAAGTCTTTAGAAAACATGGCTTTAGAAAAATTCAGGAGATCTCTTGGTGTGGTGTATACATTTTTATCTCCATAAATCAGGTCTAAACGGTCTAAAGGATATAATCTGTTTCCCCCGTAATAAAACGATTGCGAAGCTGTCGGAATGTCTTTTTCCTGAAAGATGTATGTGTTTTTCATTTTTAAAGGATCAAAAACCATCTCTTTCATCGCCTGTGGAAAAGGAGTTTGGGTGATTTTTTCGATCAGCAAAGCCAAAAGTGCATAGTTGGTATTGCAATACATAAAACCAGTATCGGTATCTCTCGCCAACTCAGGTTTATATTTGATGATCATATTTAAAACATCCTGATTCGTGATATAAACTTTCGAAAGTTCTTCGGGAGCCGGCTGAATTTTTGTGATAAAATATTCGTATTTCGGAAGTCCGCTTCTTTGGTCTAATAAAGTCTGAACCGTCACATTCGGATAAGGAAACCCCGGAAAAAACTGCGTCAGGTGATCTGTTAATTTTATTTTCCCGGCTTCGATTAATTTCATCATTGCCATTGCCGTCATTGTTTTTGAAACCGACGCAACATGAAGTGCCGTATTTTTATCAATCGGATTTTGATTTCCTTCCCGGGCAAAACCACGGTAATTTTCATAAAGAATATCCTCGCCTTGCGCTACCAGAAAACTTCCGCTTAAATTGCCTCCTTCCCAAACTTTTTTATAATACTGATCAATATAATTTACTGCATATTTTTTATCAACCAGACTGAAGTTTTCATCCGCAAAAACTTTGCTTAGATCTACATTTCCGTAATTAGGAAGATTCGTGGTAGATTCTGAGGCTGCAATATTGCTTTCAGATTTATTTTTACAGGAAAAAAGAAATAAAAAAAAGGTTGTAACAAATATCAGATTAAGCTTCTTCATGCGTTCAAAAAATGAGTGGCAATTTAATAAAACTCAATTCAAATATGAAAAGCCAATAATCAATTATGAATTATTTAACATAAAATTTCACACCCTAAAAGAGTAATTTTTTAGTGTCTCATTTTTAGCAAAAAGATGATACAATTTTATCAACAATCACCTGCGCCAGTTTTTCTTTGCTTTGATGCGTCCAACCTGCGATATGAGGTGTTATAATTGCCTTTTCTGAGCTTAAAAGATATTGCAGGTCTTCATTTTCAGATTCGAGATTTTCGAACGACGACTTTTCATATTCTAAAACATCAAGACAAGCACCTTTTACTTTTCCTGACTTTAAAGCTTCAACTAAATACTTCGTTTCTACATTCTTTCCTCTGGCTGTATTTACAAAATAAAAGTCGTTTTTCATTTCTGAAATAAACTTTTCATTTATTAAATAATGAGTTCCCTCTGTAAGCGGAATGTGTAAGCTTAAAACTTCCGCCTGTTCCTTTAGTTCCTCTAAACTTACCTGTGTTGCAAATTCATCAGAAATATTGGGTAAAATATCATGGAAAATTACTTTACAGCCAAAGCCGGAAAGTCTTTTTGCCGTAGCTTTTCCCATATTTCCGTAGCCTATTAATCCTACAGTTTTTCCTAACAACTCATCACCACGGTTTTCTTCACGAAGCCAAATTCCGTTTTTTACTTCCTGAGAAGCGATGAAAAGACGGTTCATTAGAATCAAAATCATTCCAACAACGTGTTCTGCAACAGAATCACGGTTTCCTTCCGGAGAATTTATTAATTGAATTCCTAATTTTTCAGCAACAGGAATATCGATATTTTCCATCCCGGCTCCTACTCTTGCGATGAATTTTAGATTTTTACCTTTATTCAAAAAATTAGCATCCAATGGAATTCTGCTTCGGATAATTATCCCATCATAATTCTGAATCTTCGCGCAAACCTCATCATAAGAAGACGTAAAATCTTCTTCCAGTATAAAGTTTTTTTCTAAAAGCTGATCGGTGATAAGAGGGTGGTTTTTATCTAGTAATAAGATTTCCATGATTTTAAACACTAATTACACTAATATTTTCACGAATGCCACTAATTATAATGTTCCGTTGATTACTCTTTTGACTCCATTTTTAAAATGAAGTGTATTAAAATTAATTAGCATTCCCAATTTACAGTTGCTTAACCGTAAATAAGTAAGAATTTGGGCTAAATGAATATCATTCAATCCTTCGATAGATTTTATTTCTAAAACAAATTTGCTTTCTATGAGTAAATCCAATCTATATCCAACGTCCATTTTAATTCCATCATAAATCAAGGGCATTGGTTTTTGTTTTTCAACAAATAGACCTTCTTTTTTGAGTTCGTAAAACATACATTCTTCGTAAACACTTTCCAAAAGTCCCGGACCTAAAGATTTGTGAATTAAATAGCCTGATTCGTAAACAATTCTTGAAATTTCATTTTCAGAAAAATTAGTATTCATAATTTGTGCTTTTTGAAACACTAATATCACTAAATTTTTTCACAAATATCACAAAAAATCTACAAAATTTTTTATTATTTAGTATTCTTCAATACTAAACTTGCTAATCTTTTGCATAAATAGTTTGTGAAAATTTGTGCAAACATTTGTGTAATTTGTGTTTAAGAAATTTCTCCTGCAAACAATTTTTTCAATTCCACAGAATCGGTCGGCTTCATTCTTCCTGAAAGAATCAGTGATAACTCTTTTCTTCTTAAAGCTGCAGCAAATCTTTCTTTCTCAAGTTCAGTTTCTGGTTCCATTTGAGGAATTGGAATTGGGCGGTTGAATTCATCCACCGCAACGAAAGTGTAAATTCCTTTATTTGTCTGAGTTTTCCTCTGATTGATTGGATCATCCAACCAAACATCTACATAAATCTCCATAGAAGTTCCAAATGCACGGGAAACTTTAGATTCCATTACCACAATACCGCCTTCAGGAATAGGATGGTCGAAAGAAACGTGATTCACAGAAGCAGTTACCACTCTCCTTTCACAGTGTCTTGTTGCTGAGATTGATGCACATCTGTCCATCCTTGCCAACAATTCGCCTCCGAAAAGATTTCTAAGCTGATTGGTATCATTCGGAAGAACAATATTCGTCATCACCGTAAGAGATTCTGACGCTTTTTTTATTTTTTCCATTGAGGTTTTGATTTTTGAGTTGCCGGAACTTTCACAGATTTTACGGCTGTTTTTTTAATAGAATCCTGAATTAAAGAATCTTTTTTCAATTGTGCATGTTTAATGGAATCTGCTATTTTTAACTGAGCAGAATCAACTTTTATCGAAATTGGTTTTTCAATTCTTTTTGTACTCGTCTGCACCGAAACGTCATCAAAAGACTTCTTTCCGAAAAGCAATTCCCGCTGTGTGTAACCAAAATATAGAATTCCTAATACCGGAATGATGAAAAGAAAAATCCACAAAATCGACTTATTGAATTTATAGTCTTTTTCTTTGTTAACAGTAGGAATACTGCTTTCGTCATTTTTGATGTCGGAAAAACGAATCTCTTCCAAACCATAAAAATCAGGATGATCTGATTCTAAACGATTTCCTTTAAAAGTTAAAATTCCGTCTTCAACGAAAATAGTTCCCAGATTTTGAATTTCTAAGGCTTGTTCTGCCTGAAGTTTTTTCTTCCAGAAATCGGTCTGAACTTGAAGTTCGCTTTCAGCAGAATTTTTAGAAATATTTTTCTGAGTACTGATAAAATTCACCAAATCATCCGATACAACCTGATAATCTGAATGGAAAGTAATCTTGCTCGAAGGCGGAAGAATACTACCATTTTCAGAATTGATAACTGCTTTGGATTTTTCCAGTGAGAAAACGCCAAACTTCGGAACCACAACTGTTCCGAATTGCTTCAGATATTCTAAAATGTAAGCTGAAATATTCATTTGACCGCAAATTTATGACTTTTTCATGACTTTTTGAGAGATTTATTTTTAGTTTAAGATATTAAAATTTACACATAAATGTTGTGATTTTGTCGTTTGCAAATTCCACCGATCACGCAGATATTATTTAACAAACCTATTAAAAATAAAAAAAGACTGCCTAAACAGTCTTAAAAAAATTTAATTAGAAACTCTAACTACTATAATAAATGCGAAATGGTGTCTTTTTTAGATTATTGAATCTTCCAGCTGATTCCGAACATAAAGTTGCTTCCCGCCTGAGCAAAGTAAATCGGACCATTATAAACGTAACCGTTATTCACATACTTTTGGTCAAAGATATTATTCACCAGAAGCTTTAAAGCAACATCATGTTTAGAAATTTTAAACTGATATTGCGCATTAAAATCAGTCAACAAATAATCTTTCAGTTGTAAATCGGCAGTTTCTGTATTATCCAGATACTGCTTTCCAACATATTGATTCATTAAAGAGAACTGGAAGTTTTTAGTAGGATTAAATTTCAGACTTAAATTAGCAATGACATTCGGTGAAAAAGAGATTTCTGTATTTCCAAGGTTTGTTGTTCCTTTTTCGTTTTCAATTCTGAAATCCTGATTTCTGTTCTGGCTCAAACTTACATTTCCGGAAACTTCCCATTGTTTTGAAAGTTTCGCCAAAGCGCCCACCTCAATTCCTCTTCGGTAACTTTTCCCGGAATTGGTTCTGATAAATTCACCGATATTGCTGATCTGTCCGTTTAAAACCAACTGATTCAGATAATACATATAATAGAGGTTCGCCGTGAAAGCAACCGGACCAAATTGCTTTTCAATACCTGCTTCGAAATCGTGCAGTTTCTCAGCTTTAACATCATTATCGGAAATTAAATCGTCTCGGTTTGGCTCTCTTTGCGCATGAGCATAAGAAACAAACACTTTTCCGTTTCCTAATTTATAATTGATTCCCGCCTTCGGATTGAAGAACAGCCAGTTTCTTTTCAGATCTGCACCTTCGCCATCACCTTCCATTAAAATTTTGGTGTCATAATCGATATTTCTCAATTGCAAATCTCCAAAGAATTCAAAATCATTTACTTTCACCAAAGCTTTCGCAAAACCTGCAACTTCATTCTTCACCGAGCGATTTCGGTAATATTCATGCTGCGGAATTTCTCCAAAGAATACGTCTTTTACATTACCGTAATGTCTTCCATAATACTGATTTCCAACAACACCAAAATTCAGATCAAGATTATCAAATTTCCCGTACAACGTAGAAACGATTCCGTAAAAATCATTATTCAGCCATTTTTTTCTGATAAAATCTGAGTATTCGTTTCCGTTAAAATCAGGTAAATTATATCTTGCATAAGGGTCACCTTGCTTATAGTTTTCGTAATAACCCCGACCTTTCGTGTAATGGAGTGTCGTTTCAAGGTTCCATTTTTCATTTATACCCTGCTCCCAAAGTAATTGGTAATGATTTTGTCTGTAATTATCGGTTTCATTGCCATAAAAGCCGACAATATTTTCCCAGTTTGCATCGTAAATTGCTCCGGACAAATTCGTTTTGGGATTCGTTTCCCAAGTCTGTCTGTCGACACCATTCCAAGCTTGGTATGTTTTTTCTTTTCCACCAAAGGCCATTAGACGAAGTTTTGTTTTGCCTTCTTCAAATAGCGCCGTAAAATTGTAAGAATTTAAATCTGAAAAAGCTCTGTCAATATATCCGTCGGAATGAATATTGGTATATCGCCCCAACACAGAAAGTCGGTCTTTCCAGAATTTTCCTGAGCCTATTTCTGCTGAATATTTGTACGTGTTGAAAGAACCATAACTATCATCTGTTTTAAAATAAAATTGGTCTTCAGGCTCTTTTGAAATCACATTGATACTCGCTCCGAAGGCAGAAACCCCATTATTTGAAGTTCCGACTCCACGCTGAATAACGATTTGTGACGCTGAACTTGTCAAATCCGGAACATTTACAAAAAACGTCCCCTGACTTTCTGAATCATTAAACGGAACACCATTCATCATGACGTTAATTCCTCTTCCGGCAACTCCACGAATCCTAAAACCGGTGTATCCTACTCCATTTCCTGCATCGGAAGTCGAAATAATGGAAGTTTGATTTTTTAAAAGAATCGGTAAGTCCTGCCCCAGATTTCGGCTGTCTAAATCTTTCTGAACATTAATGATCTCTTTGGCGACAGGAAGTCTTTTGGTGAAGTTTACGGCTTCAATGTCTCTGAATTTCAGAGAATCGGAATTTTGAGTTTGCGCAAAACTCAGCGAACTTGCGGTAAGTCCTAAAAAAAATAATCCTTTCATTCTTATAAATTTTAAAAATTTAATGGAATAAAAGGGGCGACTATATATAAATGATGTTTAATGATTGATAAATGATTTACACAATGTTTTTAAATCAATTATCGTTTATCATTCATCAATTATCATGAATGTTTCCCTAAACAGCATTACCTGTTCCAGGTTCATTGGGTATAATCTCAGCTCCGATTGGGGCACCCCTTTAATTTCAGCGGCAAAATTACAAAAAATATTTAAACCGAAATGAACGAAAACATTTTCCATCTAAATTTTTATATAAATCTAATACGAACGATTATCTGAATCGATATAATAATAATTTTTATCGTCTTTGGTGACCTCAAACATTTTCCCCAATTTCCAGCTGTAATTTCTTTTTATATCTGAATATTCGAAAGGAATTACAATTTTATTGTTTACATCAATCACACCAAACTTATTATTGTATGTCGCAACAATCATAGGATTCGAAACATCGTCACCTTCCAGAATATAGAGATATTCATAGCTCGGAACAATAGTAAAATGGCTATTGTCAAATTTTGTTTCAAACGCAGAGCCTTTTACAACTCCATATTTTCCTTTTGAAATATATGCGTGATATTGTTTTTTCTGCAGTTCAAATGTACATTTTCCTAAATCACCATTTTTATACTGGTAAACCCGCTTCCCGGATTTATTGATTCTAAAAGTGATGCCGTTTTTTTCTACAGTAGCAAAATCTTTAGCTCCAAATTTTCTGACTTTCTCATTTGGGGAGTTTAAAAGATTACAGTCTTCTCCAAAAAACATGACCAAGTCATACTCAGGCTGAATCACAAATCTTCCTTTCTGATTAACAAAACCGGATTTCCCATTCTTTTTTTGCGGAATCAACAATGGGATATTTTCATTAACAACAGGTAAATCAGGATTTTTTTTAGCAACACTCAAAGAAGCATTGGTTTTCGTTTTGTTTAATCCATTACTTTTCAAAGATTTAGACTGCGCAGAAACAAAAGCAGTCAACATAACAAAAAATCCAAATTTCAGTTTTCTTAAAATCATCACTCCATGTACTTTGTGCCAAAAATAGAAAATATAAAATACATATTTATAAAGAATCTAAATAAATTCAGCTTTTAAAAATATTAAAAATACGTAAATTTGGGAACATTTTTAAGTGTTTGATACAATAAAACATTTTAAAGACGTAATTTTTGACACCGCTATTATAAAAACGTCTTTTTTACAGCTTTTAAACAATTCAAAAAAAACACTTAAAAAATCACAGATTATAGCTCATTCGCTACAAAACCGCAAGGATTAAAACACGACATTGTTCTATAGTCTATTTTAAGATTTGAAAAGACTTCTATTATTATGAGCATTTACAACGATTACATCCAAGAAATCGAGGAAAGAAAAACACAGGGGCTTCACCCAAAACCAATCGACGGTGCAGAATTGCTAAGCGCAATCATTGAACAGATTAAAGACACATCTAATGAGCACAGAGCTGACTCTCTTAAATTTTTTATTTACAATACATTGCCTGGTACAACAAGTGCGGCAGGTGTAAAAGCTAAATTTTTAAAAGAAATCATTCTTGGTGAATCTGTGGTTGAAGAAATCACTCCTACGTTTGCATTTGAGCTTTTGTCTCACATGAAAGGAGGCCCGTCAATCGAAGTTTTGCTTGATTTGGCTTTAGGAAATGATGAAGCTACAGCAAAACAGGCTGCTGAAGTTCTTAAAACTCAGGTTTACTTGTATGACGCTGATACAGCACGTTTAAAAGAAGCTTACGAATTAGGAAGCAAAATCGCTAAAGATATTTTGGAAAGTTATGCCAAAGCAGAATTTTTCACTAAGCTTCCTGAAGTTCCAGAAGAAATTAAAGTGGTGACTTACATCGCTGCAGAAGGTGATATTTCAACAGATTTATTATCTCCGGGAAATCAGGCACACTCTCGTTCAGACCGTGAATTGCACGGAAAATGTATGATGTCTCCTGCTCAACAGGAAGAAATAAAGGCTTTACAGGCTCAACACCCTGATGCAAGCGTAATGCTGATCGCAGAAAAAGGAACAATGGGAGTTGGTTCTTCCCGTATGTCGGGGGTAAACAACGTTGCACTTTGGACAGGTAAACAGGCAAGTCCTTACGTACCTTTCGTGAATATCGCTCCGATTGTAGCCGGGACAAACGGCATTTCTCCGATCTTCTTAACAACAGTTGACGTAACCGGAGGTATCGGAATCGATCTTCAAAACTGGGTGAAGAAAACCGACGAGAACGGACATCCTGTTCGTAATGAAAATGGAGATATTGTTTTGGAAGAAAAATATTCTGTTGCTACGGGAACTGTTTTGACCATCAATACGAAAGAGAAAAAATTATACAACGGAGAAACTGAATTGAAAGACATTTCAAAATCATTTACTCCACAAAAATTAGAATTTATCAGAGCGGGTGGTTCTTATGCCATCGTTTTTGGCAAAAAAATCCAGACGTTTGCTGCTAAAACTTTAGGAATTACAGCTCCTGCAGTTTTCGCTCCTTCAAAAGAAATTTCGATTGAAGGACAAGGTTTGACTGCGGTTGAAAAAATCTTCAATAGAAATGCAGTAGGTGTTACTGAAGGTAAATTATTACACGCTGGTTCTGATGTTAGAGTTGAAGTTAATATCGTTGGATCTCAGGATACGACTGGTTTAATGACTGCTCAGGAATTGGAATCGATGGCTGCAACGGTAATTTCTCCCATCGTAGATGGAGCTTATCAGTCAGGATGTCATACGGCTTCGGTTTGGGATAAAAAAGCGCAGGCTAATATTCCTAAATTAATGAAATTTATGAACGATTTCGGAGTGATCACAGCTCGTGACCCGAAAGGTGAATACCACGCAATGACAGACGTTATTCACAAAGTTCTTAATGATATTACGGTTGACGAGTGGGCCATCATCATCGGAGGTGACTCTCACACAAGAATGTCTAAAGGGGTTGCTTTCGGAGCTGACTCCGGAACAGTAGCTTTAGCTTTGGCAACAGGTGAAGCATCAATGCCGATTCCTGAATCGGTAAAAGTGACTTTCAAAGGCGAAATGAAGGAGCATATGGATTTCCGTGATGTGGTTCACGCGACTCAGGCTCAGATGCTGAAGCAATTTGACGGAGAAAACGTTTTCCAGGGAAGAATTATTGAGGTTCACATCGGAACTCTTCCGGCTGACCAGGCATTTACATTCACAGACTGGACTGCAGAAATGAAGGCTAAGGCTTCTATCTGTATCTCAGAAGACGATACTTTGATCCAATCATTGGAAATTGCGAAAAGCAGAATCCAGATTATGATTGACAAAGGAATGGATAACAAAAACCACGTTCTTCAAGGTCTAATTAACAAAGCAAACAAGAGAATCGAGGAAATCAGAACTGGTGATAAACCTGCCTTGACTCCGGATGCTAATGCAAAATATTATGCAGAAGTTGTTGTAGACCTTGACGTAATCGTTGAGCCAATGATTGCTGACCCGGATGTAAACAATGAAGATGTTTCTAAAAGATATACACACGACACCATCAGAGACCTTACATTCTACGGAGGTGAGAAAAAAGTTGACCTTGGTTTCGTAGGTTCTTGTATGGTTCACAAAGGTGACTTGAAGATTGTTTCTCAGATGTTGAGAAATCTTGAAAAACAAAATGGTAAAGTAGAATTCCAGGCTCCATTAGTAGTTGCCGCTCCAACTTATAATATCATTGACGAATTAAAGGCTGAAGGCGACTGGGAATTATTAGAGAAATATTCAGGTTTTGAATTCAACGATGCTGCTCCGAAAGGCGAAGCCCGTACACAGTATGAAAATATGATGTACCTTGAGCGTCCTGGCTGTAACCTTTGTATGGGTAACCAGGAAAAAGCGGAAAAAGGAGATACTGTTTTGGCAACTTCTACCCGTCTTTTCCAGGGAAGAGTGGTTGAGGATTCTGAACGTAAAAAAGGAGAATCTCTACTGGCTTCGACTCCGGTAGTTGTTTTATCAGCTATCAAAGGGAGAATTCCAAGTATCGAAGAATACAAAGAAGCTGTTGAGGGAATTGACTTGACGACTTTCGTTCCGTCTATCAAGGAATTGGTAACGGTTGGCCACTAATCAATTTTTGAATTAAAGTCGAAAGACTTTTTAAATATTAAATGGAAGATTTCTTTTGAAGTCTTCCATTTTTGTTTAGAATCTTTCCATTTAAGACTTTTTAAAATTATTTTAACCTATGTCAATACCACAAATTTTAATTTTTACGTAACTTGATAGTTATAAAATATAGTAGTCATTTATCATATTAATCCTCATCAATAAAGCATAGGAACGGAATTTGATAAATTATTAAAAGAAAATTCTTCGTTAAATCTTAATTGAGTGACGAAAAATTTATTGAAATAGAAAAATTAAAATAGATATGACTTTCGACATTGACATGATTAAAAAAGTGTACGAGCGTTATCCTGAAAGAATTGCAGCAGCAAGACAGATTACAGGAAAGCCGTTGACACTTTCAGAAAAAATCCTTTACACTCACTTATGGGAAGGAAATGCAACAAAAGAACATGAAAGAGGAAACTCTTATGTAGATTTCGCTCCGGACAGAGTTGCCATGCAGGATGCCACTGCACAGATGGCACTTTTACAATTTATGCAGGCTGGAAAAGCCAAAGTAGCAGTTCCTTCAACGGCTCACGCCGATCACCTTATTCAGGCAAGAGTGGGTGCAGAAGCAGATTTGCAGGAAGGAATTAATAAAAACTCAGAAGTTTTCAATTTCTTAAGTTCGGTTTGTGACAAATACGGAATTGGTTTCTGGAAACCGGGAGCGGGAATCATTCACCAGGTTGTTCTTGAAAATTATGCATTTCCGGGAGGAATGATGATCGGAACCGACTCTCATACGGTAAATGCAGGAGGTTTAGGAATGGTTGCCATCGGTGTTGGTGGAGCAGATGCGGTAGACGTAATGGCTGGAATGGCTTGGGAATTAAAAATGCCAAAACTAATTGGTGTAAAATTAACCGGTAAAATGTCTGGCTGGACTTCCGCAAAAGATGTTATCTTAAAAGTTGCAGGAATTCTTACCGTAAAAGGAGGAACAGGATGCATCGTAGAATATTTCGGAGAAGGAGCAGAATCTCTTTCCGCGACAGGAAAAGGAACGATTTGTAACATGGGTGCTGAAATCGGAGCAACCACTTCAACCTTCGGATATGACGATTCCATGAGAAGATATTTGGCAGCGACAGGAAGACAGGATGTTGTAGATGCAGCAGATAAAATTGCAGAACATTTAACAGGAGATCCGGAAGTTTATGCAAATCCTGAACAATATTTCGACCAATTAATTGAAATCAATCTTTCAGAATTAGCACCTCATTTGAACGGTCCTTTCACTCCGGATTTGGCAACTCCGGTTTCAGAATTCAGAGCTAAAGCGGAAGCCAACGGATGGCCACTTGAAGTAGAATGGGCATTGATCGGTTCTTGTACCAACTCTTCTTACGAAGATTTATCAAGAGCAGCTTCCATTGTGGAAGATGCGGTTGCAAAAGGTGTAAAACCAAAAGCTATTTTAGGAATTAATCCAGGTTCTGAGCAGGTAAAATTCACAGCAGAAAGAGATGGTTTCTTAGAGTCATTCAGAAAATTTGAAAACGCAAGAATCTTTACCAATGCTTGCGGACCTTGTATCGGGCAATGGGACAGAGAGGGTGCTGAAAAAGGAGAGAAAAATTCAATTATTCACTCTTTCAACAGAAACTTCGCAAAGAGAGCAGATGGAAACCCCAATACCCATGCATTCGTAGCTTCACCGGAAATGGTTGCTGCAGTTGCTATCTCAGGAAGATTAGATTTTAATCCAATTACAGACACTTTAACCAACGAATCAGGAGAACAGATTAAATTAGACGAACCAAAAGGTTATGAATTGCCTTCAAAAGGTTTTGCTGTGGATGACAACGGTTATCAGGCTCCTTCGGAAGATGGCTCTTCAGTTGTTGTAAATGTGAGCCCTACTTCTGACAGACTTCAGTTACTGGAAGAATTCCCGGCTTGGGACGGAAAAAATATTACAGGAGCCAGAGTTTTAATCAAAGCTTTCGGAAAATGTACCACCGACCACATTTCTATGGCAGGACCTTGGTTGAAATACAGAGGACACCTTGATAATATTTCAAACAATATGTTGATCGGAGCGGTAAACGCTTACAACATGGAAACCAATAAGGTTAAAAACGAACTAACCGGAGAATATGATGAAGTTCCGGCTGTACAAAGACAGTATAAAGCAGCAGGAATTCCTTCAATTGTTGTGGGAGATCAAAATTACGGTGAAGGTTCTTCAAGAGAACATGCTGCAATGGAACCGAGACATTTAGGGGTTAAAGCCGTTTTGGTAAAATCTTTTGCAAGGATTCACGAAACTAACCTTAAAAAGCAGGGAATGCTGGGAATCACTTTTGCCAACGAATCGGATTACGACAAAATTCAGGAGGATGATGTGGTAAACTTCCTTGATTTGGATCAGTTTGCTCCCGGAAAACAATTGACTTTAGAATTTATTCACACAGATGGAACTAAAGACATTGTGATGGCAAATCATACCTACAATGATCAACAGATTGATTGGTTTAAAGCCGGATCTGCATTGAATCTGATCAAACAACAAGAGAAAAAATAATTGTTAGATTATAATTATAAATAAAACGCAGTTTCAGATGGAAGCTGCGTTTTTATTTTAGCTTTTCCAGAAGATTCAATTTATAGATTTCTCCAATCGGAACCTCGTTTTCAGAAATCAGAATTACTTTTTTTAAACCTACACTTTTCACTTTATCTATATTCAGAATAAAAGATTTATGCACTCTTGCGAAATTTTCAGGAAGGTGATTTTCCAGAGATTTTAAAGTGTCTAAAACAATATATTCCTGGGTTTCAGTTTTAATGTTTACATAATCTTTGATGCTTTCCACATAAAGAATTTCATTAAAATTGATACGATACCGCTGACCGGAAGACTTTACAAAAAAATGACTGTTTTCTTTAGTCTCATCCAAAGGGAAGCGCTCCTTTGCTTTTAGAATACTTTTATTAAAGCGATCAAAAGAAATCGGCTTTAAGAGATAGTCAACCACATTATGTTCATAACCTTCCAAAGCATATTCAGAATAAGCTGTGGTAAGGATATATTTCATCTTATCTCCCACAATTTTCATAAAATTAATTCCCGTTAATTCAGGCATCTGAATATCAAGAAAGACAAGTTCGGCCTCATTTTTCTGAATAAATTCTAAAGCTTCAATCGGATTTTCTGTAGAGAAAACAAGCTCTAAAAACGGAACTTTTTCAACATAGCTTTCAATCAGAGAAACAGCAAGCGGTTCATCGTCTACAATAATGCATTTAATTTTCTTCATTCTTCAAATCAATCTTTAAATCTACGGCAAAATCGGCTTCGGTTTCCGTAATCTCAAGCTCATATTTTTTAGGATATAAAATTTCGAGACGTTTTTTAACATTTTCAATTCCAATTCCTGAAACGGAGTCTTTTATTTTTTCTTTTTTAGAATTTAAAAGATAGAAATGTAATATTTTATTTTCATCAGAAATTTTCATATCAAAACCCTTGTTTCTAAAATCACCATGCTTAAAAGCATTTTCCACAAAAGGAACCAAAAGCATCGGAGAAATATTCAGTTTTGGATGAATCAGTTTTTTATCAACCATTAACAATTCCGGATTTTTGATTCTGAGTTTTTCCAACTCGATTAAACTGTCGAGATAACCGATTTCTTTATCTAAAGTAATAAAATCTTTTTCAAGGTCTTTGGTGCTGTATCTTAACAACTGACCTAATTCTTCAATGGCAGGCAACGCTTTCTCTGAATTTTGATAGACTAAGGAATAGATATTATTCAGAGTATTAAAAATAAAATGCGGATTGATTTGGGTCTTTAAGGCCTGAAGTTCGGCTGATTTTTTTTCCTGGATTAGCTGCTGCCGTTCTTCTTCTCTTTTAAAAAAAATATTGAACAATGACAGCACAGTACTGATGAATAAGGTGGTAGAACTATAAAAAACGTTATCATAATAGTAAAACAGAAGCGATGTTCCATCAGCATAGTTGCCATGCCCTATAAACAAAGGCAGAATTAATTCTTCAACCCCATAGCGCAAGAATACAAAACAGCCAACGCTAATAAAAAACCCCAGAATCGTTAAGTACAGCTTTTCAATGTTGAAAAAAAACGGAACAATAAAAAAATAATTGATATAAAAAGCAATAAAACTGACTACAAAGAAAGTAATATTCAATACGATGAATTCTGTATTGCCTGCGATAATTGGCGTAATTATGGAAAAGACAAGATTAAGAATCCAATAAAAAATGTGCAGAAATATAATTTGTCTCGCTTTCATTTTAATTCTTTGTTGTTAAGAAATATACTTTTTGAAGAATAATAATGTAAATATATTGAAACCGGAACTGCATTTCTGTTCTCTATCTTTAAGCTCCCTTTTTTTAGGCAATCTGTATTTAAGTTCAGACTTACCGGAAATTTCATTGGGAATATTAAGATCTGAAGTTAAGGTTATTTTTTCACTTGAAAGATTCTTTATTTCTAAAATTGCCGGCGCTTTTACTTTATCAATAGCAATGCTTTCGTTTGGAGTAATTATGATTGTTTTCCAAACATCTACTTTGTGACTGTCTGCAAAGAGCTGCATAAAAATCACAACCGAAAGAAGAATTATATTTTTCATTTACCAAAAATAGATACAATAGCACATTCAAAACCTTTCAAATCTACGAACACCCATTTTTTTCCGACGAAAATATTTTAGCCCGACTAATTTCCCGGTTGGCCGAAACGATATTTTATCAAATTACCGTGAGATATAAATTTGTCAAAAATATTTAAAACAATACATTATGAAATCAACCATTCTAATAGCATTATTAACTGCATCAACTTTTTTATTCGGACAGAAAAAACCTTCTGAATATTTTACAAATCCTAAAACTAAAGTTTTGGTGGTAGGAACTTTTCATCTTGATTATCCCAATCAGGACGCACACAAAACAGAAAAAAAAGATCAAATAGATGTTTTGGAACCTAAAAGAGCGGCTGAAATAACAGAAATCGTTAATTATATCAAAAAATTTAAACCTACAAAAATTGCTATTGAAGCCCATCCGGACTGGAATGCCAACGACAAATTAAAAGAATACAAAGAAGGCAAATTGAGAGACCAGAGGGATGAACGTTATCAGTTTGCCATGCGACTTGCCAACGAACTCAATTTACCTGAATTGTTCAGCATTGATGCAAGGTCAGTTTTGGATGATTATCTAGAAATGTTTGGTAAAAAAGATTCATTGTACTTTGAAAACCTTTTAAAAGATTATGATTTCCTAAATGATGATGCCACTTCTAAACAGTACAATATTTTCATTAAAAATACGGAGCCAAAAAATTTCAGAACCCTTCTTGATATGTTCAAATATATGAACAGTAAAGAATATCATCAGTACGAATATGGAGCGTATTTAACAGGAGATTTTAAATTGAGAGAACACGACGGTGCAGATTTGCTTGCTCTATATTGGTATAACAGAAATCTCAGAATGTTTAGAAAGATTCAGGAAATCCCTACAACTTCTGAAGACAGACTTCTGGTGATTGCAGGAAATGGTCACGCTTCAGTGTTCAGACAGCTTTTTACATTCTCTCCGGAATATGATTATGTTGAATTTTCAACTTTAGATCAAAAAAAATAATTCTTCTGTATTTAAAACCACTGTTCTTACCCATGAAAAAAACATTCATCATCGCAGCATCATTTTTATATATATCATTTTATGCTCAGAAACAAGATACTTTACAAGTAAAAAATATAGACGCTGTTACCATTAGCGGAAAGAAAAAAATGCTTCTTGAAAGAAAAGCAGACCGACTTATTTTCAATGTAGAAGCATCAATTGCGTCACAGGGGATGGATGGTGCAGAAACCTTAGCCAATGTTCCCATGCTGAAAGTTGACGATAATCTGGGAAATATTTCTATTACCGGGAAAAGCAGTATAAATGTTATGATTAACGGAAGAATGCTGAATCTTTCAGGAACGGCTCTTATAAATTATCTGAAAACGATCCGTTCAGAAAATATTGCTAAAATAGAAGTTATTACAACACCACCCGCAAAATACGAAGCCCAGGGAAACAGCGGGCTAATTAATATTGTTTTGAAAAAAAATCCAAACCTGGGATGGAGTGGCTCAGTAAATACCGGATTGAATCAGAGAACCTATTTCAGCGGAAATGTCAACGGAATGCTCAATTATCAGAATGAAAAACTGAGCTTGTCATTAAAAACAGGTTATTTGGACGGAGCAAAACGTTCGGTAGAAAACTATATGATTTTAGGAACTTCACAGAACTACAGCCGTTCTGTAAGAAAAGATATGTGGAATGAATTGACGCCAAACCTAAATATTTCGTACAAACTCAATAAAAATTCAGAAATCGGAATGGAATACATTTATGCTCACGAAAAATCGGGAATGGATATCATTAATGAAACCCAGAACATCAGTTCTGATTCTGTTGAAAACCTTTTGACCAACGCTTTCCATCGTGAGAAAAACCCTACTCATACACTGAGTGTTTATTATGATTTAAAATTAGATTCCTTAGGAAAGAAATTGAGTTTTGCCGGAAACTTTTTTAAGAATAATTCGGATACGAATGTTAAATTTTCTACTTTAAGACAAAGCGATAACTCTATTCAGGATGTAAAAACAACTTCAATTGTTGCTCCACAGGTCTTTTCTTTGCAGGGCGATTTAGAATTGCCATTTTCTTTTGGAACTATCGAAACGGGGTTAAAATTTAATCAGTTTAAAAATTCAACTGACCTTCAGTATTTCAACATCATTAATAACCAATACATTCCGGATTCGCAGAGAGCTAATTTATTTGAATATCAGGAAGAAAATTACGCTGCTTATTTTAGTTATGCTAAAAGTTTTGGTGAACATTGGGAAACAAAAGCCGGACTTCGTTATGAAAATACGCAGGCAAAAAGCTTTACACCATCGAAACATTTGGGAAATAATTACAATTACGGACAATTGTTTCCATCGGCATTTGTTTCCTATAAAGAAAATAAAAATGTTTTCAGTATTTCATATTCAAGAAGAATTAACCGACCAAGCATGAGCAATCTGAATCCTTTCAGATGGTATGAAAATCCTTATTCTTATTCTTCAGGAAATCCATTATTAAAGCCATCTTACATTAATAATCTCGAATTGGGATATACATACAACAGTAAGTTTTCTACAAGTATTTATTATTTAAAACTAAAAAACGGTTTCGGACAAATCAGTTTGTTAGACGGGATTTCACAAATCGGAACTTATCTTAATTATTATGACAATAATTTTTATGGGTTTAATGCTTTCTACACCGATAAGTTTTTCAATCTTTGGGAAGCGAGCCTTTCTGTAAATGGATCATTAACCGATTCTAAAGTTTATAATATAGAAGCAGAGCCACAAAAAGGGCATTCTGTAAGTTATTCTTTTAATAACACATTTACTTTAAATAAAAACAAAACCTTATTCTTTTTTCTGAATTACAGCCAGGATTTGCCTTACAAAAACGTGAATTCTTCTTTTCACAATTTTTCAAATTTAAATTCAGGAATTAAGATTTCTCTTATGGAAAAACAGCTTCAGATTAACGCGACAGTAACCAATATTTTTGCCCAGAAATTTCGAGGAGACATATACTTCAGTGATAACAGTCAGCATTTTAATAATTACTGGGACGGAAGAAGTTTCCGTTTGAGCGTAAATTATACATTAGGAAACAACAAAAAGAAAGTCAATACAAAAAATATCAAATTTGATGAAAAAGATAGAGCACAATAAGATTTTGTAACAAATCCGAATTTTAGACGTCTAACTGAATAGATTTTGAAGTCACATCATGAAGAAAACATTACTTACGCTCTCAATTTTAGGCTCAGTTTTAAGTTTCGCACAGGAAACCAAAAACAATACAGAAAGCAAAGAAAAAGAAAAACAAATTGAGGGAGTTGTTATCACCCAAACTAAAAAAGCCGTTGAACAAAAGGCAGACCGCACCATCTTCGATTTTTCAGAACAACCGGCTCTAAATTCCGGGTCATCTTTAGAAGGGATTAAAAAACTTCCGGGCATGGTGGTCACCGATATTGCAGGAATGATGTATCAGGGAAAGTCTTTACAGGTATATATGGATGGCAGACCTTTGAATATTTCCACCAACGACTTAACTGCATTTTTAGAAGGAATGCCCGCTTCATCTATCGAAAGAATTGAGGTGGTAACTCAACCGGGCGCAGAATTTCCGGCGACTTCAGGAGGTGCAATTTTGAATATTATTACTTCTAAATCAGCCAAAAGTTATCTTACAGCTACCTATTCCGGAGGATACCGTTTTTCAGATTATGATAAATTCAGAAATAAGTTTAACAACAGTATTGTCTTAAATTCTAAAAACAAGTGGTTTGGATGGCAATTCAGTGCAGGACAAAATTATAACGAATCGTTTGGCAGCAACGAAATGGATGACGTGTCGACAGGCTTTAATGATAGATATGCCCGCTCATATTTCGCAAAATCAGCTGTTACGATCGAATTGGGAAAAGACAGGCTCTTATTGAATTATGATTTCTTTAATTCTGATAACGACTCTTACAACACTTCTGAAGGAACTGCAAATTTCGAATACCCTCAACAATCTCAAAACCTTGTAGTTGCTGATTACCTTAACGAAGGAAAAAGTAAAAATAAAAACTACAGAAATGAGCTTACAGCAACGTACCAGAAAAGGTTTACCGATAAAGCACAAAAATTAGATATCAGATTCAATTATTCTAATTTCAGAAATAATTTTGATCAAAATGCAGTCAATACTGTTTACATTCCCAATACCAATCCTCTGATAAAACCCTCTCCTGCGGAAAATGCATCTACTCAAAACGCCTACAATTTGAGAGTTGATTATTCTCAGCCAATCAAGCTTTTGGAAGAGGGAAAAATCAGCATTGGAGGGATGTATGACAAATTAAACTTTGTGACAGATTTTTATGGAAATGAAAATCTCGATTACCAAAGACAAACCGCCGCCATGTACACTGAGCTGAATACAAAATTTAAAAAATTCAGTTTCATCGCAGGTTTAAGAGCGGAAGATTATGATATTTCCGGAAAATCCTTAAACTTACAGAGTGGTAAATGGGATGATTTAAGAACATTTAAAAAGTTCCAGTTTTTTCCCAACGGAAGCATACAATATGATATTGCCCCCTTAGTCTTCTTCAATTTGAATTACAGCAGAAAAATTACACTGCCAAGTACCGGACAATTAAATCCGAACAACAACACCTTCCAAAATCCGAATGTAAATATTTCAGGGAATCCCAATGTTCAGCCTACTATTTTTAATAACTTCGAAGCCAAGTTAAGTGCTTTTAATTATGGATTTATCAGCTATAATGTAAGCAGGGTAAGCGATCAGGTGATGATGTATGTGGAAAAAGACGGGTATAACATTTCTCAAACCAATGTAAACATCAGTTCTTTAACACAGCACAGTTTCAATATTGCCATCCCTGTTCCACTCATGATATTTAGCAAACCTCTTAGCGAAGTCATGAAATTTGATTTCAATCCCGACAAAATTAATTTCCTTTATTTCTATGCGGGATACCAGTTTCAGGATATCAAAGAAATCACTGAGCAAAAGGGTATGTGGTTTTTTAATGTGACAGGACAGTTTCTCCTTCCAAAAGGTATTAAATTTGCTCCCACACTATCCTATTCCACCAATGGGAACTATTATTTCTTCCAGTCTACCCAACCGATCATGAATCGGGTTAATGTAAACTTAAGCAAGAAATTTGATGGTGACCGCTTAACGGTAAGCTTGTTTGCCGACGATATTTTCAACAGCAGCAGAATGAACTTCAAGACAGTAAATACGCCAACTCCTATTTACTTAAATAACCGATGGGACAGCCGAACTTTCGGGATTTCTGTAAACTATAAAATTCCCACCAAGAATAAACTGGCTAAAGTAGATCAAAATATCCTCAACACGGAGACTCCAAAAGATGACACTGGCGGAGTGCTGAATCAGGGACAGTAAAAATACGATATAACACAAAAAAATCGGCTCTATTGCAGAGCCGATTTTTTTATTATTGTAAGGGGAATTATTTTTTAATGATCTTGTGTGTTGTTCTTGTGTTATCTTTATAATCTAAAACAAGAATATACATTCCTTCTTTTAAGTGTGATAAATTCAGAGCTGAAGATACTTCCTTAAATGTTTTTAGGGTTCTTCCGGAAACATCAATTACAGAAGCTGATTTTACATCTGTCACATTATCAATATTCACAATATCACTGAACGGGTTTGGATAAATTCTCAGTTTATTTTTACCCGAAACTTCAGAGGTTGATAAAACTTTTGGCTCATAAGAAAGATTATCAATTGACAAGCTGTTTGCCGGAGTACCAGGATTCTTTATTGCAAGTTGCGTTACACCAGCAGGTAGTACAGGAATATCAAATGAAAAAGGATATGTTGTATTAGTTGTTGAGACGCTAAAAGTAGTGAGCTCAACAAAATTATTTGCAGTGTCAATATATCCGATCTGAAGAATTCCTCCCGCAGTTACAGAAGCTTTTGCATCAAATTTCAATTGATAATTACCTGACTGTAAAGTAGTCATTGGAGGAAGAGCAACATAAGCAATACGTGCTCCAGAAGTCCATAAATAAAGGGTATTGTTCCCTGTTATCGTTGTACTGTTTGAAATATGGGCGCCGTTTGTGGTTCCCAAATTCGTCCAACAAGCTGGTAAAACACCAGCCGTTCCGTTCGTAGTTCCTGTATATCCTTCAAATCCTTCGAAATAAGATCCTGTTAAAACATCGCATTGCGTTACAAAATTCACTGCGTTTGTCCATGTACTTTTATCAGAAGAACTGCAAGAAGATCTTACCCAAACATAATAAGTTGTTGCAGGATTAAGAGGAGATATTGTCACATTGGGACTGGTATGGCCAACAATATTAGGAGTCGTAGATGAAGTTGGAGACGTATTTGATGTGCTGTAGTAAATATCATAACTGCTTGTGGGGTTACTTGTACTCGGTGTCCAGGATAATTGTGCATTAGACGCCGTTATTGTTCCTGTTGTAACATTAGTCGGTGCTAAACAGCTTGGTTTTACTTCCCAATAAACATCGTCCCAATAATGTCCGGCAGTAGACGTTCCACTGTTACGAACAGCCAACCTTGCATTTGCAGGGACTGATGAAGGTACAGCAACCGAATATTCAGAGTCTGAAGCTGAATAAGATGTATTCTGAATACTTACAGTTTGTATATTAGTAAATGTAGAAGCATCGGTAATATTCGTTACATATCCTACATCCAAAGCTCCGGTTCCAGATGTTACTCTTGCTTTAAAACGTAACCAATGAGTTCCTGCATTTACATTACTGAATTCCGGTAAAACAACAATTGTAGCATTAGCCGGGCTTGAAGTAATCTGATATAGATTTCTGTTTCCTGATGCGGGGCTCGTTGCACTTATTGTTTGTGCCGTATTACTTCCGCCAACAATTCTTGCCCAACAATCCGGAACCGTATTTCCTGTTGCATAGCTATCAAAGTTCTCAAACATAGAAGTAACTGCACCACATAAAGTCTTGAACACATAAGGACCTTTCCAGATGCTGTTTCCGTTTGTTCCGCCACAAGCTGCTCTTACGTAAAATTCATAGTTTGTATTGGCAATAAGTGTGGCAGGATTTAAAGTTGTGGTATTCGTATTAGTGAATGTAGCCGGCAAACCGCCTCCCGCAGGCTGAATGGCATAATCCCAAGAAGTTTCGTTTCCCCCTGCAGTCCAGGTAATGTTTGCACCATTGATGGTAATTCCCGATATGGCAACATTGGTGGGAGACGGACAGAGAACCGGATGATCAAACCCAATATATGGTCTTCTGGAATTTGTAGACGCAAGTGAAGTCGGAAGTGTTCCCGTTGTATTATTGCTATATTTTGTCTCAAGGCCAGAAGAGGATCCGCTTACACAAGGACTGGTATATTCGTATGACCAACTAATTGCATTACTGGCAGAGGTATTTTTATATTCAAGAAAAAGTGCTAAATTTTGGTTGCCCGAATAAGTAAAATTGGTCGTGAGTGGTATTTGCTTCCAGCCTCCTGTAGTTCCGATTAAAGGAGCCGGATTACCATCAAAAACTAAAGTCGCCCCTGCTGAAGATGTTGCCCAGTCAAGTGCTCCTGTACCCCAATCTAAATTTGAAATTTCTTTAAGATAAACTTTAAGGTTGGGTGTACCAAGCATACCTGCAGAATTTCCCGCACCAGTATGAAAATAGACACTCGTAAGCGTTTGTGCCGCAATACCTGTCAATTGAGAGGAAGGGTAAATAGTTGCAAGTCTGTTGGCTGCATTTGCAGTCGCCACAGAATACATTGGTCCGTAAACATTGCTTTGTGTAGTACTGGGTGTATTTGAACAAACATTAATTGTCCAAACCTGACCTTTTGTTTCATTACTGCTTCCTGCAAGTAGGAATACTAAGCCCGCAGCCAAACTTTTCAGATGGGGATTTAGTGTTTTTCTTGTAGAAAAGAATTTGTAGAATTGTTTCATGTAAATAGGATTAGATTTCAACAAATATAGTAAATTTAAAAATATCCACTACAAAACAAATACCACACAATTATATTCAATAAAAATCACAAAATATTACGATTTAAGTAAAAACACCAATCAGTGATTAAAAACTAAACAATCCACAAAATACTATTCACAAGCCCTCCAAATCGCATCATTTTGCGGAACCGGAGCAACAATTTCCACTGCTTCTTTTGTAACAGGATGTATAAATTCCAGCTTTCTTGCATGAAGATTTATTCCGCCATCAGGATTAGATCTTGGTGAACCATATTTTAAATCCCCCTTAATCGGAACGCCAATTTTTGACAATTGTGCCCGGATCTGATGATGCCTACCGGTTTCGAGATCAATTTCTAAAAGAAGATAATTATCTAAAGTTTTGATGACATTGTACGTAAGAATTGCTTCTTTCGCACCATCTGTTGCTTTAGGAAAAACAATCGCCTTGTTATTTTTTTCGTTTTTCTTTAAATAATGAACTAATCTCTGGCTTTGCGGAATCATTTCTTTGGCAATAACCGCCCAGTATGTTTTCTCAACCTCGCGATTCTTCACCATTTGGGTCAGTCTTGAAAGTGCTTTTGATGTTTTAGCATAAATTACCAAACCTGAAGTCGGCCGGTCTATACGATGTACCAAACCTAGGAAAACATTTCCGGGTTTACTGTCTCTTTTTTTGATAAAATTTTTAATAGAATCGAGCAAAGACTCATCTCCGGTTTTATCTCCCTGAACGAGTTGCCCAACTTTTTTATTGATGACTAAAAGGTGATTGTCTTCATAGACGATTTGTTCCTCCATATTATTTACGATACTGCGACCTGCTCACGAATGAAATAATAACTCCACCTAAAAGTCCGATGGTTTTTATAATGTTAAGACTTGAATCAATCGGTAAAAAAGCACCAATGATACACAGACCTGCCGCTGCATACATCGGGTAAACAAATTTAGGATTCGTCAGCATCAACATTCTTCCCTGAACAATAAAGCTTATTCCTATTAAAATATAAAACAATCTTGCCGAAAGAAAATCATTGATTTCTCCCGGAAAAAGTCTGAACCAGCCTACTGCTAAACAAATAATTGCTAAAATGGAAATGATTCCCTGTGCTGTCTGTAAATTACTTCTCATTAATAGCTTTCATTTTGATTTGGGAAATCAGCGCTTTTCACATCTTTTACATATTGTGATACCGCTCCGGTAATTTCTGTATATAGGTCTAAATATCTTCTCAAAAATTTTGGTGAAAAGCCTTTGTTCATTCCTACCATATCATGATATACCAAAACCTGTCCGTCACAATGAGGCCCCGCTCCGATTCCGATGGTTGGAATTGAGATACTTTCTGTAACCTGTTTTGCCAGATCAGCAGGAATTTTTTCAAGCACTACTCCAAAACAGCCCAATTCTTCAAGCAATTTTGCATCACTGATCAGTTTTTCGGCTTCCGCTTCTTCTTTTGCTCTTACTTTATAGGTTCCGAACTGATAGATAGATTGTGGAGTCAGTCCTAAATGTCCCATAATCGGAATTCCGGCATTGATAATTTTCTTAATTGATTTAGAAATTCCTTTTCCACCTTCAATCTTAATAGCATGAGCGCCACCTTCTTTCATCATTCTCACGGCAGATTCCAGAGCGATATCAGGATTACTCTGGTAGGTTCCGAAAGGAAGATCGGCAATCACCAGAGCTCTGTCGGTTCCTCTGACCACACTTTGGGTATGATAAATCATCTGGTCTAAAGTAATGGGAAGTGTCGTTTCAAAGCCTGCCATTACGTTTGCAGCGGAATCACCGATCAATATTGCATCAATTCCACCGGCATCAACCATTTTTGCCGTTGTAAAATCGTAAGCAGTAAGCATGGTTATTTTTTCCTTGTCGAATTTCATTTTTCGCAAGGTTTCGGTCGTAACTTTTTTAATTTCAGAGTGAACAGACATACTATTTATGATTATTTAAAAGTTAAAAAGTCGGCACTGAGCCGACTTATATTTATGAAATTTTATAGAACCACGTGCCCCAGTTTCATGAGCTTGTCGTGGTTGAGAATTTTTATATTTCTACCGTCTACTTCAATGAGCTGATCTCCCTTAAATTCAGAAATCAGACGAATTGCACTTTCAGTAGCCGTTCCGATGATGTTGGCAATCTCTTCTCTCGTTAAAGATATTTTGATGAATCCTTCAGGATCAGTTCCTAATTTCTGTTCAAGAAGCAGTAAAATTTCCGCTAATCTCTCTCGTACTGTTTTTTGCGCAAGGAAAGTAATGGTATTTGAAGACTCCCCCAATTCGTAAGAAATTTTCTGAAGCATGACGAAAGATAACTGAGAATCTATTTCAAGTAAATCCATAAAAACTTCTGCAGGAAGAAAAGTAGCCTCAATATCAGTCATCGCTTCAGCTTTTGCCTGAAAATTTTCACCACAAAGTAAAGCGCGATATCCGATGATATCCCCTTCTTTTATAAATCTTAAAATCTGATCTTTACCGAAAGCCCCTGATTTTGAAAGCTTAGCAGCACCTTTTTCTAAAAAATAAACTCCTTTCGGAGTTTCTCCATCCTCGAAAATAATATCGTGTTTCTGAAAAGTAAGGCTTTTTTTAGCCTTCATGTACTTATCAAAATCTGCACTGGTTAACCTTTCTTTAAATGATTTATCGTTAAAAACTCTTGCAAATCTCTCTTCAATAGCAATTTGTTGTTCCTGCGACATTTTTATGACATTTGTCACAAAAATAGAACATTTTAAATCGATAAACAAAAAAAAATTGTTATAATTTTGTGACTCAATAATTTATGAAGGTGAGCGAGAACTGTTTTCATTGCGGACAAGGGATAGAAAAAGAGAGAATTTCTTTCGACGAAAAAATTTTCTGCTGTACAGGCTGTAAATCTGTTTATGAAATCCTGAATATCAATAATCTCAGCAATTTCTACGAACTCAATAAAAGAGCCGGAATCCGACCGGACGAAAATATTTCTCAATATGATTATCTCGACACCCCTGAAATTTTCGAAAGAATTACAGACTTTTCGGAAGGAAATACAAGTTTAGTCACTTTTAGAATTCCGGTAATTCACTGTTCTTCATGCATCTGGCTTTTAGAAAGTCTTCATACGCTGAATAAAGACATTCATTATTCTCAGGTAAACTTTACAAGGAAGACCCTACAGATTTCTTTTAATCATAACCATTTAAAATTAAGTGATTTAGCTAAATTCTTAACGAATCTCGGCTATAAACCTGCTATTAATCTTGAAACTGCAGATAAAAACGAAGACAATTTAGATAAATCTTTATTAGTAAAACTTGCAATTGCGGGATTTGCTTTCGGAAACGGAATGTTCCTCGCCTTCCCTGAATATATTGGTGGTGAAGATTTCTGGATGGATCACTATAAAGGATTATTCAGAATTTTAATGTTCCTGCTTTCCGTTCCTGTTGTATTTTATTCCGCTTCTGACTATTATAAATCAGCCTGGTATGGTTTAAAAAATAAAATCGTCAACATCGATGTCCCGATAGTTTTGGGAATTTTCGTGCTTTTTGGACGAAGCATTTACGAGATTGCCACCGATTACGGTCCTGGATATTTTGATACTTTATGCGGACTTTTATTCTTCATGCTTTTAGGGAAAATTTTCCAGAAAAGAACATACAGTTCGCTTTCTTACGACAGAGATTACAAATCTTTTTACCCGATTGCTGTAACGAAGGTTGATTTTAACGGAAAACAAGACAACATCCTTCTTTCGGAAATTAAAATAGGTGACCGGATTTTAGTAAGAAATCAGGAAATTATTCCGGTTGATGCGATCCTGATCAGCGGAAACGGGAATATCGACAACAGCTTTATTACCGGTGAGAGTGAAAGCATTACCAAAAATCCTGGCGACAAAATCTTTGCAGGAGGTAAACAGATTGGTTCTTCTTTAGAGCTTGAAGTCATTAAAAACGTTGACCAAAGCTACCTTACTCAACTTTGGAACAAGGAAGCCTTCAAAAAACACGAAACAGGACTTGATACATTGATCAACGAGATCAGTAAATATTTCACATTCATTATTTTAGGTATTGCGTTGGTTGCAGGAATTTACTGGTATTTTATTGATTTGGAGACGATGTTCCAGGTCATTTCTGCGGTATTGATTATTGCTTGCCCTTGTGCACTGGCTTTGTCCTCACCATTTACTTTTGGGCATATTATGAGGATTTTAGGCAGAAACAAATTCTACGTAAAAGACACTTTAACGATCGAAAAAATTGCCAAAGTAAATACTTTGGTTTTTGATAAGACAGGAACCATTACACACCGCAAAAAATCAAACATCAAATACGAAGGATCTGAAATTCAAGAGTTTGATTTATTAAATATTAAAAGTTTGGTTAAAAACTCAAACCATCCGCTTTCGAAATCACTGTATGAGTTTTTGGAGGTGAAAGATGAGTATTTCCCCGTTGATGATTTTGTAGAAATCTCAGGCAAAGGTTACGAAGCAAATGTGAGAGGAAATATTTATAAGATTGGTTCTGCAAAATACAATAATCAAGAGTCTAAAAATCTCGAAACCGCCGTTTATATCAGTAAAAATGATCAGTTCATCGGAAAATTCATTTTCAAAAATGAATATAGAGAGCATCTAAAAAGTCTTTTCAAAAAACTGTTGAATTATAAAATTTTCATCCTGAGCGGCGACAATTCTTCCGAGGAAAACCAGCTTAAAGAGATCATTCCGAACTACAGCTCGATGGCCTTTAACCAAAACCCTGAAGATAAACTGAATTATATACAAAATCTTCAGAACCAAGGTCTAAAAGTAATTATGCTTGGAGACGGATTAAATGATGCCGGAGCTTTAAAACAGAGCAATGTAGGAATTGCAATTTCTGACGACAGCAACAGCTTTACTCCATCTTCGGACGTTATTATGAACGGCGAGAAAGTTTCTGAGCTTGATCGCTATCTGAATGTGTGTAAAGGTTCGATCACCATTGTAAAGCTCACTTTTTTAATTAGTTTCCTATACAATGTTGTCGGTTTAACCTTTGCTGTAACCGGAAAAATGAATCCGCTTTTCGCCGCTTTAATCATGCCCGCAAGTTCGATTACTGTCATTTCTTTCACCACAGTTTCAACCTGGATTCTCGGAAAGAAACATTTCAAAAAACAGGCGTAAAAGCTGCTATTTAGACTGATTTTAAATTAGTCAAAACCCGTATTTCGTGATGAATGTCATTATTTTTCACTAAATTTGAACCCCGAAAATAGGTTAATTTTGTTGTCAAATGGATATTCTATATTTAATGATCCTTTGCAGCGTTTCTTTAGCTGCGGTTTTTCTGGTCGTATTTATAGTTTTTGCCAGAAAAGGACAGTTTGAAGATGACGAATCACCAGCTGTAAGAATTCTCTTTGACTCTGATGAAATCAAGGAAAAAGAAGAAGGTGGCAACAAAAACGAAGAGAAAAAAGGAGATAATAATAAATTTGAAGAAAAAAGTGAATAGTTAATATGGAGACACAAAAGTTTAGTTATGACAACAGTATTGTTCGTGCATTCCTATACGCTACCATAGTTTTTGGAATTATCGGTTTCGTGTTTGGACTTACGGCAGCATTGATGCTTTTCTATCCTGAGCTTCCTGAATTTTTGTTCGGGACCGATGATACAACAATCAACAGTCTGGCATCAGGAAACATACAAGGTTTAATCAATACCAACGGTGCATTAGGCTTTGGTAGAATCAGAATGCTACACACCAACACGGTAATCTTTGCATTCGTTTGTAATATCGTTTATGTGGGAGTTTACTACTCTTTACAGAGACTTTTAAAAACAAGAATGTACAGCGACACGTTATCTTGGATTCATTTCTGGACGTGGCAAATCATGATTGTAGCTACTTTCATCACATTCTTTATGGGGATCAACACTTCAAAAGAATACGCTGAGCACGAGTGGCCAATCGACATTTTAATTGCATTCTCATGGATTATTTTCGGAATCAATATGTTCCTTACCATCGGGAAAAGAAGAGTTCGTCACCTTTATGTTGCGATTTGGTTCTACATCGGAACATGGATTGCGGTTGCGATGCTTCATATTTTCAACAACCTTGAAGTACCTTTATCATTCGGCGGATGGAAATCTTACTCAGCGTATGCAGGGGTAAAAGATGCTATCGTACAATGGTGGTATGGTCACAATGCGGTTGCATTCGTATTAACGACTCCGGTTTTAGGTTTGATGTATTATTTCTTACCAAAAGCTGCTGACAGACCTGTATTCTCATACAAGTTATCCATTATTCACTTCTGGTCATTAATTTTCGTATATATCTGGGCTGGTCCTCACCACCTTCAGTATACTGCTTTACCAGCTTGGGCACAGGCAGTGGGAACAGGTTTCTCAATCATGCTTATTGCACCATCTTGGGGAGGAATGCTAAACGGTCTTCTTACCTTGAGAGGAGCGTGGGATAAAGTAAGAGAAAATCCTATTTTGAAATTCTTTGTGGTTGCAGTTACATGTTATGGTATGGCAACTTTCGAAGGACCATTATTGGCAACAAAAAATATCAACAAAATCGGTCACTTTACTGATTGGGTAATTGGTCACGTACATTTAGGGGCATTAGGATGGAATGGTTTCATGGCATTCGGTGTGATCTATTATTTGGTACCAATCATGTGGAGAACAAAACTTTGGTCTGTAAAAATGGCTAACTGGCATTTTTGGTTAGGTACTTTAGGAATTATTTTCTACGCAGTTCCAATGTATATTTCAGGATTTACACAAGGTTTGATGTGGAAACAATTCAACCCGGACGGAACTCTATTATGGAAAAACTGGTTGGATACTGTTACTGCAATCATTCCTTACTTTAAAATGAGATTCGTAGGAGGTTTATTCTATCTTACAGGAGGTCTGTTTATGGTGGTGAACCTTTACATGACGATCAAGAAAGGGTCATTCCAGAAAGAAGTTCCTGCTGAAGCACCTGCATTGGCAAACATCAGCAACAAGAGAAAAGAAGGAGAAGGTACTCACCTTTGGTTGGAAAGAATGCCTTTATTATTAGGAGTTTTATCTTTCTTAACGATTTCGATCGGAAGTATGGTAGAAATTATTCCTACTTTATCATTAAAGAAAAGTGTGCCAACAATTTCTGCAGTGAAACCTTATTCACCGCTGGAACTTGAAGGTAGAGATTTATATATCAGAGAAGGATGTAACGCTTGCCACTCACAGATGGTAAGACCATTCAGAGACGAGATTGTAAGATTCAACGGTAAAAACGGACAGTATTCTAAAGCAGGTGAATTCGTTTACGACAGACCTTTCCTTTGGGGATCTAAAAGAACAGGGCCGGATTTGCACAGAGAAGGAGGTAAAAACCCAAGTTCTTGGCATTATAAGCATATGTATAACCCAAGATCTACTTCTGCAGGCTCTATCATGCCTCGTTACCCTTGGCTGATTTCAAATAATCTTGATAGATCTAAAATGGTCGACAAGCTGAAATTCATGAAGAATACGTACGATGTACCTTATACAAAAGCGCAAATCGACTCTGCTGATCAATGGGCAGACAATCAGGCAGCGAAAATCGTAAAAGATATTTTTGTAGAAGCAGCCGATTTGAAAGATGCTTATGCAAAAAGACCAAAAGGAGAATTGGAGAAAAAAGAAATCGTAGCATTGATCTCTTATCTTCAGAGACTGGGTACAGATATTAAAACAACTGAAATTAAAACAGCAAGTACTAACTAAAATTATTAAAAGTTTCCGATGATTCCTCAAAATTTTAAAGACATATTATCCAATACTGAAAATGCAGGTTTTTACCAGACATTGGCTCTGATATTCTTTATGCTGTTCTTCGTAGCCTTATTAATTTATGTCTTCAGCAGACCTAAAAAATACTACAAAGAAGAAGAACATGCACCGCTTGAGGATGACGAAGATGATTTTAATTTAAAAAATTAAACTATTTATTATGAAACAAAGAACACCGGTTTTTGTAAACATCTTAATAATTACGGTACTATTAGTAATTTTTTATTATTTGTTTGTACAGAGCTACTCGTTTTTAACTTCTCCTTATTTCTGGGGTACAGTGGTGATCAGTGCTATTTTGGCATACATCCACTCTGCAATCGGAGATTTAATTGAAAACAATAAATTTAAAAAACTATCGGCTGAAGAAAAATCAGCATATTTGGCTGAGAAAAAGGTACCTTATTTCACGAGACTTTATGCAGCTGCATTCAAAAAGCAGTCTGATACGGAAGAGAAAGATATTCTTATCGATCACGGTTTCGACGGAATTATGGAATTGGATAACCAATTGCCTAAATGGTGGGTAGGTTTATTCTATTTCGGAACGGTATTCTGTATCGTGTATATCTGCGCATACTCATTTACAGATTTTGCACACCCACTGAGCGAATACGATCAGGAATATAAAACTCAGGAAGCAGCTATTGCCAAGTATCTTGCAGAACAGCCACCTGTGACTATAGAATCGGCGAAGTTTTCAGAAGACAATATTGCAGCAGGTGAAGAAATCTTCAAGACCAACTGTGTATCTTGTCATTCAGATGGTGGTAGAGGTGGTATTGGTCCTAACCTTACCGATAATTTCTGGCACAACCAGCCTGAGAAAACCTTATTCAAAAACGTATTCCACGTCGTTGAAAACGGAGTAACAGGAACAGCAATGCAGGCTTGGGGTAAAAACGGAGTCTTGACCGGAAGCGATATCGAAAAAGTTGCGGCTTACGTATACTCAATCAACCAGATGAAAAAACCAATTACTCCGGCTGAAGGCGGTGCACCACCATACGGTGATGAAGCGCATTGGGAAAAACAGTAATTAAACAAAAATAGAAAGTATATGAAAAACATAATTTGTTATTAAATAAAAATAGTAACGAATTATGTTTTTTCGTTTTTAAAACCTAGAGAAAAATGTCAAAAATAGACGAAGAAGTCGCACGCGGCGGACAGGGACAGGTTTTAGACCCTGAAACCTATAGAGATTCTATAGGAACAATGGAACAATCCGGAAAAAGAAAATGGGTTTTTCCAAGAAAACCAAAAGGAAAATATACCAATTACCGAAATCTGGTAAGTTACTTATTACTTATCGTATATTTTACCATTCCTTTTATTAAGATCAATGGGAATCCTTTCTTTATGTTCAATGTCATCGACAGAGAATTTTTCATCGTAGGACAGCCTTTTTATCCTCAGGATTTTTTCATCCTTACTTTAGGCGCTATTGCATCTCTTATTTTCATTATCATTTTTACGATAGCATTCGGAAGAATTTTCTGCGGGTGGATCTGCCCTCAGACAATTTTTATGGAATCTGTATTTCGTAAAATAGAATACCTGATTGAAGGAGACCGGAATAAGCAAATGAAGCTCGACAGACAGGAATGGAATACCGAAAAAATCTGGAAACGAAGCCTGAAATGGTCGGTTTACGTTGTTATTTCGCTAATCATTACCCATTTTATGTTTATGTACATTGTCGGGTATGAAGAGGTATTGAATATCGTGTCACAAGGTCCGTTTGCCAATCCGACCAACTTTATGGTGATGATTCTCTTTACGGCGGCATTTTATTTTGTATTTGCATGGTTCAGAGAGCAGGTTTGTACGTTGGTATGCCCATACGGAAGATTGCAAGGCGTTTTAATTGATAAAGAAACGATCAACGTTTTTTACGATTTTAAAAGAGGTGAAAATCGTTCTAAATGGAGAAAAGGTGAAGACAGAAAAGCTGTTGGAAAAGGAGACTGTATCGACTGTTATCAGTGTGTCGTGGTTTGTCCGACAGGAATTGACATCAGAGACGGACAACAATTGGAATGTGTAAACTGTACAGCTTGTATCGACGCTTGTGATGAAGTGATGGAAAAGGTAGGTCTTCCGAAAGGATTGATCCGCTATGCTTCCGAAAAAGAAATTGAAACCGGTACTCCATATAAATTTACCGGAAGAATGAAAGGTTTTGCCGTTGTTCTTGTTCTGCTGGTAGGATTTTTAGGATTTCTACTTTCCAGCCGTGGTGAGATGGAAGCAAAATTCATTAAACCTGCAGGAAGCACATTCTTCGTAAGAGAAGGAAAGATCATTAATACTTACAATTATACTTTCTTAAACAAGACCAACGACAAGAAAGTTGTAACCATCAAAGTAATTGATCCGGCGCATGCTGAAATCGGGTTCAGTTCTTCAAGCAAAATTACGGTGGATCGTGATAAAATCTCAAAAGGAACCATCAACATCAGTTTCCCGGAAGCTGAGATGAATTTGTCTAAGCAAAACATCACCATCGGCGTTTACGATATGAAAGGTAAATTAATTGATTCTTATCAAACCTATTTTGAAGGACCTTTCAAACTTCAGTTTTAAAATAAATCTAAAATGGAGTGCTTTTTAATTAAGCATTCCATACAACATAAATCTTATCAGTTATGAAAAATTTTACTTGGGGACACGGTATTTTTTTAGCACTTGCCTCATTCATTATATTTATTCTGTCAATGGTTTTTCTTTTTCCGAATGGGCAGAAAAATTCTGAAATGGTAACCGACAAATATTACGAAGAAGAGCTTCAGTATCAAAATGTAATTGATGCTAAAAAGCGAGCAGATGACCTTGAAGAAAAGCCTGTTTACTCTCAAAGCACTTCCGGAATTACCATCAAATTTCCTGCAGACATCAACAATACCAATACAAAAGTAAGCTTCGTGCTGAACCGTTCGGATGATCAGAATTTAGACATTAAAAAAGAGATCACTCTGGATGCAGCCAATTCTTTCACCATCCCTCCAGCCGTTCTGAAAAATGGAAATTATACGTTAAGACTGACCTGGAACAAAGACAAAACCGACTACCGCCTCGACTACGATGTGATATGGAAATAGCACACATCATATCAGCCATTGGGTTAGGCTTCGCATCCGGATTTCACTGCATCGGAATGTGCGGTCCTATTGCGCTGTCGATGGGCTTAACCAAAAAACAGGCAACCAATTATTATCTTCAGAATCTTACGTATCAGTTCGGAAGAATATTTACTTATGCTTTTCTGGGAGCGGTTTTAGGAATTATTGGTGAAGGATTTGAGATGGCAGGTTTTCAACAGTATCTTACCATTGCAGTGGGTGTTTTGCTGATTATCATGGCATTATTTTCTTTTGGCGGAAAAGATTTTGCATCAAAAATTCCTTTTATTTCCAAATTTCTTTTTAAAGTTAAATCCAATTTAGGAAAATTGCTTCAGAAGTCTGATTACCGCTCAAGATTCACTACCGGAATCCTTAACGGATTTCTTCCCTGCGGAATGGTCTACATGGCGCTCACAGCAAGTCTGGCAAGTGGAGGTATTTGGCAGGGCGCTTCTTACATGGCATTGTTCGGGTTGGGTACACTTCCGTTTATGTTTACCGTTGTTTTGGTCGGAAATCTCGTTAACCAAGCCTTCAGAACAAAAATTTTAAAAGCCATCCCCGTTCTCATGATCCTTTTGGGTGGACTTTTTATATTAAGAGGTTTAGAATTGGGTATTCCTTACATTTCTCCAAGAGCCGAAGCCATGAAAGTTTCTCCGGGACACGATGTTGATTGTCATAATACGGATCCGAATCATCGGCATAATCCTGCAACGTGTCATTAGGTTTGTTTAAGGTAAATGTAAAAGAGGCTGTCCAAACTTTTTGGACAGCCTCTTTATTTTATGGTCGCGGACCTGTAGTCCGCGACATCGGGATTTTTATTGTTGCTCACGGATTATAAATTCGCAACATCGAGGAAACATCCTCCTAAAGCTCATTGAAACTTTCGTTTCTATGAAACGTTTAAAGATTATCTGCAGAAAAATATTGCTGCTACATAAAACACAAAACCCCTCGCAAATTTTGCAAGGGTTTTTGGTATATCAGTCACGGATTACCAATCCGCGACATCGGGAGGGTTTTTAATTATCTAGTTGATAAAATTGTATCTCCTTTATATTTTATTTCCATTATATAGGGTATATATTGTTTATATTTTATTTTTTGGAAACTTTTATAATCTTTTTTAAAGATAGGACTCTCAAAATCTTTAATGTTAACTAAGTGTAGTTTATATTTTTTATATTTTGTATGGCTTAAATTATCATTTAATTGATATTGCAATAAATATTCTGATTCTCTTTCTAAAGGTAATATGAAGTAAAAATCTGAATGAACATTACTTATACTTTTATTATAAAGCTCTTGACTAAAAATTACTTCTCCTTTTTTTGTTAAATGTAGTCCATCCATACCATGTATTTCTTTTCCTAAATTATAAGGATTTAAAAAAATTTTTTTAGGAATTATTAAAATATAATCTTTATCAGATTGGTTAAAATATACTGCTGAAAGTTGGTTATTACTAGGAGTATATTTATATTCTACAATAACCTTTTCACTATTATCACATGATAATAGCGAAAAGAAAGATAAAATTAAAAATATTTTAAAATTTAACTTTTTTAGCCAAAAATTTAATTTTTTCATACCATCTTTGATACATTGGTTGTTGTTTAAAAACATTAATTAATTCATTATTCACTTGCCTACTAATAAAATTTAAATTTGATAATCCATTAATTTTTACAAACTCGTTTTCCAAATTTGAAATTGGAATATGTGAGGCAAAATCATTACCAACAAAAGCAATATTTATCCATTCATCAACATCGTCAAGCATAACATGACCATATTCATGATGTAAGACAAAAGCAAATAATTTTTTGTTACTAAGAGCTTTGGGAGAAAGAAACACACGCCCATCTCTGGTAATACCAAGAGCTTCTATTGTTTTTCCTTTAATATCACCTACAAATCTACCATCACTATCAACTTTCCATCCTGAAGGTGCGAATGTTTTAGCATTACCTTTATTAAAATATACTTTTTTATAACCAGCATTCTTTAATTTTAATTTATCCGCATCATTTAGATTGTCTTCATAATACTTACTGATGTATTCTTTATTTACTGGATCATATGGAATATCTCCATTTGTATTGTCAGGCAAATAATGATCTTGAGAAATATCTGGCTTACTGAAGAACTTATTTATTCCCCAACTAGCTCCAGCCACAGCACCCCCAATCACAGCTCCTTTTGTTAATCCTTCTAAGAAGTTAGTGCCATTAATTAAAGAAGAAACTCCTCCTGTTCCTGCCCCAACCAGAGCACCATTACCAACTGTCGCCCAAAACCCGGAAGCACTGAATACTTGTCCTAGACCACCTGATACTGCACCGGTAATGGCACCTGTAAGAATAGATCTTGTGAAACCAGACCATGAGAAATTATTATTTATTGCAGCTTGAATAATATAAACACCTGCACCAATTGCCGCTCCTATAACTGCAGCTTTGACCGTCAACATCACGTAAACTAAAAACGGAGTAGCAAACCACATCTCACCGCTCGGATCATTATACATTAGCGGATTGTTCATTACATATCCATACTTATTATAATTCTGAGTATTAAATGGATCTTGTATATTTTCATCGGCATTTAAGAATCTCCTTAATAATGGGTCATATAGGCGTCCATTCATATGTATAAGCTCAACTCCGTAAAGATGTTCGTGCGAAGTATAACCACGATCTATAATAAGACCACCTTCATTAAGAGAAGTTTCTTTTAAATAATCTTCTAAACCACTCTCCGAAACAAGAATATTTCCATTTGTTTTTAGATGAGTAAATCTGCCCCAAGCATCGTAATGACGTTGCTCTAAAACATTTTTATTTCCGTCTGTAATGGCAAGTATGCTTCCTAAATAATCTTTATGTAAAAAATTATATGCTTTTCCCCCTTCAAAGGATTTTATGTAGATAATTTCGCTTTCGTAAGGCGACCCTCCTATATAGATAATATGTTTTTCCTGTCCCGACTCATTATTTTTGATAATTTCAAAGTCATTTCCTTCGGAATAATATTTTGTAAATCTAGCATGTTCAGATCCATCAAAATTTTGTCCGTAGTACATAAGCTGTCTGGACTGTGTCAAACCATATCCAAACTCGTAGTCGAATTCAGTACCATCAACTTTAAGAGGGTCATTATTTTCGTTGTAAGAAATCATTTGTAGAAGCTTACTTACTCCATTGATTTGATAATTATCTTGTCCCTGCTGATTAAGATTTACTTTAGTAGCCTGATATTGACTGTTTCCGGCAAAATCTACATCTCCGACCTGGTCATTATGCATTATTCTGCCTTTAATATCATAATCATTATATGACATTTGATTGTTGATAGGATTCGTCCAGTTGGTCAGACGATTATTGTTATCATAGCTGAACGTTTCCTGAATATTAAAAACAGCATTATAAGTTCTGCTATTTAGTTCGTTTTTAATGGCGTTGAAAGAATAATCAATATTTACAAAGCTTAATGATGGCTGTCCTTGAAGTGTCGGGTGAAAATAACGATTTGTATTGGTAAGAAAACCAAATGCATCATAAGTATTGTAAATCCTTGCTCCGCCAAGATTTTCCTGAGTAATTAATCCTTTTGCATTTGTTGTACCCAATTGCCACAGGACAACACCGGAAGCGTGATCTTTCTGTTGTCTCATTTCCCCATTCCATGTTGAGTAAATGTTATCAACAGTGACCTTTGTGAGATCACCATTGGAATTTATTCCTTTATGGTAGCTCTGAATCCTGCCAATATTATCATAAGATATATCTTCAGTAAAAAAATATTTTTCATCAAAATTTTCTATGTCGTTTTTCAACCTTCCATTTGGGTAATATTCATATGTATGTGTGAAAAATTTATTATTAGATTCTCCTTGCTTAGAGATTAATTGCCCTTTTGAATTATATGCTAACTCAATATTTTTATTTGTCGAAATACCATCATTTGATATTTCAGTGATATGATTAAGTAAACCTTTAGAATTATAAGTAAAGTTCTTTTCTCCTTTTGGACTTTTAATCTTTTTTATACTACCGAAACCATCATAGCTATAAGTATAGGTTCCATTTGCGGGATCATTAAAAGTAGATTTTCTACCCCAGACATCATAAATTATAGTGACTGAATTCCCTTGATAATTAGCACTGATGTTTTGACTAACCGCATTATAAGAGAATGTTATGGTTCCACCGGCATCAGTTGAAGAAATAACATTCCCAAGTGCATCTGTAGTTTTTGAAGTAGTTCTGCCATATCCATTAATTTCCACTATACTTTCAGTATTTCCAGTTATACTTGTCTGTAAAACTTTACCGTTATTAAAAGCGTGAGCTGTTACTTTAGCAGGAAAAACGGAATCATCGTAAGAAATTATATTCCAGGTAGAAGAATTTATATTTGTAGGCTCAGGACTGATGCTTGTAACTTCGTAAGGTTCGCATTCTGCAGTCTTTCTACCCAGCACATCAAATGAAGATTCCTTTACAGTGTAATTACCATGATTAAAAGATTTTATAATATTCTTATAATTTTGTCCTAAAACATTTGTAAATCCAACCTTTATATCCCCAGTAGGTAGGTTTTCTGTAATCTTAGTTCCAGAAATACCTTGAATTTCGAATTTTTCAAAATTATAGGTTGTTGTCCCCCCTAGATCATTTGTATTTGATGTTAATTTTCCCCAATTATCATAAACATTGGTTGATGTATTTCCGAATGGGTCAGTTTGAGTCAATATTCTACCCCAATTATCATAAGTAAAATAGGTTTCTAATTCAAGATTATCTTTTTTCTTTAAAACAAATCTCAAACTTGAATCATATTCATCTTCAATTATGGTAGTCTGCCCATCAGCACTATTAGTGGTTGTCTTTTTTGTTATATTACCAACATTGTCATATTGGTATTGCTCTTTTATCCACCCGGAATAATCCTTATTGAATTTTGTTAGAGATTGTAGAAGATTGTTATTATAGGAATAAACCTCTTTTGATTTTGCTGTATCATTATAGGCATATATAATATCTTCTTTCCAGTCAGGTCTTCCCACAAAGTAATTACTGCCTATCCCTCCTGGATTATGAATGTAATGTAATTCTGATATTTTTTTTGCAAAACTATTATTAATATTAACTTCAGTAAATACAGGTAAATAATAATTACCATATGTTATTGTACTGACAGAGGTGATGTTTTTTAAAAAATCTTTCTCAGTAATAATATTAGGTAAGATTACGTGAACATTGTTGCCTAATTGTTGATGAGAATATTGTGTAAGTTTTAATGAAAGAAGCTGATTATTGTTAACCGACAAATCCTGCGGAAAGACGTTACTTTTCGAACTTGTTTTGATTGACCAATCCTTTACAGGTAACCCAAAATTTTGAGGATTAATTTCTTGACCTGTCCAAATGATTGTGTTTTCGAAGCCATCAGCATACCAATTAGAACGGGCTGTCTTTAAAAAACCTAGTGTTCCTCTCCCTATCATATGTCCTGTCATACCACGATAAAGAAAATCTTGTTTTCGATTTCCCTGCTGTAATTGTGAAACAGCAAAACTTTTGTCAACTCTCTTTAATGAGAAGTAAGGATAAGTTTCAGGTTTCGTTTTTAGATAAAAATAGGAATCTGTATCAGAATTCAATTCTTTGTAAATAATGTTGGTGGTTAGTCCAGCTTGATATATCGATCTAATTTGAGACAGCTCTGCTAAAGACGTTTGCGCTTTATATTTGTGAACCCGAGTATTTTTGAATATGAAAATATCATAATAATTATTATTAGACTTGATTGGATAAATTAATGGTTGAAATAAGCCATATTCACCACCTCCTACAGTGTAAGATGGGCTTGTGCTGTTAAAAGCGTTGATAAACTCCGTTCCTCCTTTAGATTGTAAAGTTTTAACGTCATATTGCAGTGACCTCCATAAAGCATTACCACTGTTACTAACTCCACCAACTTTATTTTTTGAGTGGACAAAAACAATATCAGATTTTCCATCTTTGTTAACATCAGACACTGAATAAAAATGATGATTGATAAGAGACCAAGTATTTTCCTGACCAGGTTTTCTGTATAATAAAAAATTTGTTTTTAAAATATTTTGAAAACCAATATCTGTCCCCATGTAAAATCTCCAATTATCTGCATTTTGGTTATTGGTAGTGGGTATAGCAAAATCAACATTGTTATCACCATTAAAGTCACCAAATAGCACAGGGAAATCAGGATCTTTAGGTTCAGCCAAATTAGCTGAATATTTTACTTGTTTTATATAGGAATTTGCTCCAGTTTTAACAAACTCAAATACGGTATATGCGCTATTAGAAACATTAATAGACTCTACTTTCCCATCTCCATCTACATCTAAAAATTTCTCATTAGATGTATTTTCAGGTGTAATTCCTAATTCAGCATATTCAATAATCGGTATGTTAGGATCCTTTAAATCTACAATGAATTTTCTACTATGATCAATACATACTAAATCTCCAAGACCAGGCTTTGATTTTAAACCTGCGCCAGGGTCGGTTGGGTTGGGGTCTAAGCAGGGCTTTAGCGGATTGTTTGGATCGGGACATGGAGTAATTACAGGCGGTTCAACTACTGAAGGACAGTCGTAATCTAACGTTGTTATTAAATTTGAAATTCCATCACCATCAATATCAAGTTCCTGAATTTTATAGTTGGTGACATTGCACTCCGGGCAATAAGCACTTTCCAGTACAGATTTCTCGAATACCTTTTCAAAAGTATTATTTCTGAAAATATATCCGTTAATTTTTCCGTTTTCATATTCGATAATTCCATTTCCATTATAAATTTCTCCATTCTCATCCAATAGAGTATTCACCATCTGTGCTCTGGAATCAAAAATTTTATTGGTATTTATATTAGAGTAATTATCGTTGAATGCTCCTAATTTTAAAACACCATTAGACATTAAAAAATCTACATATGAATCACCATTAAAATCTCCGCTAAATTTAATGTCATCAAATGAGTCTGGATTATTAGATAAAACTCCATAATAATCAATTTGAGCTGAACTCGGAGTAGTATATGTAAAACTTACAGGATTTGCTGGCTCATTACTTGAGTTATATTCTGTAATAGAACTTATAAGTTGGTAACCGGAAGGATTGTTAGAATGTGTTATGACATATTTTTTATATTGTAAATTGTTTGATTTAACCGTAATGTCTTTTAAAATTTTGGTTTGAGAAAAAGATATTCCTCCAACATGTGATTGTTCATTTAAATTTCTATCTACATAGTCAAAGATAATTTCATTTAAATTAGGTTTATTTATTACATCATTTCCACCCCATTGTATGGATGACAATACGGCAACATTACCATTCTGAATATATTTATAGTAAATAGTATTTCCTTGAGCGTCACGCCATCTTGTAATATTATATTCTGATGGAGTTGTAGCATTATATAAAGATTGAGATCCAGTATACTGATAACTCCCATATGAGGCTGTTGAACCATCTTCGAAAGTTACTTCAAAAGCTACAGGACCTTTCATTTGTACATATATAGGATTAAAGCTTCCTAGTGATTTAATTTTTATATTAGAATATTGTTCAGTTACATATTCTGCCCCATCACCTCCATAAGTCCCAGATTTTAAAATCAATCTCTGTCCATTGAAACTATAATAGTCTGAATCATCTAACTGAATCGCTTTCAGCTCACCGTCTTTCTCTATAGTTTTACCAGTTCTTAAAATAGAAGTAACTCCAGAAATATTCCAGTTATATCCCGCCAATCCATTACCGGAATTACTTTGATAAACTAATGAAATATTTGGTGAAACTTCTTTTAAACCTTTTGGTAAATCAATATGTAAGGTGAATTGTAATTGTCCACCCTGATTTACTTCAATATTGCCTTTTGTATCATGAAAGTTTGCTATGTAAGAATTTTGTGCAAGAACTATATTGAATACTCCTATTATTAATAAAATAAATATTTTCTTCATTTGTGATTAGTTTTTCGTTACTGTTGCAGTGTAAATAGTGCCGTCGCTTAAATAGAACTTTAAATAATATACACCATAACTAAGATGATTCATCTTAAAAACATAAGAATTAGTTCTTAAATTCGAGATATTTACTGTTTCTATAATATTGAATGCATTATAAGGAAGTAGATCTATTTTTTTTATATAATTGCTAATCTCATTATCCCAAAATATATTTAAATCTGTCTTGACCGGAATCGGAGCAACTTTTATTTTATTAGCAATTGACTGAGCCAAGGGAGCAATCGATTTTACTTCCGGTTTATTTTCTGTGGCTTGTTTTTTATTTCCTAACAAACCTCTAAAAATCTGATTTCCCGCTTCATCGTAGTCAAAGACCACTTCTTGAGATTTTATTAAAATGTTGGCAAAAGGAATTACTAAGAGGGTAAGGAAAAATCTTCTCATAATTTATAATTTGGCTCCGGTGGATATTAATCTTATACTAAATTAACAAATTTTAAGAAATAATAAAATTTTTCATCTAAAATTTTGCTATTTTAACATATACTTTATTAAGTTTTTATTAGAAAGCCTCTCGTATGCCCAACATAGAATTACGATGATTTGATTTGCCAATAATTTTTATATCTAGAAAATATACAGCAATAACTTTTCAAAATAAACGTCCAAACAACAAAAGCCACCCGAATCGGATGGCTTTTATATGAAAATTTTATTAAAATTAATTAATCAATTCAAATCTCGCATATTCAGCGATTTTCTTAGGAAGTTTAATACCTTCTTCAGTCTGATTGTTTTCAAGCAAAGCTGCCATAATTCTCGGCAATGCCATTGCAGAACCGTTTAAGGTATGCACCAATTGAGATTTTCCGTCTGCTTTGTAACGACATTTCAGTCGGTTTGCCTGGAATGTTTCAAAGTTGGATACTGAACTTACTTCCAGCCATTTCTCCTGAGCTGCGCTCCACACTTCGAAATCGTAAGTCATTGCAGAAGCAAAACCTGTATCACCTCCGCAAAGCCTCAATACTCTGTAAGGCAATTCAAGGTCTTCCAAAATTCCTTTAACGTGTTCTACCATTTCTTCTAGTACAGCATAAGAATTCTCAGGTTTTTCAATTCTTACGATTTCCACTTTTTCAAATTGATGAAGACGGTTAAGACCTCGTACGTGAGCTCCGTAACTTCCCGCTTCTCTTCTGTAACATTGAGAAAAAGCCGTATTTTTAATCGGAAGATCCCTTTCATCCAGCAAAACATCACGGTATAAATTCGTTACCGGAACTTCAGCAGTTGGAATCAAATATAAATCATCTGCATTCACGTAGTACATTTGCCCTTCTTTGTCAGGCAACTGTCCTGTTCCATAACCCGATGCTTCATTTACAACGTGAGGCGGATTTACCTCAAGATAACCTGCATCTGTATTTTTATCTAAGAAATACTGAACCAAGGCTCTCTGCAATCTCGCTCCTTTCCCGAAATAAACAGGGAAGCCTGCTCCGGCTATTTTCACTCCTAATTCAAAATCAATCAGGTTGTATTTTTTTGCCAGTTCCCAATGAGGAATAGCTCCCTCTCCCAAACCTTCCACATCATGAGACTGATAAATAATTTCGTTGTCATCCGCAGAAACGCCTGCCTTTACCAATTCGTAAGGAATGTTTGGAATCTGGTATAAGATGTCTAATAAAGCTTTTTCTTTGATTTCAAGCTGTGACTGTAATTCTTTGCTCGATTCTTTGAACTGTGCTGTTTTAGATTTGGATGATTCTGCTTCTTCTCTTTTACCTTCTTTCATTAAAATACCAATTTCTTTGGAAATCTTATTGATCTCGGAAAGTTGCGAATCTAATTCAAACTGAATTTTCTTTCTTTCTTCGTCGGTAACGATAGCCTCGTCTACCAACTCAAGATTCTTGAATTGTCTTTTCTTAAGACCTTCTAAAACGCGTTCTTTATTGTCGCGCAAAAAATTAACCTGTAACATAAAAGTTTAATGTTTAAAAGTTTAAGGTTTAAGGTCGAGTTACATTGAACTTTGAACCCTGAACTTTGAACCGTTCGTGCAAATTTAAGATTTATTTTGTGATTGTAGCCGTGTTGGGCTGATCCTGAACCTTTGTAAAAACCAGCTGATTATTATAAAGTACTCTGGAAACTTCAAAGACAGATGGTGAGGATCGGTAAAATATTTCCATACTATCAATAACCACAGGATCATTTTGTGTGTCGGATATTTTCTTCGTTAAAGAAACTTCGATTAGAGATCTGTATATCTTACTTCCATCCGGCTCATCATTTACAAATTTTCTTGTTGCTCCGGCGATATATTCAATATAGTAGGTAGAATCCTCAAGCATTTTGCGACTGAAATTGACATTGGCAATATCTTTATCTGCCAGTTCATCATTGAAAGAAACTCCTGTAAAAGAGCCTATTTTTGAAGGATTCAGCATGGTTTTCCCCGAAGAATCCTGAATATAAAGATTAAATATCTGGTCAATCTTCTGCAAAGAATCTTCATCACTTCCGCAGCTGAGAAGTGTAAGACCGAAAAGCATTAATAAGGGAAATAATTTCTTCATTTGCACAAAGATAAAATATTCATGAAAAATAAGTTTAGTGATTTTCAAAATATTTCTGATACCAAAGCTCAAAAGTAACCAATTGCCATATTTTTACACAGTCATACTCATTTTTTTGATTGTTCCACCATTCATCAATAATATCTGTATTGAAAAAACCTCTCTTTTTCAAACTGTTTAAATTCTCAATAATAAAGTCTCTAACTTTTGATTCGGTTTTAATGAAATGCGCAAGTGGAAAAGAAAACCCCCGTTTCGGCATCTGTAGAATTTCCTGAGGAAGATATTTCTCGCTTACTTTTCTTAACAATGGTTTATTCTGAATTCCATTATATCGTAATTTTTCGGGTAAAATAGAAACATAATCGATCAGATCATTGCTCAGATAAGGATAACGGAACTCAACACCGTATTTCATCGCGCTCAGATCATCCCTGAAAACATGATGCGAAGACAGAGAATATTTCATGTCATACTCAAAAAGTCCATAATAATTTTTCGTTTCAGAAAGTTTTTTATCATTTAAATCAGTCTTAATTAAATTAAAAATATTCTTAGCAAAAACACTCTTAGCTTCCAAAGGTTTCATCCCGACCTGACTTTGGCGGAAAAAATCCAGCATGCCATCCTGAGAAAAATAGTTTTTTACTTTTTTTGAAAAATCATCATTGGTAAAAATAAAATGACGGACAAAATTGAAATTCCTCATCAAAAGCCATTTATTGAGCTTTAAAGAATGAGAATATCCTGCAAAAAGTTCATCGGCTCCGTTTCCGCTTAGAACAACTTTAAAACCTAATTCTTTTGCATATTCTGCAGCATTCATCAACACTTCAAGACTACTGTAAGGTTCTTCAAAATGCTGAATATTTTCTTTCAGCTGGTTTAAAATCTCATCATCAGAAACTTTTTTCACATGATGATCAATATCATTTTTTTTGGCTAACAAAGAGGCATTTTCAACTTCAGTTTCAGAAAATTGGTAAGAAATGGTAAATGCATTAATATCACTTTTAAAAGGTTTTGATTTTGCAGTAATTAAAGTAGAATCAATTCCGCCACTCATCATGCTTGTAACAGGAACATCGGCAAAAAGCTGCTCTTTTACACTCTCAGAAAGCAGTTGGTCAACTTTTGCCACTGCTTCATCTTCGGTAATATTTTCATTTTTAACAGATGGAAAATTCCAGTAAAATTCTTCGGATGTTTTAAAATTATTTAAATCTAAACTTAAAAAAGAAGCCGGTTCTAATGAATAGATATCCTGAAAACAGGTCTCCGGAGCTAAAGTCGTCTGAAAAAGAAAGTTTGTATAAACTCCGTTCCAGTTGATTTGAGGTGTAATGAACTCATTTTTCAGAATAGATTTTATTTCAGACGCCCAAACTAAAACATCATCATTTTTAAAATAAAACAAGGGCTTCAAACCCATTCTGTCTCTTGCAAGAATCAGTTTAGATTGGTTTAAATCAGCTAAAGCGATCGCAAACATTCCGTCGAATTTAGAAAACATTTCAGTTCCCCATTCTTCGTAAGATTTTAAAATAACTTCTGTATCTGAACTGCTTTTAAATTGATAACCTAAACTTTCAAGCTCTTTTCGGATTTTTTTAAAATTATAAATTTCTCCATTGAAAGTAATCGTAATTTTTCCATCATCTGAAAGCATCGGTTGATGACCCTTTTCAGATAAATCGAGAATCGAAAGCCTGCGAAAACCTAAAGCAATTTTTGAATTTCTTTCATTTAAAACAGGAAAAATTTCTTTAATTCTCTGCGTGGAATCATTTCCGGAAAAAGATTCACTTTGGAAGCCATCAGAAATCCAGAAACCTTCATCATCCGGTCCTCGGTGACGGATCGCATTATTCATCGCTAAAATATTTTTAGAAGAAATTTCTTTCTTAAATGAATAATAACCGCAGATTCCGCACATTTTTAAAGCTTTTTTTAGAATGGTAAAAGTAAGGATTTGACATTAATTTAGACCAAGAAATGCATTAGCTTTTATTTGAAAATGTTTTAAATAGAGTATTGATCTCCTCTTTCGAAATGATATAATCTTTAATCTTAAAATCGGTAGACTGATAAAATTTCCAGAATAAAATTCCTGCTGAAACGATGTAGGAAGAAGTGGTTACCAAACAGGCTCCCAAAATTCCCCATTTCGGAATGATTAAAAATGAACAGGCAACAGTAACCAACAATCCGATTATTGATTTGATATTTAAAATTCTGAGTTCTTTTATCCCCGAAAAATAATATCCGATCATATCACTGACTGCAATGGCAAAAATTCCGGGCGACAGCAAAAGCATAATCTGTTTGGTCTCACTGAATTCTTCGCCGAAAATCTGCGTATAAATAAAACCCGGAATAACGAGAATTCCTATAACAAAAACAAACATTAAGGTAAACGAAAGTTTTAGTGAAGATTTGGTTTTCAAAATAGAATCTTCTCTGCTTTCGCTGTTTACAACGTCAGAATAAAGGACAACGGCAATACTTCTCGTGATCGTCCAGATCGCTTCAGAAAAGGTGATTCCAATGGAGAAAATTCCGACTGCGGCAATTCCTTCAAAATGTTCAAGAAAATAAAAGGAAAGCCTGTAATTGAGAAATTGAATAAAGGCGCTGAATTGGGTTTTCCAGCCGTACTCAAACATATTGATGAAAACATCTTTTGAGAAAGAAAATTCAGAGCGTTTACATTTTTTTAAAATAAAAAAAAGACTGGTCAGAAATAGAAATAGTAGACAAAAAATCTGTGCTAAAAAGTAAGCTGAAACATCTTTTAGTTTGACAATGTAAATCAGAAATATGATAAATAAAACATGAACAAGCTGCTGTAAAACCGTATAAACATTAAAAAGTCTGATATTCTGCGTCCCGATAAATAAATTGATATTGGTCGACAAAAGCGATGACAATACAGAAATACCGATCAGATCGTACAAATAATGAGTTTGAATTTCCGCAAAACTAAAAAGTAAAGGAACTGCAATCCCTGTAATGACCGACCATGCGTAAGAATAAAGTAAAACCTGTCCTACTTTAAACTTCCGTGCAAAATAAGAAGTACTACTTCCCGAAAAAACACTGCTGAAAAAACTGACAACTGCAACATTTGCAATGACAATCGAGATCGTTCCCTTTCCTTCACTTCCCCACATATTTGTAGAAAAAATGACCAAGCCAAAGCTTAATATCAAAATGAGAAACCTCGAAATGAAAGTCTGAACAACTTTTAGCTGTTTCATCTGTTGCTTTTTGGTAAAGAATTCTGAATAAAGGTAACAAAAGAATTTTTGATGACGTTCCAGTTATAATGTTCTGTAAATTCTTTTCTTGCATTTGCTGCGTGACGACCGTATAATTTGGGATTTTTTAGATATTTATCAATGAAATCTGCAATCTCCGCAGAGTTTTTCGGATTAACTAAAAATCCAAACCCTGAAATATCCATATGTTTTTTGATTCCTTTTAAAGCTGAATAAATAACAGGTTTTCCTGCTCCGATGTAATAAAAAATCTTGATGGGAAGCGAATGATGATTTTCAAAATTAAAATTTCTTAAATCAAAGCAAATATCTGCATCAGCAAATGAGCTTGTAAATTCTTCGAACGATGCGGGTTTTCTGATTTCAATGTTTTTTATAGAAGATTTAGCAAGAACTTTTGCAAAATATTCTTGATCAGCATCACTTCTTGTTGAGCCTACAATCAGAATCTTAATATTCAGTTGAGAATTTCTTCTTTTAAGTTCTTCTATCACGTTGAAAAAGTTCCCTATTCCCTTATCTTCTGAAATCGCTCCGGTATAACAAAGTGTAATTTCTTCGGAATTGAGTTTTTTAATGTTTTCTGAAACAAATTTCTCATGCGGATAATAAGGAAGAATTATTTTCTTTTTAAAAGGATAAAAATACGCCAGTGGAAATTTCTTCGTCTCTTCACCAAAAATAAAATGTGTGCTTAGGAAACCTGCATACAATTGGATGAGGAAAAATTTTAATCCATGAACCAGCTTCATCAGAAAGTTATAATTCTGAAACATCGACATGGCGGGATACCATTCCGTAATATCGTAAATGATGCTTGCTTTTTTAGTTTTAATGAATTTGTTAGCCGTAAATACGGCAATTGGTTCTGAACAAACAATACAATCCGGCTGAAAAGAATCGCAAACTTGTGTAAATTTTTCAATTTTTGTTTTGAGCGAATGATCTAATACATCAAAAGATTCTATCTCAACACCGCTGATTTTATCTTTAAAATCTGATGTCAAGCTGCAGATCTTAACTTCAAAACCACGACCAGCCAACTCTTTCGCCTGATGGAAAAAGATCCTGTCGTCATTATAATGATGCGCAGTGGTTAAGAATAGAATTTTTGCCATATTAATCCGTTAAGCTTTCATTTCTCGCTAATTTTGCTGATTTAGCAGATTTTTGAGGTTTAATAAATTTGATTTTAGGATAAAATAGACTCTCTTAAAATTTTTTTCAATAAAAAATCCTCATTAGCTTCTGCAACAAGAAACCAAGAGGATTTTTAGTTATTTCTGATAGAATTACTTGATGGTAACCGCCCAACTTTTATTGAATGGCAACAAGAAATTCCCAATAAATTCCAGATACGTATTTTTCGAGAAATCAAAAACTTCAATGTCTTTGGAAATTTCACCGCTTCTGATTTTATTTTTAAAGTCTAAAAGCTTCAACGTTTTTACTTCTCCGTTTTCGACAAAACTCGCTTTCATTCGGTCGAATAAACCCAACTGATATTCTTCATCAATTTCTCTCATAACCTTTCCAAGTGCATCAATGCTGCATCCCGAGGCCATTTCCTTTTCTTCATCTACACAAATAATGATAAACTGGTTTTTCTCAATTTTAAAGGATGATGAAAGTGGCTTTCCGTGCGCCGCCCAACCAGCAAGAAAGTCATATAGTTTTTCGGTAATCACTTTGGCTTCCTTCGTCGTAAAGGGTCTTGATGCGGGATATATAATAACTCTATAATCGTTTGCTTCAACAATATTAGATTCTTCAATTTTCATTACGGATAAATTTAAAAAGTAAAATTACGCAATTTTCCCGAGTTGAAGACCATTGTATTTTTTACTGATGGCATAGAGAAATACAATGAAAAGAAGAATCACAAAACCTATGAAAAACCGTAAATTGGCACTATCCGGAAAGAATATAAATTTTATGTAAATATTGATAAAAAATAATGCCGCTAAAATTCTTATCCAATTTTCTTTTGAAAAGTAGAATGTTCCTCCCAATAAAATAAGCGAAGCTAAGCTGATTTTTTTAAAATTAACAAGTTTAAAAATAAGAAAGTCAAAGTATCTTTTGAATGTGAAATCAGCTTTTTCAGCTGAAATTATCGGTCTTCGGTAAAAGAAGCTGTCATAAAACAAATCTTTCCATCCCGGATAATTATAGTATTTGATAATCGCTACATACATCACAGCCAGTAAAAACCCTTGAATAATTAAAGAATATTCTAATTTTTTACTCTCAGTAAAATACTTAAAAGCAAATACTGCAAAAAGATAAGTTGCGGCAAAAAGAATATAATCAGGTCTTATTAATACACAACATACAAGAATTAAGAATTGAACAATAGATTTTCTTTTCTGCAAAACGCTTATCGTAAACAATAATGTAAAAACAAACAAAAAAGTATCGGGTGTAGGATTTTCAGCCATGCTTCTCACCGGAGGAAACCATAGAATGAAAAGTGAAATTAATGGGGCCATGAAATAGTTTTCAGGGAATAGAAATTTCACCAGATAAAAAAGAAGCAATCCTGCAATAAAATAGGAGAAAATATTCGTTAACAGAACAGCATGAGGACCTGTAAATCCTATTTTATACAAGACATAAACTGCTGCATTATATCCTACTTTTATCTGATAATAAGGCAATTGCTCACCAAATGCTTTATAGTCGGTATAGAAAACTTCGTTGGCATGATTGTAATGAAGAATGTCATTAAATTCAGTTTTTGAAGCCTCTTTTTGAATATCAGAATATACTTTTTCTTGAACTTTCTTTGCGTCATTGGGAAATTCCCAAGAATAAACGCTTCCTAAATAACCGGGCATATCCCAATCATAGACTCTGTTCTGGTAACAGGAATAAGTAAGAAAACTTACGCCTAAAATAAAAAAAAGAAAGGATAAACCCCATTTTAATTTCATAAAGTCAAGATTTACCCTTTCAGAAAAATTTTTATAGATCTTCAGCTTCTGCCAGAAGCTCTACAATATCTTTTACTTCTACTTCCGTATTTTTATTGAAATGCTTTACACCATCGGTCAACATCGTATTACAGAATGGGCAGCCTGTGGCAATAACTTTTGGCTCAAAAGATAAAGCTTCTTCAGTTCTTTCAATGTTGATGTCTTTATTCCCTTTTTCAGGCTCTTTAAACATTTGCGCTCCACCTGCACCACAACAAAGGCCATTGGTTTTGCAACGTTTCATTTCAATTAATTCAGCATCAAGCTTTTCCAAAAGCTCCCTCGGAGCTTCGTATTCACCGTTTGCTCTTCCTAAATAGCAAGGATCGTGAAATGTAATTCTTCTGCCTTTGAAAGATCCGCCCTCAATTTTTAGTCTGCCTTCGTTCATCAGTTGTCTTAAAAACTGAGTATGATGAATCACTTCATAATTTCCACCTAAATTCGGGTATTCGTTTTTTAAAGTATTAAAACAGTGCGGACAAGCCGTAACAATTTTCTTCACTTCATAAGCATTCAGAACTTCAATGTTCGTCATTGCCATCATTTGGAAAACAAATTCGTTTCCTGCTCGTTTTGCTGGATCACCGGTACAGCTTTCTTCCTGCCCGAGAACAGCAAATTCAACATTAATTTTATTTAAAATTTTGCAGAAAGCTTTGGTTATTTTTTTGGCTCTGTCGTCGAAACTTCCGGCACATCCTACCCAGAAAAGAACTTCCGGAGACTTACCTTCCATTGCGTATTCCGCCATTGTTTTTATATTGAAATCCATTTTATTCAATTTGAAAATGTGAGAATTTGAGAATTTGAAAATGTGCAGAACAACCAATTTTCAAATTTTCAAACTGATTAATTATCTAGTTAGTCTTTTGCCCAATTCAGACGATCTGCCTGATTGTATTGCCAAGGTGCGGCATTATTTTCTACGTTGGTCATCATCAGGTTTAGTTCCTGTGGTGCAGCAGATTGTTCCATCACCAGGAATCTTCTCATTTCGAAAATAATCGAAAGCGGATCCAAAAGTACCGGACAAGCCTGTGTACAAGCATTACAAGTTGTACAAGCCCAAAGTTCTTCCTTCGTGATATAATCGTTTAACAGCTTCTTACCGTCGTCTTCAAACTTTCCGTTTTTATCAATATTTCTTCCAACTTCTTCCAGACGATCTCTCGTTTTCATTAAAATCAATCTCGGAGACAGTTTTTTACCTGTAATATTTGCCGGACAAACCGAAGTACATCTTCCACATTCTGTACAAGAATATGCATTCAGTAATTGAACCTGATTTAGATCAAAAACATCTTCTGCACCAAATTTCGAAGGAGCTTCCTCTGCACCTTCTGCCGGAGCAGCATAAGGATCTGCATTCGGATCCATCATTAACTTGATTTCTTTGGTTACCGATGCAAGATTATTGAATTTTCCATACAAATCAAGATTAGCGTACCAGGTACTCGGAAATGCAAGAATAATATGCAAATGTTTAGAATAATAAAGATAATTCATGAAGAACAGGATGCCCATAAAGTGAAACCACCAAGCTCCTCTTTCAACAAAAATTAGAAATCCATTATCGAAACTAAAAATTTCAAGAAAAGGAACCAATGTCATTTCACTGATCGGGAAACTTCCGTGTGCTGCTAAAACACCTCTTTGCTGTAAGATAAAATCAGAAGAATTCATCGTAAAGAAAGCAACCATTAAAGCAAATTCAATAATCAGAATCCAGTTTGCATCATTCTTAGGCCATCCGAAAAGCTCTTTCATCGTTAATCTTTTCACGCCGTAAAAATTTCTACGGATAAAGAAAGTCACCACTCCGACAATTACCAAAAGGGCTAAAACTTCCAAAGTTGCTGTGAAAAAGCTATAGAAACCGTGTCCGAAAACAGTTGCTAAGAAACGGTGTGTTCCGAAGATTCCGTCAACGATAATTTCGATTAACTCGATATTAATAATAACAAAACCAACGTACACGAAAAGGTGAAGAATTCCGGCAACTGGTCTTGCAGTCATTCTGCTTTGTCCCATTGCAACACGGGCCATTGTTTCCCATCGCTCGGCTTTCCTGTCGCTTCGGTTAATTTCTCTTCCTAATCTGATGTTTCTGTAGATTTTCATAAGGCTTTTTCCGAACAGACCGAAACCCGCAATCAGCAAAATCAGAAAAAGTACATTATCAAGATACTGCATGGTTATGTTTTTTTTAGTCTTTACTGTTCTTACCGAAAACCGAGAAATTGATGTATCTCTTAGGATTGGCTTTCATATCTTCAATTAATGAATTCAGGTTGGTAGACGCAGAATTCAGGTTGTTGTACAGCTGATCGTCTTTCATGATTTTACCTAAGCTTCCTTCACCTCTGTCAATTCCGGCTACAACACTGTTCAGTTTTCCGACCGTCTGATCAAGATTTGCAATTGTCTGATTCAATTGTTTTGTATCAATACTTTCCGCAAGATTTCCGTATTTATCTAAGGTTACCTTTCCACTTTTCATGGTAAGGCTTGCTTCGTCTAAAACTTTCTGAAGCTTAGGATCATTGTTTCCAACCAATTTGTTTACACTTCCTGCAGTCGTTTCCAATGCGCCAACTGTTTTATTCAGATTATGAAGCAAAATTTTGATTTCTTCCCTGTTCTGAGCATTCATGACCTGATTGGCATTGGCCATCAAAGAATCTACTCTATGCAAAACAGTTTGCAGCTGATCTTTTACAGGACCAACCTGAGAAGAAAGACTGTTCATCATCCCAAGTTTGAAAGCGCCTTTCAAAGTATCACCATCTTTTGCAGTTGGCCCACCATAAAATAAGTTCACCCTCATCTCCTTACCGCCCATTAAACTCGGTTCAAAAATCTCGAGATTGGAATTTTTTGAAAATTCAAAATTGTTATCTACCGTTATTTTTACGACAAAATGTATTTTTCCATCTTTGGTCGTCTGAGGAATGATCTTATCAACCTGCCCTACTTTAAGACCATTAATGGAAACAGGAGCAGACTGCGTTAATCCCTCCACATTATCATATTTAGCGTAAAATATATTATCGGTAGTAAAAAGGCTTCTGCCTTTCATGAATTGGAATAAAATCACAAAGCCGACGATGGCCAGAAGTGCGATTAAACCAGCTTTTAATTCTTTACTGAATTTCACTTGTTAAATTTTTTCTAATGTAGCAAATATAGCACATTTTAAGTTAATCTTTCTCTTTATTGCTCTGCCTAAAATACAAAAAAAGCGCCAAAATAATTTGACGCTTTATATTCCAATAATGATGATCTTACTGTTGAGTTCCCAATTTGCTCCAGATTTCGATTCTATAATCGTCGATATCTGCGTTATCCTGCAAACTCTTTAACCATGCCTGACCAAACATTCCTGCATTTCTTTGAGTAACTGACTCTGCAAATTGCTTCGCATCACCAGGCTGTTTGTTTAGAGTTTCGTTCTTTTTAACGATTACATATACTCCTGTTCCACCTTCAATCGGATTTGAAACTTTACCTTTTGCAATACCAAAAGCAGCACCTGCAACCTTAGGCTCCATTGCTCCGGCCACAGAAGGATTAAGCATATTTACCTGAGCTGATTGCTTTGTAGTCGCAAAAGTTTTAGCAACTTGGTCTAAACTTCCTGCTTTTCCGATTTTTTCAGAAATCTGTTTCGCAGCCAGTTTATTCTGAACAACTGTTTCAATCTGATCTCTTACAGATTCAGGATCTGCAAGACCTTTTTCTTGTTTTCCGTTTAAGTAAACAACTACTTTATCACCTGTTCCTTCAACTGTAAAAAATTCAGTATCTCCTTTTTCTCTTTTCTTATCGAAAGCCCATGCGATAATCTCACCATCCTTATCAGTACCTAAACCTTGTAGCTGACCATCAAATCTTTTTGCCGCTTTCGCATTAGAATATTGGTAGTTTGATTTTTTAGCAATATTTACGAAATCGTTGAAAGATTTACCTTGAATTTGCTGGATAAATCTTCTGGCTTTTTTATCAACTTCAGCTTCTGTAGCTTCAGAAGGCTTAATTGTTTTTACAATGTGAGCCACTTTATAGCCCATTTCTCCTGACTTTTTATCTTCAATATTGATGATATGATAACCAAAACTTGTTTCCGCTAAACCGGTTGTCCCTTTAGGGTTATTAGCTAAAAATGCTAAATATCCAGGAGCAAACTGACTTTGAGGAGTCGTCCAGCCCACACTACCTTTTCTTTCCACTGCACCTGGTTCATCAGAAAGTTTAAGACCTTCAGCAAATTTTGCAGGATTCGTTTTAATTACAGCCATTAAGCTGTCAGCAATTTTCTTAGCTTCTTCTTTTGATCTTGTTGCAGTAGATCTTTCAGCACCTTTGTAAGCAATTAAGATATGATTCGACAAAGTTGAGTCAGATGGCTTTTTGTCAACTAATTTAGAAAGCACATAAAGATTCTGCTCTTTGTAAGGTCCGAAAACCTGACCGATTGCAGCAGTCTCAATTTTACCCTGTAATCCTTGAGGCATTTGTTGTGCTGTCACATATGCATTGTTGTAAGGCATATCTGAATTTGCCATCACAAACATTGAATCATTTGTTGTGTTCTGGAAGTTTTCTTTACCTCCGCTCGCATCAGTACCTCCAGAGAAAATTTTAGTAATCTCTTTTTGTACTGCAGCTTCATCGGCAGGACTTGGCTGAGAAGGAAAAAATGCAATCCCTAAGTTTCTGCTTGGCTCGGTTTTAAACTGCACAGGATGCTGATCAATGTATTTTTTTAAATCTTCAGTCGTAACTTTGATTTTATTTTTCTGAAGGTAAGAAGCATAATCAACTTTCACAAAATCGATATCAGCAAGCTGATCTCTTTCTTTCATTAATTCTTCTGCTTCTTTTTTTCCTATTGTGATACCAGTAGAAATATTAGCAAAAACCTGTCTTGCCATAATTCTGTATTCAATGGTTTTTCTAGTTTTCAACCATTGATTGTATGCTTCAGGGTTTGTATTCTGTAAAGTTTCAACTTCTTTTTTAAGCTCCTGAAGTTTGAAGTTTCCTTTTTCATCAAACAGCTGCTGGTTCTGAGCAAACATCTGATCGAACTGAATTTGGCTCCAGAACAAATCATCAGTCATTTCAAAGCCCATTTTTTCGAACTGCTGCTTAATTAATTTTGATTGTACCAATAATTGCCAAGCCTGCTCTTCAAGACCGTTCTTCGGCTGTCCTTGCTGCTCTGCCTGTTGTTGTAATACAAAAAGCTGGTCGTTAAACTCTTCACGGGTAATTTTCTCACCATTTACTTTTCCTAAAACATCAGGGTTTTTTCCAAAAACCTTATCAATACTATCAGGATTTACCAAAAAGGCTAAAAGTGCCAATGCGATAACGCCCATCAAAAGCCAAGGTTTACTCCTAATCTGTCCTAAAATTGCCATTTTATAAATATAGTTTTTATATCAGTGTGCGAAAATACACATTTTTAAGAAATTACAGAAATATAAGTCGTTTTTTTAATTTTTAAAATTCAAATACTCTTAAAATGGAAATTTTGACCGTATTTTTTTGATGATTAACAAATGGCATCAAACTTGACAATTTAGTATACAATTCATATATATTGCTTTTTATAAGCAAATTGTGAAATATCAATGTAATGACTTTAACTGAAAATGACAATTTGTCATTCGATTTATTATGACAGAATTTGAAGATATAAATTTTGATGATATTCTTGGAGACGGTTTTAATATCGTAGCTGAAGAAATCAATCTTTCCGACCTGAATGTAGACAATGAGAAAAGTTCTGAACAGATTATTTTCCCAATACTTCCGGTAAGAAACATGGTGATGTTCCCGAATGTGGTAATCCCAATTACCGCAGGAAGAAAAACATCGATCCAGCTTCTTGAAGAAGCTCAGCAAAATGGTGATTACATTGGAATTGTAAGCCAGAAAAACTCTGATATTGAACAGCCTACAGAGAAAGACCTTTATCAGACCGGTACGTTAGCGAAGATTATTAAAATCATTAAGCTTCCTGAAGGAAATGTTACCGCAATTACCAAAGGTTTTCAAAGATTTAAAATAAAAAAGACTGTAGACACGCAACCTTATTTCAAAGCTGAAATCACGAAACTGAAAGATGTAAAAGCTAAAAACAAAGAGGAATATGAAGCATTGTTGGAGAATATAAAAGATTTAGCTCTAAAAATCATTGAGCTTGATCCGAACATTCCGAATGCTGCAAATTTTGCGATAAAAAACATCAATAATAACGATGATTTGTTAAATTTTATCTGCACAAATGCCAATTTCCCTTATTCAGAAAAGCAAAAACTTTTGGAAGAGAAGAACCTGATGGAAAGAGCCAATAAGTGCTACGAAATGATGCATGAAGATTTCAGAAAACTCGAACTGAGAAATCAGATCCATCAGAAAACTTCGAAAGATTTAGATAAGCAACAGCGAGAATATTTCTTAAATCAGCAGATCAGAACGATTCAGGACGAGTTGGGAGGCGGCCCTGAAAGTGATGTAGAAGATTTAATTAAAAAATCAAAAACCAAGAACTGGAACGCAGAAGTTGAAGAACATTTCCAAAAAGAAATTAACAGACTTCAACGTCAAAACCCAAATTCTCCGGATTATAATGTTCAGAGAAATTATTTGGATTTCTTTACAGACTTACCTTGGGAAACATTCACAAAGGACACTTTTGATATTGAAAAAGCCCAAAAAGTGTTGGATAAAGCCCATTTCGGTTTAGAAGACATCAAAAAAAGAATTTTAGAACACATGGCAGTTTTAAAATTGAAAAATAATATGAAATCACCAATCCTTTTGTTGGTGGGCCCTCCCGGAGTTGGTAAAACTTCTTTAGGAAAATCGGTTGCCGATGCTTTGGGAAGAAAATATGTACGTGTTTCTTTGGGTGGACTTCATGACGAAAGCGAAATTCGCGGTCATAGAAAAACATACATCGGTGCGATGGCAGGAAGAATTCTTCAGTCTATTAAAAAAGCCGGAACATCAAACCCTGTAATTGTTCTGGATGAAATCGACAAAGTAGGAAAAGGAATGCACGGCGACCCGAGTTCGGCTTTACTGGAAGTTCTTGACCCGGAACAAAACAGTTCTTTCTACGACAATTTCCTTGAAATGGGTTATGATTTGTCTAAAGTCATGTTTTTAGCAACGGCAAACTCACTCTCAACAATCCAGACGCCGCTTTTAGACAGAATGGAAATCATTCAGATTGCGGGTTATACTTTAGAGGAAAAAATTGAAATTGCGAAGAGACATTTAATTAAAAAACAACAGGACGAAAACGGTTTGACTGCAAAATCTTTCAAACTTGGAAATTCTGAACTGAAACATATCATCGAAGCCCACACTTCTGAAAGCGGCGTGAGAACTTTAGAAAAAAGAATTGCGGCGATTGCACGTTGGGTTGCTTTGCAGACAGCTTTGGTAAAAGATTACGATGCTAAAATTTCTGTTGAAAAAGTGGATGAAATTTTAGGCGTTCCAAGACCGAAAAGCTTATCTGAATTAACGGATGTTCCGGGAGTGGTTACAGGTTTGGCATGGACAAGCGTTGGCGGAGATATTTTATTTATCGAAAGCTTAATCAGCAACGGAAAGGGGAATCTTTCCATGACCGGAAATCTGGGAACGGTAATGAAAGAATCTGCAACCATTGCTTTGGAATATATTAAAGCGAAACATGAAGATTTAGGAATCAGCGAAGATGATTTAGAAAAGAAAAATATTCACGTTCACGTTCCCGAAGGAGCAACGCCAAAAGACGGGCCTTCTGCAGGAATTGCCATGTTGACTTCTATGGTCTCATCCTTTAAAAACAAAAAAGTAAAACCTCATCTTGCCATGACCGGAGAAATTACTTTACGTGGAAAGGTGCTTCCTGTAGGCGGAATTAAAGAAAAATTACTCGCTGCAACAAGAGCGGGAATAAAAGAAGTTATTCTTTGTGAAGCCAACAGAAAAGACGTAGAAGAAATAAAACAGGATTACCTGAAAAACCTGAAAGTAAACTATGTAAGCTGGATGAACGAAGTCCTGGAATTAGCTTTAGAAAAATAATTTTTTTATTTATAAATTTATAACCTCATCGGAAACGGTGAGGTTTTTGTTATGTGTAGAAAAACTTTCCCATGAATTTTTTTAAACTTCCTTTTCTTCCAAAACTCGCGTTAACTGTTATTTCGATTATCGGAATCGGATATCTTATTAAATTAGGACAAAGTATTTTGGCTCCGTTCTTTTTAGCATTTTTAATGGCAATGCTCTTTTTACCGATTGCCACTTTTTTAGAAAGAAAACTGAGATTTCCTCGATCAGCTTCTACCATCGTATCGGTTTTGATGCTCCTGATCATTTTAACAGGAATGATTTATTTTTTCAGTACACAAATATCGAGTTTCAGCAGAGATATCCCTCATCTTACCAAACAGTTCAACACCGTATTTCATGATTTGCAAAAATGGATTTCGCGAACCTTTAATGTAAAAATTGATGAACAGTTCACTTACCTTGATCAGGGTTTAAATAAGATATTATCTTCAACAGGAGTAATACTGGGTTTTACTTTTGGAATTTTCTCAACAAGCTTAGGCTTTTTAGCATTTTTTATCTTATTCTTTATCTTTATTTTAAACTACAGACGAATTTTGAATAATTTCATCGTTAATGTATTTAATGAAAAACATAAAGCGAGCGTTCAGGAAGTCGTTTCCGAAGTGAGAATCATGACGAAAAGATACATTATCGGATTATGTCTTCAGGTGATTATTGTTTCGGTTCTTACAACGATTGTTCTTACGATTTTAGGGGTAAAATATGCTATTTTATTAGGAGTTCTAACTGGATTATTAAATGTTATTCCCTACATCGGAATTTGTATTTCTCTTCTCATTTCATGTTTTATTGCATTTGCTACAGGGACCATTTCAACTTGCGTGTATGTAGCAATTGGCTACGTTATCGTTCATGCGATCGACGGAAATATTGTTCTTCCTTTCGTGGTAGGCTCAAAAGTAAAAATCAATGCTTTATTTTCATTTATCGGAATTCTTTTAGGCGAACATCTTTGGGGAATTTCAGGAATGTTTCTGTGTATTCCGGCGATTGCAATTATTAAAATTATTTTTGAAAGAGTCGACGGATTACAACCCTGGGGAAAACTTCTCGGTGAAGATGAAAAACCTAACAAGAAAAAGAAAAGCTATAAAATTTCTAAGAATATCACGCTGAAAGAAATGGATTAGGACATGAGTAATTGCCAATGAGCAATGAGCAATGAGCAATGAGTAATTTATGATGAAATTTAATTTTGATTGATTTTATAATAACGAATTGGAATTTTATTTAATTTTAATAAAAATTCAATCTATGAAAATTATCAAATTTATTATCAGTCTCTTATTTGGTTTGATGTTTATCAATGCCGGATTAAACAAATTCCTGAATTATATGCCGATGCCAAAACCAACACCGGAGCAAATGAAAATCTTCGAAGCATTCAATCAATTGCATTGGTTAATGCCATTAGTCGGAGCTGTTGAAGTTATTGGCGGATTATTATTTATTTTCCCAAAAACAAGAGCCTTAGGTTCAATTGTTATTTTACCGGTAATGGCCGGAATTATTCTTCATGTTTTCACGATCGATAAATCTCCAATGAATATGTCGATTGCCGGCATTCTTTTCCTGATTAATCTTTGGATGATTTTTGATAATAAAGAGAAATATAAAGCCTTACTGAAATAGAAAAATCAATGGTCAATTGTGAATTTTGCTTTGCAAGTGAATTTTAAAAATTGACAAGCAAGGCGAATTGACATTTGACCATTCACAATATTAAACAAATGCACTGAAACCTGTAATCGAACGACCGACAATCAGTGAATTGATTTCTTTCGTTCCTTCATAAGAATAAATGGCTTCTGCATCTGCAACGAACCTTGCAACATCATACTCCAAAAGAATTCCGTTTCCGCCCATTACTTCACGAGCTCTTGAAACGACATCTCTTGTTCTTAACGTACAGAAAACTTTCGCTAAGGAAGCATGCTCATCCTTTAAAATTCCTTCATCCTGCATTTCAGAAAGCCTGAAAACCATCGTTTGCATTGCTGTTAAATTAGAAAGCATTTCCACTAAATGCCCTTGGATCATCTGGAATGAAGCAATCGGTTTTCCGAACTGCTCTCTTTTTCTAGTATAATCTAAAGCACTTTCATACGCACCTCTTGCGCAACCTGTCGCCATCCAAGCAACTCCGGCCCTGGTCATTCTTAAAACTTTTGCGGTATCTTTAAATGAATTGGCATTTTGCAGTCGGTTTTCTTCGGTTACAACACAATTTTTCAAAGTAATCAACCCATTCTGAACGATTCGAAGCGCCATTTTTCCTTTAATTTTCTGTACTGAAAATCCTGGATTATCTTTTTCAACAATAAAACCTTTGACTTCTCCATCATCTAAATCTCTTGCCCAAATAATAATGATGTCAGCAAATGTTGCATTTCCGATCCATTTTTTTTCTCCGTTTAGAACCCAGCCTTCAGGAGTTTTTTTGCAGGTTACCGTTAAACCTCCTGCTGCTCCGGAACCAACTTCTGGTTCTGTCAGTCCAAAAGCTCCAATTTTTTCAAATTTCTGCATTTGAGGTAGCCATTTTTGTTTCTGTTCTTCCGAGCCACAAATGTAAATAGAACCCATTGCCAAACCAGATTGTACACCAAAAAATGTTGCGATGGAAGCATCAATTCTTGCCATTTCCATGGCAATAACACCTTCCATCAGAAAAGGCATTCCTTTGCAACCATAGCCTTCATACGTTACACCACAAATATCTAATTTTTGAAATTTCGGAATCAGCTCGTGCGGAAACTCGTCTCTTAGCCAATAATGATTGACTAAAGGTTTCACTTCTTTTTCCATAAAAGCTCTTACTTTCAGCTGAACTTCTCTTTGCTCCAGCGTTAAAGTATGATAAATATCGTAGAAATCCCCATCAATTGGAGGAAGTTCTTTTTTCTTTTTATTGGGATCGAGCATTTTCATCATTCCGCTAAGTTGTTTATCGTCAAGCTTAGAAAAATTCTCCATGAGTTTCGGGAGATTTACTTTCTGAGAAATTTCGCTCAGCTGATCAAAATCAATGGCTTTAAAAAGTTCTATGGCGTTTCGGATTTTAGAAAAGGTTTTAGACATATCTATTTTGAGTTTTAATTTGTAAAACATCAGCAAAAATCAATCCGAAATACCACTCCTACAGTTCAATTACTTTTACAAACAACTGAATTACAATTATTTAATTCTAATATTTCATTTACAAAAGTTTACCTGTGATATTCAAACATTACAAAAGATTCAGCCGGAACTTTGGATGAAGCAAACATTAAAAATCAAATATTATGAAAACGACACACATCAGATTAACCATCGCTACAGCACTTTTATTAGGAATTTATTCATGCAAAAAAGGCGAGGCAACAGCAAATGATTATGAAATGACTGCATCTACAGATTCTGCCTATGTAAATGTTTCCGATAGTGTTTCATCTGCCGCAACCATGTCTGTAAAAGACAAACAATTCATCAAAACAGCGGATGTCAATATGGAAGTAAAAGATGTTTACGATGCAACGATTTCCATTGAAAAATCAGTTCAGGAACTTGGAGGATTTGTAACCAACAGTAATCTCCAAAGTCGTGTAATCTCTGAAGACACCTACAACACTTCCGACGAAAACGCAATGCTCGTTAAAAAATATCAGACTGAAAATTCGATGCAGGTAAGAGTTCCTACTGCAAAATTGGGTGAGCTTTTAACCTTAATCAACGATAAAAAACTATTTCTGAATTCAAGAATCATCAATGCCGAAGATGTGACTGCAAACATTAAATATGCAGAGCTTGAAGGAAAAAGAATAAAGAAAACCGAAGAAAATATTTCTGAGCTTAAAACCACAAAAGATAAAGTAAAAATGAGTGATGAAAATATGTCGGAAAGCAACTCGCAACAATTGGCAAATCTTAATGTAACAGACAATCTGAAATACAGCACTGTTGATATTTACATAAAAGAACCCAAGCTTCGTATTGCAGAAATTGCAGTAACCAATTCAAAAAACATTGACAACAAATACAAATTCAACTTTTTTTACAGCGCGAAAAATGCTTTTGTGGAAGGTTATTATTTAACTCAGAAACTTATCGTTGGATTAATCATGATTTGGCCAATTCTATTAATCTGCGGACTGATATTTTACTTTTACAGAAAAAATCAATCTAAAAATAAAATTCAGCAACAAAAACAAGAAAATCCGGCATCCTAACCTTTAGGTTATCAACATAGATTATTTGAACCTTCGCTTTTGCGGAGGTTTTATTTTTATGGCAATTCACATTACTTAAATTGATTTTTAATTCTCAATTAACATCATTGCCCGAAATTCCGTAAATTTGCGGTTTGAAAATCAAACATTTTTAATTATATCGATTTTAAATGTGATTTTTCTAAAAATCAGCCTTTTAAACCCTAATTTAAATTTATGTTATCTAAAATAAATCCTTTACACACGAACAGCTGGATCTCTCTTGATGAACATTTTGGGAATAACGACTTTGATCTGAGAAGTCTTTTCCAATACAATCCGAATCGTTTTGAGGAATTTTCTATTAAAAAAGATAATTTTCTATTCGATTATTCTAAAAATTTAATCGATTCAAGAACTAAAGAACTTTTATTAAATCTTGCTGAAGAATGTCAGTTGAAGGATGCCATTTCAAAGATGTTTTCGGGAGACAAAATCAACGAAACAGAAGGAAGAGCCGTTTTACATACGGCTTTAAGAGATTTTTCTGATCAAGAAATTTTGGTAGATGGGGAAAATATAAAACCTCAGATTAAAAGAGTTCTAGACCACATGAAATCTTTCTCTGAAAGTATTATTTCAGGAGATCACAAAGGTTTTAGCGGGAAAGAAATTACAGATGTGGTAAACATCGGAATCGGAGGTTCAGATTTGGGACCTGTGATGGTCGTTTCGGCTTTGAAGCATTTTAAAACCAGATTAAACGTTCATTTTGTCTCTAATGTTGACGGAAACCACATTGCAGAAGTTGTAAAGAATTTAAATCCTGAAACCACTTTATTCATCATTGCTTCTAAAACGTTTACAACGCAGGAAACAATGACGAACGCAAACTCAGCAAAAGACTGGTTTTTACAAGCTGGAGAACAGGAAGATGTTGCAAAACATTTTGTAGCTTTATCAACTAATGTTCAAGCCGTTAAAGATTTTGGAATTGCAGAAGAAAATATCTTCGAATTCTGGGATTGGGTTGGCGGAAGATATTCACTTTGGAGTGCGATTGGTTTAAGCATTGTCCTTTCTGTAGGATATGAAAACTTTGAGCAGTTATTAAGAGGAGCTTACGATACTGATCAACATTTCCAAACAGCGGAATTTTCTGAAAACATTCCAGTTTTGATGGGATTGATCGGAATCTGGTATCGTAATTTCTATGCAGCGACAACTCATGCAATTCTTCCATATTCCCAATACTTAGACAGATTTGCAGCGTATCTACAGCAAGGAGATATGGAAAGCAACGGAAAATGTGTTGACAGAAACGGTGAGTTTGTAGAATATGAAACAGGGCCTATCATTTGGGGAGAGCCGGGAACAAACGGACAACACGCATTTTATCAGTTGATTCACCAGGGAACGGAATTGATTCCTGCAGATTTTATTGCGTATGCAAAAAGTCCGAATAAAGTTTCTGATCATCAGGATAAACTATTGGCAAACTTTTTCGCTCAAACCGAAGCTTTGGCTTTTGGTAAAAATGAAGAAGAAGTGGAAGCAGAATTAAAAGCTTCCGGAAAATCTGATGAGGAAATTGATTTCTTATTAAACTATAAAGTCTTCCACGGAAATACACCAACTAACTCCATATTATTCAAAGAATTAACACCTTTTTCATTAGGACAGTTAATTGCTTTGTATGAACATAAAATTTTCGTTCAGGGGGTGATCTGGAATATTTTCAGTTTCGACCAGTTTGGAGTTGAACTAGGAAAAGTTTTAGCGAATAAAATCCTTCCGGAACTTGAAAGCAATGAAGCAATTAATTCTCATGATTCTTCAACAAATGGATTGATTAATTATTATAAATCAAACAAATAAACTATTGTTGATTTTCATTAATTTTGATTAAAAATAAAAGATATGAGTACCATTACAATACATCTGAGAAATAAGGAAGAAGAAACTTTAATGGAAAATCTTTTGAAAAGAATGAAAATCAGTTTTGAAAAAAACGAAGACGATTTTGAGTTGACGGATGAAATGAAAAGGGTGATTGATGAAGCTTTAAAACAAGACAGATCACAATCTGTAGATGCATTCGAATCACTAAAGAAAATTTCGGAAAAGCATGGCATTTAAAATTTTAGTTTCTCCCATTGCAAACAATAATATTGATGAAGCCATTACATATTACAAAATGCAATCTCAATCTGCAGCAAAAAACTTTAGGAAGAAATTATTTGATGCTTATAAGTCTTTACAGATAAATCCATTCTTTGCTGTCAAATATAAAAATGTAAGAGCAATCCCTTTAAAAAAATTGCCTTATTTAGTTCTGTTTGACATTGACGAGAAACAACAAATTGTCAACATCCTCTCCGTTTTCTGCACTCATCGGAATCCGGAAAAATATCCTTAAAATCTAATAGTAAAAAGTAATAAAAGTAAAAATGGCAGAAATTCTTGACGGATTAAAAGTATCCAAAGAAATAAAACAGGAAATCAAGGCTGAAGTTGAAAAAATCGTTGCTTCAAAAAGAAGAGCTCCCCATTTGGTGGCCATTCTTGTTGGAAACAACGGGGCAAGTAAGGCTTATGTAAATGCTAAAGTAAAAGATTGTGAAGAAGTAGGATTTCAATCAAGTTTAGTAAAATTTGCAAGCACCGTTTCTGAATCCGAATTATTGGAAAAAATCGACGAACTGAATAAATCAAAAGCAGTTGACGGATTCATCGTTCAGTTGCCTTTGCCGGATCAGATCGATCAGGAGAAAATCATCAATGCCATCGATCCAAGAAAAGATGTTGATGGCTTCCACCCGGAAAATTTTGGGAAAATGGCTTTGGAAATGGATACGTTCTTGCCCGCAACGCCATTCGGAATTTTAACATTATTGGAAAGATACAATATCGAAACGAAAGGTAAAGACTGTGTCATTATCGGAAGAAGTAAAATCGTAGGAAGACCCATGAGTATTTTGATGGGAAGAAAAGATTTCCCTGGAAACTCAACGGTAACTTTGACGCACTCTTACACAAAAGACATCGAAGAATATACAAAAAAAGCAGACATCGTCATTACAGCTTTAGGTGATCCTCACTTCTTAAAAGGTGAAATGATCAAAGACGGGGCGGTGATTGTTGATGTAGGGATTACAAGAGTAGATAACGATTCTCCAAAAGGATATTATCTGGCAGGTGATGTAGATTTCGACAGCTGTGCAGCAAAAGCAAGCTGGATTACGCCAGTTCCCGGAGGAGTCGGGCCTATGACAAGAGCGATGTTGATGAAAAACACCATCATTGCCTACAAAACTTCAGTCTACAACGACTAATTTTAAAATGAATTTAACAGAAGAAATATTATTAAAAGAAGGTAAAATGCTCCCTGTGATGGAGCATTTTTACACTCTTCAGGGAGAAGGAGCATACACTGGAAAAGCAGCCTATTTCATCAGATTGGGCGGTTGCGACGTGGGGTGCCACTGGTGTGATGTAAAGGAAAGCTGGGATCCGAATTTACATCCATTAATGAATGCGGAAGAAATTGCAGAAACTGCAGCAAAACATTGCAAAACCATTGTTTTAACAGGCGGCGAGCCTTTGATGTGGAATCTTAATATTTTAACATCCAAATTAAAAGAATTGGGATGCACCATTCATATTGAAACTTCGGGAGCGTATCCTATGAGCGGACAAATCGACTGGATTACCCTTTCGCCAAAAAAGACTGGGCTTCCAAAAGAAGAAATTTATGCGAAAGCCCATGAACTTAAAGTCATAGTTTTCAATAACAATGATTTTAAATTTGCTCAGGAGCAGGCAGCTAAAGTTTCTGAAAACTGCACACTCTATCTTCAGAGCGAATGGAGCAAACGTGACGAAATGTACCCAAAAATTACAGATTTCATTTTGGAGAATCCGGAATGGCGTGCATCAGTTCAGACCCACAAATATCTGAATATACCGTAAAATTGCTATATTAGCCTCTGATTTTCATTAAAGATCGATGCAAAGAATACGATATTCCCGATACCTGAAATCAATCATTATTTTGCTTGACCTTTTGGTTATCGCAGCCGTTTTCGTATTCTATTTTGTAAGCACGACCCGAAACCTGATACATGACCAGGACCTGTGGTACGAAAATTCTTTTCCGTTACTTCTTGTAATCTCTTTTTGGATATTGTTAAGTGGAAGAACGAAGATATATAATATCTCCAGAAATCTTACCTACATTCTTTTTGTAGAAAGAATAATCGTTCATTTTCTGCTGTTTATTATCGGGTTGGTCCTTATCCGTAAAGTGAGCAGCAATCAGTTTTTCGGCTCAGAACTGACGTGGTTGTCACTTTATCTTTTCTTTTTTATCTTCTTATTAAAAACAGGCATTTACTATTTAATAAGGTACATAAGAGCCAGAGGTATAAACCATAGGAATGTCATGTTTCTCAGTGAAAATAATGCAACGGATGTTTTAAAAAGAATTATTGAAGAAAGAAAAGATTTCGGATACAAAATCTACGAATACGGCTCTGAAATAAATGCTAAAAACTTAGTAGAATTCTGGAAGAGGAATGGAATTCATACTTTGTTTCTTCCTACAGAAAATTCTTTCAGCGACGAAAAGCAAAATGAAATATTCAGATTGGCAGAAGCCAACAAGGTACATATCACCCTCATCCCCAATATTTCGAAAAACAATTTTTTCTTTTATGATTTAGGATATATCCAGACACAACCAGTTTTAACCCAGGTAAAATACCCATTAGATTATTATTCAAACTTTTTATTAAAAAGAACTTTCGATATTATTTTTTCGGTCTTAGTTTTGCTGTTCATCTGTTCGTGGCTGTTTCCTATCATTGCTTTATTGATAAAAAGGAACTCAAAAGGGCCCGTTTTTTTTATCCAGAAAAGATATGGTTTCCATGAAGAAGTTTTTAACTGTATTAAATTCAGAACCATGGTGGTAAATGATGATTCTACAAAGAAAACAACAAGCAAAAACGACACAAGAATTACCGGAATAGGTAAATTTTTAAGAAAAACGAGTCTCGATGAAATGCCACAATTTATTAATGTTTTAAAAGGCGAAATGTCTGTGGTCGGCCCAAGACCACATATGTTGGCTGTAGATGATTTTTATAAGCCTAAAATCGGAAGATACAGCTTAAGAAGCCATACCAGCCCAGGAATTACGGGCTTAGCTCAGGTAAACGGATTGAGAGGAGACACAGGAAATATAGAAATTGAAATGAACAAGCGAATTCTTGCCGATGCATTTTATGTGAGAAACTGGAGCTTCATTTTAGATTTAGTAATTATTTTAAGAACCGTTTTATTGGTTATAAAAGGAGATAAAAATGCAAATTAAGATTGAATTTAAGGTTAAAACAGAGTGATCAGTATTGCTTAAAATTTAATTTAGTTAAATAAAAATAGCCTAATTTAGCAGAATGTTAAAAAAGTTTTTTACAGCGGTAGGAGAATACATGATTCTCCTTGGAAAATCAATTCAGAAGCCTCAGAAAATGAGAGTTTTCTGGAAGCTGTTTATGAGAGAAATCAATGATTTGGGAGTCAACTCTTTCGGGTTGGTAATCTTCACTTCTATATTCGTGGGAGCAGTCGTTGCCATTCAGATGTTTAATAATTTTGATGCTTCGTCTTTCCCGATTCCACCATCTTTCGTTGGCTATGCGACAAAAGCTGTTCTGGTTTTGGAGTTTTCACCAACTATTATCAGTTTGATCTTAGCCGGAAAAGTAGGATCTTATATCGCATCAAGTATCGGAACGATGAGAGTCTCTGAGCAGATCGACGCTTTAGATATTATGGGAGTAAATTCACCCAATTTTTTAATTTTCCCAAAAATCATTGCGTGTATTATCTTTAATCCTTTATTGATCGCTATTAGTATTGTGTTCGGTATTGGCGGAGGATATATTGCAGGAATTCTTACCGGAAACTGGACTACGGCAGACTACATTACCGGAATTCAGATGTATATGCCTAATCTGTTTATTTATTATGCTTTCACTAAAACTGTAGTTTTTGCATTTATCATTGCTACCGTCCCATCTTATTTTGGATATTTTGTAAACGGAGGATCACTGGAAGTGGGTAGAGCAAGTACACAGGCGGTAGTATGGACAATGGTATTTATTATCCTTTCCGAATTATTATTAACCCAATTAATACTAAGCTGATGATAGAGGTAAAAGATCTTAAGAAAAGTTTTGATGATGTTGAAGTATTAAAGGGAATTTCAACATCGTTTGAGAAGGGCAAGGTAAACCTAATCATTGGTCAGAGTGGTTCTGGAAAAACCGTATTTCTTAAAAGCCTGCTGAACGTTTATCAGCCATCTTCCGGAGAAATTCTGTTTGATGGTCGCGATATTAATGTCATGACAAGAGAAGAAAAGCAACACCTCCGCTCAGAAATAGGAACCGTATTTCAGGGAAGTGCACTTTTTGATTCGTTAACCGTGGAAGAAAATATTATGTTTCCGCTTGATATGTTCACCAATCTGACATTCAGAGAAAAAAAGAAAAGGGTTTTTGATGTGATCGGAAGAGTACATCTGGATAAAGCCAATAGAAAATTTCCTTCAGAAATTTCCGGCGGAATGCAGAAACGTGTTGCCATTGCAAGAGCAATCGTTAATAATCCGAAATATCTTTTCTGTGACGAACCCAACTCGGGTCTGGATCCTTACACATCGAATGTGATTGATGATCTTTTGCTTGAAATCACCAAAGAATACAATACAACCACCATCATAAATACCCATGATATGAACTCCGTAATGACGATTGGCGAGAAAATTGTATATCTGAGGCTGGGTATAAAAGAATGGGAAGGCAACAAAGATATCCTTATTACTGCAGGCAATAAAAATCTTATCGATTTCGTTTATTCATCAGAATTGTTTAAAGAGCTGAGAGAATATTTACTGGAGAACAACAAAACTATTGATAATACTATTACAAAAATTGACGATAATGAAAAAAATAATTAGTGCAGCATTCATTGGTTTTTCAATATTTGCTTCGGCCCAGATTTCATTGGCCGGAAAAGCAAATGTATTGATCCCGACAAGTTCGGCATCATGGAAAAATTTTAAGACGGCAGCTACCAACGCTGTAGAGCAAAAAGGTAAAAATATTACAGGTTTTAATGTCGGTTTATCTTTAAAAATTGATTTGCCAACAGCATTATATCTGATGCCGGAAATTTACTATACGAATTTCAGTAATGAAGTTACCGTACAAAACGATGCAAATGCAGATCAGACGACCATAAAAGCTAAAAACAGCAGAGTAGATATTCCTGTTCTGTTAGGTGTAAATGTTTTGGGAGATTTATTGAGTGCTTATGCAGGGCCGGTAGGAAGTTTCAACTTGGCGAAGAGCGATAATTTTGGTAATTTCATCCAGAAAGTTGACGCCAAAGAGTTTACTGTAGGTTACCAATTAGGTGTACAGAGTGAGATCAAAAAACTCATTCTTTCTGCAAGATATGAAGGCGCATTTTCTAAAGATCAGAGAAAATTCATTAATAATGTTGCAGGGTCAAACCAGGAGATCGATTACGACAACAGATCCAGTTTATTTCTAATTGGGTTAGGTTATAAATTTTAATTAGCATAAAATAAAAAATCCTCAAATTTTCTAAATTTGAGGATTTGTATTTTCTCTTTCAAGTTCAACCTGACGCTTTTCAATTTCTATAGCCTGCTTTTCCAGCTCTTCTTTTTCCTTCTGAAGTTGTTTGAATTCTCTTTTTTTTGCTTCAGCTTTTATTGCGCTTCCTTTACTAACATAACCGACCATACCGCCGAAAATCAGTCCGATTCCGATTCCCGCCATTACACCCATTACATGCGAAATATTGATTTTTTCAACAGTAAAATCAGTTGTCAGATAAAAAAGCAAAGCCGATACTGCAAGAAGTATCATTCCGATAATTGATAAACTTTTCATAGTAGTGTTTTATGATTAAAATTAAAGCCTTAACCAAACAAAATTCAGAAAAGGCTTTTGTGTTTTAAATAATAAATTATCCTTTACCGCCTGCAGCTCTATAATATTCCAAAGCTTTTGGTAAGTCTTTCTGAATATCAGCAATTCTGGTCTGAGGACTCGGGTGAGTTGATAAGAATTCTGGTTGTCTGGCTCCTGACGATGATGCTTCCATTCTGTTCCAGAAAGGTATTGCCTGTTTTGGGTCATATCCTGCAATCGCCATTAGATTAAGTCCCATTTCATCAGCTTCAGATTCCTGAGTTCTTCCATATTTCAAAAGAGCCACCTGAGATCCTATAGGATAAGCTGCTTCAAAAACTTTTGCTAATTGTGCATTTGAAATTGTCCCACCTAAAATTTGTCCCCCATATTGAGCAACCATTGCCTGAGAAATTCTTTCATTACCATGGCCTGCCAAAGCATGAGAAACTTCGTGACCCATTACAACAGCAAGACCGGTTTCATCTTTTGTTATCGGAAGAATCCCTGTATAGACTGCTACTTTTCCACCCGGCATACACCATGCATTTATCTGGTTATCCTGAAGAAGATTGAATTCCCACTGATAATTAGCTAAATCTGCACTTCTCCCAATGCTTGCATAATACTTTTCCGCTGCCGATTTTATTTTACCACCAACTTTTTTTACCATCTGAGCCTGGGCTCCTGTTACAACTTTAGATTCTTTTAAAGTTTGCTGATACTGCTGAACAGCTGTAGAAGTAATCTGCGGATTTAGCGTACCAATCTGAAGTGATTTTCTTCCTGTCATAGGATTTGTTGTACATGCTGCGAGTGCTAAAACAACAGCTCCTGTTCCTAAAAAATGATTAATTTTCATAATTATGTCTATTATATTTGAACCTTAACAATATCTATTCCAAAAAAATTTTAATCTTATTTTTTGCACGCATTTTGATATATAAATTTACTAATTTTAATGTCATGAAAAATTATATAAAAATCATATCTGCAATTACTGTCTTTTTTTTCTTTCAGAATTGCTCAGCACAAAAGACTGATCCACAAACCGTAAACAATCTGATAAGCTCGGATGAATTTACATTTCATGCAGAAAAGGCAAATCCGATGAATTACGATGTTATCAATGTTGTAAATTCAATACCGAATGCACCACAGCTGAGAACTTTTCAAATTTCGGGTGAAAATTACGGAATTGAAATAAAAAAAGGAGTAATGGAGGTTACTCTTCCTTACTTTGGAAGAACATTTAATCCTTCTTATGGATCTACAGACACAAGCTACAGATTCACGTCAAAAGATTATGCCGTTACAAAAACGCAAAGCAAAAAAGGGAATTGGGTTTATAAAATAAAGCCGGCCGACGTGAAAAATGTAAGCGATATCAACATTGAAATTTTCAAAAACGGAAGAGCTTCAACGTCTATCAGAAGCAATGACAGACAACCGATTTCTTACGACGGATATATTTCTGAAAACGAAAAAACAAAGGAGAAAGAAAAGCTTTAGCGTTCCGGTTTACGCAATTTGCGGTTTAATCTTAGAAAAAAATATTAAATATTTTCTGAATTACGAAACTAAGATCTCGAATCCCGTAAAAACTTTTCAACAAATAATTTTGCTTCAGTACTTGGATTGGAAATCAGGTCTGATGCATTTTTTTTATGCTGAATATAAGCATCTTCCACAGAATCATTTTTCTTCATCATCGCCAAAATATATTCCTGAACCCAGTATTCAAAACGTTTCTCAGATTGGTGAGTTCGAACTTCACTGAAACGGTTTGTTTTCTTTTTCAATGAAATAAAATCATCAATTTTCTGATAAACTTCGTTCAAACCTTCATTATTTAATGCTGAACCCAGTAAAACGGGAACTTTCCAGTCTTTTTCTTTTGCAGGAAGAAAATCTAAAGCACGCTTCAATTCGAGTTTGGTGTTTTTTGCTTTCTGAAGGTTACTTTCTTCCACTTTATTAATGAAAATAACATCGACCATTTCCATGATTCCACGTTTAATTCCCTGAAGCTCATCACCACCGCCGATAATTTTTAAAAATAAAAATACATCCGTAATATCTGCCACCAAAACTTCCGACTGTCCCACTCCAACCGTTTCAATTAAAATGTAATCATAACCTGCTGCTTCACAGATCAACATCGTTTCAAAAGTAGTATTCGCAACACCACCCAAAAAACCTGAGCTTGGAGAAGGACGAATGAAAGCATTCTCTTCTTTTGCCAGTTCTTCCATTCTTGTTTTATCGCCTAAGATACTTCCTTTGTTGATTGCCGAACTTGGATCAATCGCCAAAACAGCAACTTTCTTACCTTGTGAAATGGCAAGTCTTCCAAAATTCTCGATAAATGTAGATTTTCCGGCTCCGGGAACTCCGGTAATCCCAACTCTGATCGAATTTCCGGTGAATGGAAGAATTTGCTTTAAAAGCTCTTCTGCCTGATCTCGATGTTCCGGTTTTGTACTTTCAACCAAAGTAATGGCTTTTGCAATCAGACGTTTGTTACCCGATTTAATGCCATCAATAAAGTCTTTTGTTGAGATTTTCATTTAGAGCTTTTTTATTCTCTTAAAAGGAAAAATGTAACCTAAAGGTTTCATTAAGTCAAAAATATAAAAATAACCCGCAAAATACGAGAAAAAGCTCATTAATTTTAATGTTTCTAAATTAAACACATACATACCATACGCCTGTAAAATTCATTATTTTTGTTTTTAAACAAATTTAAAAAACGATATGAAAAGTATATTTGCAGCAGCTACAATCGCCTTGATAACATTAGCTTCTTGTACTCCGAAAGCAACTCCTGTTACGGAAGCACCAAAATCTGTAACGAGCACAGCAGAACAAATGGCACAGGGAAAAACAATTTTTGAAACTGCCTGCAAAAGATGCCATGATTTACCAGAGCCCACCAAGTTTACTTCTGTACAATGGGTAGGAATTATGAATTCTATGGCGCCAAAAGCTAAGCTTACCGATGAGCAGCATCAGTGGGTTTACGATTATGTAGTTTCTGTGAAGAAATAAATATTCACCCAACAAAAATATCATTATGAAGAAATTAGTTTTGAGTATGGTTTTAGGATCTGCTTTTATGGTTTCCTGCGGACCAAAAAGTACAGCCGTGACAGGACCAAAATTTACCTCATCTGAACATTTAGCTCAGGGAAAAACGGTTTTTGAAAATTCCTGCAACAGATGTCATAAGTTACCGGATCCGGCAAAACATGACGATCAGGGATGGATTAAGACATTAAGCAGAATGGCGCCAAAAGCGAAATTGAGCGACGACCAACATCAAATGGTTTATGATTATTTAATATCTGCGAATAAAAAATAGGCTTCTTTTGAAGTCTATTTTTGTTTTTAATTCTTAGTTTGCTTTATTTATTTTTAACGCAACGATTTTTTGACTTTTAGGTCGGTGATTTTTTGTTCCAAGGGCGCTTCGCTCAGCAAATGAAAGTGTCAAAAGAAAAAATTGACAAGTAAAACGAATTGACCATTCACAATTCACTGTAAATTACTTCATTTCAATTCCCAGACCTGGTTTTGGGGATAAAATTATTTTTCCGTTTTCCACAAAATTTCCTGATGCATAATCATTTGAAATTAAATTAGCTCCGTCTAAATCTACATAATCAACGAGACCCGTTAAGACACAACCAGCCGAAATTCCGACGGTGGATTCTGTCATGCAGCCGATCATGATTTTGTAGTTTAATTCACGAGCTTTTTTGATCATTTCTAAGGCAGGAGTCAATCCTCCACATTTCATTAATTTGATATTGATGCTTTTGTAATACGGAATTAACTTTTCCAAAGAATCGATATTCTGACAGTCTTCGTCTGCCATCCAATTGGCAAAACTTTCTTTTTTAAGAATTTTATAGTTGTCGATTGGTCTCGGTTGTTCGAGATAGGAAAATTTTTGAACCTCAACATTATTTTGAAGCCAAATACAATCTTCGTCATTGAAACTTGCGTTGGAATCTAAGGCGATATTTTTGTTTAATTGTAAAAGTTTCTCAACATCAAATTTATTTAAACCCTTGAACTTTACCTTGAATTTATTCCAATCGCTTTTGTTGATTTTTTCGATTTGATGATCGATTTCTCCGACAGAAATGGTGATGGAGCTTTCCACTAAATGATCTGTGGGAATATTATTTAATTCAATAAAACTTTTATTTTCTAACTTTCCGAAAAGATCCCAATACGCACAATCCAATGCAGAAAGCAAGAATGGATGAAGATCTAAATTCAATAAAAATTTAAAAAAATCTTTTGGATGATTGATTTTCTGAGCTTCAATCTGGGTTTGAATTTCTTTTAATTTTAAGACAAAACTTTGAAGATTAATTTGATAATAATCGATCGCCACACATTCTCCATAACCTTTACAATTTTGATGAGATAATTCTATAAGTAATGCTTCTCTTTTATCGTAATTTCCGTAAGCAATTGAGAATGTTTCTTTTAATTGAAGTTGTTTTAGTTCAAACCTTAATTCCATAATTAAAACTACAAAAAAAGGAGACTTATTCCGTCTCCTTCTTCTTTTTTATTTTATTTTTCTTTGGTATTTTTGATTTGATAAATTTCTTACGATCCTTTACCACATTCAAACTATGTTCATTAAAACAATATTTTGCAGCTTCATCCAAAAATTTCAAAGCATTATTAAAACTTCCTCTTTTTTCGGAAAGTAAAGATCTGTAAAACCATAAATTTGATTTATCTATCCCTTTGATTTTCAATGAATATTCGATCAATTTTTCTGCTTCCTGATAATCTTCGTTGTCCAAAAGGCATTTGATGTAATATTGCGGTGTGTTGAGATTATTCACATCATACAACATTGCTTCTTCAAAATACAGTTTGGCTTTTTCGTAATCAGAAAGCATTTCACTGTAAATTCTTCCCATCAAACATAGACTGTCTGCATCTTCCGGATCGTACGACAGCGCATAATTCAATGCTTCCAAACATTCCGGAAGACTGTATGGATAGTTATCCAAAGCTTCGAAGTAATATTTATTTTTAGTTAAGGTCATTTTTGTAGTTTTTTAATTCGTTTTTGAGTTGATTTCTTTGTTTTTTGAAAGATCTTTCCTGATAATTCTTTTTAAAATCTGTTCCGGAAAAAGTGCGAACCGGGCTTCCTCTTTGCACCTGCAAATGATTATTCCATGTTTCCTTCATTCTTTTTTGAAGCTGAACAATATTCTGTTCCAAGACTTTTTCTTTCAATCTCGTAACCGACAATTTCTTATTCTCCAATTGCGAACGAGAATCCTGTACGAAAACACTTTGCCCCGTCGGAACGTGCGTTGCCCGAACCGCAGTGTTCACTTTATTCACATTTTGTCCGCCACTTCCCTGACTCCTCGTCGTTTGAAACTGAATATCTTTTTCATTAAAATTGATTTTCTCCAAACCTTCCAATTCAAAAATTCCGATAAACCAATTGCTTCTTTTATGCAGTTTCCGGAACGTACTTTTTCCCGTCCAGCAAATGCTTCCCAACCAATTTTTTAAAAATTCATTTAATTTTTTTGATTTTAAAAGAAGGGTTACGGATTTCAAAGTCAGATTTTCATCACCATTTTCACGGTGAATAATTTCGTAGTCTATTTTATTATTTTTTGCTTCCTCAAGAAAGACCTTCAGAACTTTTGCGACTACCCATTGGCATTCTAAAGGTCCTCTTCCTGAGGTTATTTGTATGAGTTTTTCCATTTTTGTAAAATTTTTAAGATCGCTTCTCTGTTTTTAGCTTCTTTAATAAATGTTGGTAATCTTTCTACCATCCGCATTCGGTAAGGCAGTCTTGTTCTTAAATCTGATGAAACATAGTTTTCCATTTCTAAAAGATGTTCCCGATTTTTTGCCCAGAATAACTTTCCTTTAAAATCTGTCTGAAAATAATATGGACAGCCAAAAACCGGATCGTGAATCAAACCTTCTTCCTTTATTGAGCTGTTGAGATATTTCTCTGATTTGGGTTGAATCTGAAAAGAAGAGTCACATTCATCACATTTTACGGCAACATTCTTAGGTTTCTCTTTCAAGTTCCCTTGTTCATAACGAATCGGATGCCCACAAATCGGACAATTGAGTTTCACAAATGCTTTATAAACCACCAAATCCAATCCTTTCTTTTTCAAATTACAATGATTACATTCCAATGTTGCCGTTTTATAACTGTGTTCGTTTTTCACGACTGCATCTTCTCCGCAATCCGGACAGACTACGAGAATGCTTTCATGATAACCGAAATATTCTTGTTTATATTTTTTTTTCATTTCAAATTATTTTGGCATTTCGCTTAATTTAGAATGACCAACAGGATTAATTCCTTTTTCCAATAAATCTTTTGCAGCCATCACTGCCCAACATTTATCGCTGGAATGAATGTTTCTGTAAAATGAAAGTAAAGCATCTGGTTGAACAACCGTAAATCTGTTTGCTTCAACAGTTTCCAAATCACTTCTTTCAAAGAAATCGATGGTAATCCTGTGAAACTTTCCGTCTTCCATTTCGATTGTCTTTTCATATCTGCGGAAATTTTCTTCACTCGGAAGATGATCGTATCTCGTCCAGACTTTCTGAAAACCCTCCTGCTGAAGAATTATAACAACCTCAGCAACATTTTCTTTCTTTACAAAAACATCAATATCTTTATGATCATGAGCGTGTTTATACTCTGTATGCCCGATTTCAGACATAAAATGCCACGCCCAACCTCCTGAAATAATAACTTTATCTTTTAATTTATCTAAAATTTCCAGTCCGTGCTGAATTCTAAATTCCGGCCAGACTTCACCGTATCTTTTTATGTTATGTGGTGCTCCCATTTTTTTGATTTTTAAATTGTTTTTGTCATTCTGACGAAGGAAGAATCTCTTTTCTTATTAATGCGATTCTTCACTTTGCTTTGCTACTTTCAGAATGATAGTTTTATTAAATCTAACAGGTTTTGAAAACCTGTTAGATTTGAAGCCAGTTAAAATCCATCAACCAACTAAAACCCATCAACCATTTATCGATCCATTCTCACAATTCTCGGTTGAAAAGTTCCCAGAATATCCACCAATTCAGTTTGAGCGTTCATCACATCGTTGATGTCTTTGTATGCCATTGGTGCTTCTTCGGTATTTCCGCCTATCAACGTGACATTTTTGAGTTTTAATTCTTTTTTGATGTCATTTTGAGTGAACAAACTTCTGCATTCTCCTCTTGAATGTGCTCTTCCTGCACCGTGAGAAGCCGAATTCAACGAATCAGGATTTCCTTTTCCGCGAACGATGAAACCTTTTGCTGTCATTGAACCAGGAATCATTCCCAATTCATTTTCATTCGCGGGAGTTGCTCCTTTTCTGTGAACAATTACTTCTTTTCCGTTGTGAATTTCTTTCCAGGCGAAATTGTGATGATTTTCAATTCTGGCTTTCACTCTTCCTCCGACCGCTTTCACCAATCTTCTGTGAATATCATCGTGACAAGCTGAAGCGTAATCTCCTGCCAAATTCATGGCCGTCCAATATTCTAAACCCAAATGCGTACTCAAATCCAGCCAGGCAAATTGTTGTGCTTCTTTTGGTAGTGGACATTGTTCTGCCGCCACTCTCGAATAATACTGGGCGATTTCCGCACCCAACCCACGCGAACCGCTGTGTGAAAGAATTCCGAGGTATTTCCCTTTTGGAAGCCCAATTTGTTCGTCTTCTTCGGTGATTTCCACCTCTCCGAATTCTACAAAGTGATTTCCGCCGCCGGAACTTCCCATTTGTTTAATGGCTTTTCCTTTTAATCTTCTTAAAATTGGAATTAAATCAAACGTATCTCTGTCGAAAATTGCATGATCGACGTGAGATTTATGTGTTTCGTACATTCCGAATTTGGTATGTTCTGCAAGAGCTTTTTCGTATTTATCTCTCGCTCCGTCAAGATATGAAATAGGGGTATCCAAAATACTAAGCGACATTCTACAACCGATATCCATGCCGACTCCATAAGGAATCACGGCATTTTCTACTGCGAGAACTCCACCGATCGGAAGTCCGTAACCGCTGTGTGCATCGGGCATTAAAGCTCCTTGCGTTGAAATTGGAAGTTTCAAAGCGGTATACAGCTGGTTTTTTGCTTCATCCGAAATATTGTTTCCGAAAATATTGAAAGTCGCTCGGTTTATCATAAGCATTCTTTTTTCGGTTTTCTTCGATAAAAGTAAAGCTTCTGCGATTTGTCCAAAGGTTAAATCATTTTCGAATTGTTGCGGATTTTGCAGAATTTCCTTTAAAAGAGATTTTACATGATGAATATTTTTCGTTGCAAAATTTCTTTTCATGACTTCCAAAGCGATGTTTACACTCTGATTGTTTGGATAGCCTATTTTTAATATATCTTTTCCTTTAAGTTTTAAATTTCCCATTGTTTTTGTTTTTAATGATCTTCCCAGACAACAAGGCATTTTTTATCCTGCCAGAATTTTTCTAATGTCATGTTGGGATTTCCGGTTACTTTAATGGTAAGCGGACTAAGTCTTACGCTCAGTTTATGAGATCTGGATCCATAGGTTCCTATATCTACCACCTCATTACCTTGTAACTCAAGATTTTTATTTTTTAAATATTTATAAATTGCAGGAACTTGCAAATCAGCACCTCCTGTTATTTCCGAATGTGGATTTCTCAGCGTTTTTGCCGTCTGGATCAGTTCTTCCAAATCTTTGGGATAGTCGGCAAAATGCTCTTCGTAACTTTTGTAATAAATCGTTTCCAAAGCATCTTCCTGTGTGACAAATTCATGATCAATAAAATATCCGATCTGCCAGTTTTCACCATATTTTCGGTTCCATTCCTGTTGGCGTTTCTGCTGCTGTTTTATATTTCCTGCTTTTCCTATTTTACGTTCTACAACTTTCCAGGTCATTTCTACAATTTTAATTGGTATTTGAAAATTGTTATTTATCTATTAACATTTCTGCAATCTCTGTTGCAGACCTTTTGTAATGAAAGTATTTTCTGTTGTTCAGCGGATCACGTTTGTATTTATCTCTCCATTTATCGGATTTACCATATATGTTTTTACAAATAATTCCAGTGACTTTGTCTTGATTTAAATAGGATTCTAATCTATCATATTCTCTTTCTAAGTCTGAATCTAAAGGCTTGTAATGTGTAATGATATTGGGCTTTACTCTTAATACAAATCTCCAAGGTTCAATAAATTCGTAGTATTCTTTAACTGATTTTCTGATTGGGCAATAATCTTCTTTTTTTATAAAGTACTGTCTTTCTCTTTCCGTTAGTCCGAACTTTGGATTGTTCCATTCCCACGGATAAACATTCGCTATTTTTTGTTCTTTCTCTACATAAATTCTTCGTCCGGATTTTCTTTTCTTTTTCAAAAATTTTCGGGTTTCGGAATACATTTCTGTGTTGATTTTCTTTAAAAGTTCTTCAAAGAAATTTCCATCTTTTGAGCGTTGCACATCATCTCTCACAACAAAAAATCTTACAAATCCTTTCTGATAAGGTTTCTCCAAAGGAACTAGTGGGATATTCCTTCTTAATTTCCAAAGTTCTCTACTCCGTTTATACTTTTTTCTGATCTGCTTTTCTACATCTTTTTTTATTATTCTTTTTCTGCTTCTCAGACTTCTTAATCTGGAAAACTGAAGGTTATCTTTCTCCATTAAATTTTAGAAATTAGAGGTGAAATATGGAAATTAGATTTCTATACGTCACATTAAATATTTGTCAACTAAAATTATAGTTGATTGTATTCAAACCTCATAGGTTTTTGAAACCTATGAGGTTATTTAAGCGGGATCTTTTCCTAGCCCCGATTGCAGCGACATCCTTTTTTGTTGCGGCCGCAGCGGAGCGGAGGCCGTAATAAAAAAGATACAGCGGAAAGCGGGATAAAGCTCCTAAAAAACTTTATTCGAAAAGATTCCAAAAATTTTATAAAAAAGATTTGGGGGAAACTTGATGTGAGTTTGAAATATTGCGCAATAAAAAACCCGAAAATCTTACGACTCCGGGTTTTGATATTTCGTTGTACTATTATTCTAAGCGTATACCAAACCACGAAGCCTCGCCTTTGCAAAAGGCAATCCTACTGTTGAATGTAGATTAAATTTGAACATTGCTTCGTTGTTTTTTAATGGTTAAACTTGATTTTCAGATGCAAATATATAATTTTTTTTCAATTTGAAATGTTTTTTTTCAAAAAAAACGTCTGAGAAAAAATTCTCAGACATTTATATTTAAACTTTTAGTTTAATCTTTTGAGCCTAAACCGTCCATCGTATCTTCCATTCCTTTGCTGTTTGAGCTGTATGTTCTCTCACGGTCTAAGAAATAAACATCATGCTTTGCTTTTGCGATAATACCGTTATAAACATCTTCTGGTAAACCAGCCGTATCGGATTTTTCTTCGCTAAAAGAAGGTTTATTGTAAATTTTCAAAGCACCGTACTGATCAAGTATCTTCTTTGCCTTCTGTGCTTCTATAATTGTTGAAGCATAAACCACAAGATTGATCTTTCCTACACTTTCCTTACTGTAAGCTCTTAAAAGCTCATTATCATTCACAAAAATATGATTCCAAAAGCTTTGTGTTTTCTCATCTTCCTGATAATTTGTTTCTGATGAAAGGTCATCAAACTTCGAAGTAGAGACGATAATATCTGTTTCATCGAAACCACTGTTTCTTAATTCTGATTTTATTTCCGCTGTATCTACAGTTGTAGGAAACACTGAAATTACTGTATAAGCCATAATATTTTGTTTTTAGGTTATGGTCTACAGTACAAACGTCGTGCAACTTATTAGATTCTAATCACATTTTAATTTAAAAACCGGTTCAGAATATCTACGGCGCATTTCGGAAGATTGGTTCCGGGACCGAAGATAAAATCAGCGCCGTTTGCATATAAAAATTCATAATCCTGCTGTGGAATTACGCCACCAACAACAATCGTGATATCATCTGCTCCGAGTTTTTTCAATTCTTCAACGACCTGCGGAACTAAAGTTTTGTGACCAGCAGCCAATGATGAGACTCCCAAAATGTGAATATCATTTTCAACGGCCTGTTTTGCCACTTCTTCCGGAGTCTGGAACAATGGCGCAACATCGACGTCAAATCCCATATCTGCAAATGCTGTTGCTACAACTTTTGCACCACGGTCATGACCATCCTGGCCCATTTTAGCGACCATCAATCTTGGACGACGGCCTTCTTCTTTTTCGAATTTCTGAGTCAGTTCAAGCGCTTTTCCGAAGTATTCGTTTTTATTTGCATTCATAGCATAAACTCCCTGTATGGTTCTGATATTGGCTTTGTAACGGCCGAAACTTTCTTCCATCGCATCACTCATTTCACCTAAAGTCACTCTTCTTCGAGCCGCTTCGATACACAATGCCAAAAGATTTCCGTTTCCTGTTTTTGCAGATTCTCTAATCTGATTTAAAATATCTTCAACAGCTTCAGCATTACGACTTGCCTTTATTGAATCTAATCTTTCGATTTGCTTTCTGCGAACTTCCGTATTATCAATATCTAAAATTTCGATCGGGGTCTGTTCTAAAGCCGATTTAAAAGAATTTACCCCAATGATGAATTCTTCACTGCTGTCGATTTTAGCCTGTTTTCTGGCTGCAGCTTCTTCAATTCTCATTTTTGGAATTCCGGCTTCAATGGCTTTTGTCATTCCGCCTTCTTTTTCCACCTCATCAATATATTTCATCGCTTCTTCAATCATTTGCTGAGTGAGAGATTCAACCAGATTACTTCCACCCATCGGATCTACAACATCGCAAATTCCACTTTCCTGTTGAAGGATAATCTGTGTATTTCTTGCAATTTTCGCCGAATAGTCTGTTGGGAGTGCAATGGCTTCATCCAAAGCATTCGTGTGAAGAGACTGAGTTCCGCCTAAAGCAGAAGACAATGCTTCAATGGCAGTTCTTGTAATATTATTAAAAGGTTCCTGTTCCGTTAAAGACCAGCCTGAAGTTTGAGAATGCGTTCTTAAAGCTAAAGATTTTGGATTCTGAGGATTAAATTGTTTCAATAAAGTCGCCCAAATATATCTTGCAGCACGCATTTTTGCAATTTCCATGAAATGATTCATTCCGATGGCCCAAAAGAAGGATAATCTCGGAGCAAAATCGTCAACATTCATACCTGCTTTGATTCCGGTTCTTACATATTCTAATCCGTCTGCAAGTGTATAAGCCATTTCCAAAACCGGAGTTGCTCCCGCTTCCTGCATATGATATCCTGAAATGGAAATCGAATTGAATTTCGGAATATTTCTCGATGTATATTCAAAAATATCGGCAATGATTTTCATAGAAGGAGTCGGTGGATAAATATAGGTATTACGCACCATAAATTCTTTCAAAATATCATTCTGAATGGTTCCTGAAAGCTTATCCTGAGAAACGCCCTGCTCTTCCGCAGCAACAATGTAAAAAGAAAGAATCGGCAAAACCGCTCCATTCATCGTCATGGAAACTGAAATTTCATCCAAAGGAATTTCATTGAACAAAATTTTCATATCCTCCACCGAGTCAATTGCAACGCCTGCTTTTCCAACGTCACCTACAACTCTTGAGTGATCGGAATCATAACCTCTGTGAGTCGCCAAATCGAAGGCTACAGAAAGTCCTTTTTGTCCAGCCGCCAAATTTCTCCTGTAAAAAGCATTCGATTCTTCCGCCGTAGAAAAACCTGCATACTGGCGAATCGTCCAGGGCTTTTGAACATACATCGTCGAGTAAGGGCCTCTCAAATACGGTGCAATGCCCGGAGAACTGTCTGCGATGCTTTTATCTTTTACATCTTCTGCTGTATATTTTGATTTCAGTTCAAGTCCGTCTTTCTCGAATTGATAGATTTCCTGCTGATTTTCAGTTATATTAAATTGAGGAGCTTTGTTCTTTATTTCCCTTCTCATTTCTTCGGATTTAAGATTTTAAAAGTAAGCATTTTTAGAATAATGGTTTGTGGTTGATTTTCAATTGGAAACGGAGAATATTTAAACGCAAAGTCCTCTAAGATTTATTTGAATACTCTACACATATTTTTAAGTTCGCAAAGGCGTTTGACTTCGTCGAATCTACGATTTCACTCAGCAATACTAATGTTTTAAATAAAAAGCGAGACTGTAATTTACAATCCCGCTTTTAAAGCTTTAAACCTAATAAGGTTAGATTATTTATTCAATTTTTTAATTCCCATTTCATACAAAGCAAAAGAAATCAAATCTGCATTTTCACTGATCACCTGATCTGTTGCTCTTCCTGCTCCGTGACCTGCATTTTTCTCGATTCTTACCAAAATTGGGTTTGCACATTTCTGTTTTTCCTGTAATTCTGCTCCGAACTTGAAAGAATGTGCCGGAACTACTCGGTCATCATGATCACTCGTTATAATCATCGTTGAAGGATAACAAGTTCCTGGTTTCACATTATGTACAGGTGAATAAGATTTTAAATACTCAAACATTTCTTTATTGTCTTCCGCAGTTCCGTAATCGTAAGACCAACCTGCTCCTGCTGTGAATTTGTTGTATCTCAACATATCTAAAACACCAACTCCCGGGAAAGCCACTTTTGCTAAATCAGGACGCATCGTCATCGTCGCACCGACCAACAATCCGCCATTCGACCTTCCTGAAAGTGCCATATATTCCTTTGAAGTATGCCCTTTAGACTGCAAATATTCTCCGGCTGCAATGAAATCTTCAAATACATTTTTCTTTTGCATTTTTGTTCCTGCATCGTGCCATTTTTTACCGTATTCACCACCACCACGGATGTTTGGAACTGCGTAAATCCCGCCATTTTCCATCCAAATTGCATTGACTACTGAGAAAGATGGCTGTAAGCTGATATTGAAACCTCCGTAAGAGTAGAGCATCGTTGGATTTTTACCGTCGAGTTTAATTCCTTTTTTATAATTAATCATCATCGGAATTTTTGTTCCGTCTTTCGATGTGTAAAATACCTGCTCTGAAACATAATCTTCAGGATTAAATTTCACTTTAGGCTTCTGATAAATTTCAGATTTTCCGGAATCAGCATTGAATTTATAAGTTGTTCCCGGCGTTATATAGTTACTGAAAGAATAATACAATTCCTTCTCCGATTTTTTACCTCCGAAACCTCCGACATTTCCTTTTCCTGGAAGAGAAATTTCTCTGATCAGTTTTCCGTTTTTGTCGAACTGTTTTACCTGATCAATTGCATCAATCATATAGGTTGCGAAGAAATAACCTCCGCCACCGGAAATTCCCAACACATTTTCTGTTTCAGGAATAACGTCTTTCCAGGTTTCAGGAGCCGGATTTTGAATGGTTGTTTTTACCAAACGCATATTCGGAGCATCTTTATCGGTAAAGATGTAAAGATTGTCACCATCCGTATCAACAATACTTGCGTTGATATCAAAACCACTGTTGATCTGAACGAAATCGCCACCTTTCTTTAAATCTTTAATAAAAACTTCATTTCCGTTGGTAGCATTAGCTGCAGAAATAATCAAATATCTCTCGTCCTCAGAAAGATACGCTCCCAAATATCTTCTCGGAGTTTCTTCACCTCCAAAAATTAATTGATCGGCAGACTGTTTTGTTCCTAATTTATGATAGTAAACTTTGTGTTTGTCTGTCATTCCGGAAAGTACAGTTCCTTCTTTCGGTTTGTCGTAGCTAGAATAATAGAAACCTTCATCGCCTTGCCAAGCAATTCCGCTGAATTTTACGTCAACTAAAGTTTCATCAATTTGTTTTTTAGTTACCGCATCGATGATGATAATTTTATTCCAGTCACTTCCGCCTTCGGAAATTGAGTAGGCTGCCAAATTTCCTTTTTTGTTGAAAGACAAACTTGAAAGTGAAGTCGTTCCTTTTTCAGAAAATTTGTTTGGATCTAAAAATACTTCAGTTGTTTTTGTCTTATTATGGGTTCTGTACAAAACAGATTGCGCCTGCAAACCGTTATTTTTGTAATAATACGTATAATCTCCTTCTTTGAAAGGTGCGCCAATCTTTTCGTAATTCCAGATGTCGGTTAATTGCTTTACAATATCCTGTCTGTAAGGAATCTGAGATAAATATCTTTGGCTGAAAGCAACTTCCTCATCCACCCATTTTTTGGTAGGTTCAGAATCATTTTCTAAATCTCTGTATGGATCTGCAACAGCAGTTCCGAAATAGGTATCGGTTTGATTTCCTTTTATCGCTTTAGGATAGGTCATTTTCTGAGCAAAAAAATTAGCCGAAAACAAAACGCCGGCAGTTAATAAAATCGGTTTAAAATTCATTTTGAAGGATTTTCTCAAAAGTAAGAAAAGTTGTGGGAATAAAAAAAGCTTCTGTATATAGAAGCTTTTATAGATTAATGTTTATTTAATTTTTTTTGGATTATAACTATTGACTGATTGCCAATATACTTTATAAAAGTCTTTACCATTACTTAAGCTCTGAATACCATTTGAAAAATACTCTATGATTTTTTCTTTATTTGAATAAGATGTACTTAGGCAATCATTATTATTTTCATCAAAAACCAGAACGCTTGCATAGATTTCATTCCAATTTTCATCACCGTTTGCATATACAGAGTATTGTTTATCTTCACCCTCAAATAGTTTCACCTTTTCCCAAACTAATATTGGATGAGATTCATCGATATTTGGCCTTACTTCTTTAGACCATTTTCCAAATCTCTCGTACATTACTTGTTTAGTATACATTGCAGAAAGTACTGCATTAAATTTAAGTTCATTTAGTTCGGTAGTATCATTATTTTTTTTAATAATCTTCTTGGTAAAAACATTGTAATTTTTAAATCCTTTCTTATAGATGAAAGGAGTATTTGGATTATAAGTTTTTTGTGCTACACCAACTGGCTTGTCTTTATTACTTCTTTGAGAAAAAGAATTTGACGAAAAATTAAAAAATATTACGATGAAAATAAATCTCCAATTCATATCCTTTTAGTTAATAAATATAAAAATTCATCCTTAAAACTCACGTGTAAAAATCACCCGATCAATTCCTTCGCCTGCGTCAAAGCCGCTTCAGTAATTTTACTTCCGGAAAGAAGCTGTGCAATTTCATTCAGTTTTTCTTCGTCATTGAGCGGAATGATGGTTGACTGCGTTTTTCCTGCTATATCCTGTTTTACAACCTTATAATTATCATTTCCTTTGGCAGCAACCTGTGCTAAATGAGAAATAACAATTAGCTGCATATCTTCAGACATTTCACGCATAAGATTACCTATTTCTTCGGCAACTTTTCCTGAAACTCCAGTATCAATTTCATCTAAAATCAAAGTTGGAAGTTCATCACTTTCTGCAATAATTTTTTTCACAGCAAGCATTACACGGGATCTTTCTCCACCAGAAATGGCAGTTTGAATTGGCTTCAGAGGAAATCCTGAATTTGCCTGAAATAAAAGCTGAATATTTTCTTTTCCAAACTGATTGTATTCCGAAGAATCTTTGATTTCAATATCAACTTTTGCTTTTTCCAGACCTAATTTTTTAAGCAAATCTTCTGCTTTTTTAATGAAAACAGGAATGCTTTTCTTTCTGTTTTTTGAAAGTTTCTGACTTAGAGACTCAAGAGATCTTTCTTTAGATGAAATATTTTCAAGAATTTCTTTAATGTAAGCCTCAATTTCGGCAGTTCCTTTTTGTTCGCCTGAAAGTTGGTCCCTGATTTCTTTTAAAGCTTCAATATTCGCAACATTATGCTTCAAAAAAAGACTGTTGACTTTATTATTAAATTCTAAAAGCTGCACTAAATTTTCAGGGTTAATTTCAATTTTCTCAGACTCATCTTCTAATTCAGAAATGATATCTTTAATTTCTACAAAAGAAGTTTCCAATCTATCGTTAAGCTCAGAAAAGCTTGTAGAAACTTCAGCAATCTTAGAAAGTTTAGATTTTGCTTCATTAAAAAAAGAAAGAATCCCTATTTCTTCCTGATGAAATCTTGACAAAATCTGAGACAGATTTTCAGAAATCATTCCTGCGTTTTCCTGTACAGAAAGCTGGTTTTGCAAATCTTCATAATTTACATCATCCATTTTCAATTCTTCAAGTTCGCTCAGAAGAAATTGCTTGTAATCACTTTCTTTCGTATTTTCTGAAAGCTGAGTCTGAAATTTTTTAAGTTGAGTTTTTAACGTCTGATATTCAAAAAAATCCTGTTGATAATCTTCGATCAGTTTCTTATTCTCTGAAAGTCCATCGATTATTTTAAACTGATATTCAGCAGTAAAAAGATTAGACGTTTCGAACTGAGAATGAATATCAATCAACTGAGAAGTCAATTCCTTAAGCACGTCCAAAGTTACCGGAACATCATTGATAAATGCTCTAGATTTTCCTGAAGGCAAAATTTCCCGTCTGATGATCGTCTGATGTTCGTAGTCGAGATCGTTTTCTATAAAGAATTTTTTAAACTGATTATTAAGCTCAAATTCTGTTTCGACAATACTTTTTTCTTCGGCTTTGGAAATTGATTTAATATCTGCTCTTTCGCCTAAAATTAATCGAAGCGCACCTAAAATAATCGATTTACCGGCACCTGTTTCACCAGTGATGACCTGTAAACCGTTTTTCAGAGACACTTCGAGTGCATCAATTAAGGCAAAATTTTTAATATAAATTCTTGAAAGCATAGATTTGTAAGCAGATTACGTTTTGTTGCTGCAAATATAAAATTTAGAAATCAGAATTCAATTATTATACCTTTTACTTCCATTTATTCCACTTAGATTCTGTGTTCTTTGGTGAGAAAACGATCATTTGCTGTTTCAAAGTTCCGATGTTTACCGAACCATTATTTCCTGAATTGAAAATATTGAATATCTCATCAGCTTTACTATCCATAAAAAGATTGAAGAAATAATTCTGCTGGAAAGAGTTTTCATATGTTTTAAGCTGCATCAAAGCATCAAAAATGATTTTCTTCGATTGTGTTTGGTCCTGATTAAACAATCCATCCAAACCGGCTCTGTGATATGTATAAATCGTAGAACGCAACTGACTCATGTTTGGATTAAGAATTTCCCCAATTAAAATCGAACGACTCCTTGGTTCGTTAATCTGATTCCATCCGTCGTAGCCTCTGTTTTGAGCATTCTGTGCAATCTGTTGCGCTTTTGAAAACCACTGAGTTCCGCCCATCGACTGAAAACTATCTGCATCATATCCCAAAATCAGATACACATAAAAGCTGATGACATCTATTAAATTCTTACCAGAAAACTGTCTCTCATTGAAAACAAGATTTTCATTTTCAGCATATTCAAACCCGAATCTGGTATCCTGAATATTTAAAAGAGGTGACTCGTACGAACTGCTGAAAACCGGGCGAACCGCCTGAACAACAATGGTTCCTTTATATCGGTTTCCATCTCTTTCTGTAAGAACGATGGCAAAATTTGATTTTATTTTTTCAAAATTCTGGAGTTTTTTACCTGTCCAGCTTGTATTGTTGATGAAATCCCGCAGACTTTTTTCCAACGCTTTAAAAGCCTGGGTATTACTTCCGCCAAGTTGCTGTGAATTGACCTGAACCGTAGCAAGAAGCTCCTGAGAAAATCCAAAATTGAATACAATCAGAAAAAAGAGTATGATAATTTTTTTCATTAGCTAATTAAAAATTGAAAACGGAAATTTATAACATTTATTTTAAAATCTGAGTTTCAATACAATCAAGAATATCTTTTGCAACATTTTCCTTTGATTTCAGGTCAAATTCCAGTTTTTCTGTTTTGGTAAATATTTTTATTTTATTGGTGTCGTTTTTAAAGCCTGCACCTTCGTCTCGAAGCGAATTTAAAACGATCATATCTAAATTTTTCTTGACAAGCTTTCCTTTCGCATTTTCTTCTTCGTTCTGAGTTTCAAGGGCAAAACCCACCAAAAACTGATGCGTTTTTTTCTCACCCATTGTTTTAAGAATATCCGGATTTTTGATTAACTCAATCGAAAAAGTATCTTCATTTTTTTTAATTTTTTCTGAAGCTACAACTTTCGGAGCATAATCTGCAACGGCCGCACTCGCAATTCCGATGTCAATTGTTTCGTAATATTCAAAAACCTTATTGAGCATTTCTTTTGCTGAGGTTACTCTATGCAAATCGATATTAGGATTGGAAGATTTCAAAGAAGTCGGTCCGGAAATGAGAATTACTTTCGCTCCTCTTCTCGCAGCTTCTTCAGCCAATGAAAAACCCATTTTTCCTGAAGAATGATTCCCGATAAAACGAACAGGATCAATGGCTTCATAAGTAGGTCCAGCTGTAATTAAAATGGTTTTTCCTTCCAACGATTTTTTCTGATTCGAATTAAAAAACTCTTCGATAGTTTTAACAATTGTTTCAGGTTCTGCCATCCTTCCCTGCCCAATCAAACCACTCGCCAATTCGCCGCTTTCAGCAGGAATTACAGTATGACCAAATTCTTCTGCAAGTTTTAAATTATTTTTTGTGGAAGGATGCTGGTACATGTCTAAATCCATTGCAGGAGCAATAAAAACGGGACATTTTGCCGACATATACGTTGCAATCAAAAGATTATCACAAATCCCGTGAATCATCTTGGCTAAAGTATTGGCCGTACAAGGCGCAACGATCATTACATCTGCCCAAAGAGCCAATTCCACATGACTGTTCCATGTTCCGTTATCGCTGTAAAATTCTGTGTAAACCGGATTTTTTGAAAGTGTGGATAAACTCAGCTTCGTCACAAAATGCTCCGCATCGGGTGACATTATGACCTGAACTTCGGCTCCTTTTTTCACAAAATCCCGAATAAGAAAATGAATTTTATAGGCAGCTATTCCACCTGATACGGCAATGAGAATCTTTTTCCCCGAAATACTCATGTAGATTTTTTTAAAGCACTAATTTACTTATTTTTTCCTAAAATAATCTTCATATATAAACGACAAAATCATAGAAGAAACCAATCTCCTATGATTTTTAAGTTTTATAAAAATAAATTTTATTTATTTTCTGTCTTCAGTCTTTCTGAAGTAAACCTCATCTTCCAACCATTCCTGGATAGCGATAGATGTTGGTTTCGGAAGTTTTTCGTAGTGCTTTGAAATTTCGATCTGCTCTCTGTTTTCAAAAACCTCTTCCAAAGTAGAGTTGTGAACCGCAAATTCGTCTAACTTATTGTGTAATTCAGTACGAATTTCTGCGTTGATCTGTTCTGCTCTTTTCCCCATGATGACAATAGCTTCATAGATTGAGCCTACTTTGTCTTCAATCTTATCTTTATCGTAAGTAATCGTATTTACTTCTGCTTTTGTATCTTTTACGCTCATTTTGAGAAAATTAATTTATTTATAAGGTGGCAAATTTACGAATTATCTTTGAATTTTGAAAGTCGCTGCAGGAGGAGGAGTTTGTAGCACTGCACTGTCTCTTCTCATTTGGTTCGCCTGCTTTTCAAGATCAATCTGATCCTTCATCTGCTGTTCTGTTTTATTTTGCTGTGCCATTTTATCAGCAATTTTCTTCTGCTTTGCTGTAAGAACAGCAATTCTCTCTTCTGTTTGTTTTTTCACAACAGCAAAATCTTTCTTTTCTTTTTCAAGTTTTTGTCTCAGATCCAGAGCTGTTTCAGAATATTCCGTATCAGGAAGTTCTTTTTCAACCTGTCTTGTAAATGCCAAAGCACTTTCAATACGCTCTTCTTTTAAATCATAAACAGAGTTCTGAGCTAAAAGATAACGTGCTTTCATCATATAATCGTAGATTTTCGGACGAAGCTTCGTACTTGGAAAATCGTCTAAAACATTTTCGAAAGCAACCGTTGTAGCTTTATAATCTGCCATTTTGAAATATTGCTTGGCATTCTCATAAGCTTTGAATTCAAGCTTGTAGGAAAGCTCATCAATCATCGTATTGATGTTTTTTGATCTTTCAGAATTCGGATAGTTATTTAAAAATTCCTGAAGCTCGTTGATGGCCAACTCTGTGCTCGACTGATCTAAATTATAATCCATAGACCCATTATAGTAGCATAATGCAGACATATAAGCCGCTTCTTCTTTTCTGCTATCCTGAGGAAAACTCACAGAGAAATTTTTAAACTGATTTCCTGCAAGTCTATAGTTTTTATCATAAAAATTGGCATACGCTGAATTGAAAACCACATTCGGTGCATCATCTGTTCCAGCAACAAGATTCGGAAGCCTGTCATAAAGTGCCAAAGCATTCTTCCATTTCTTTTTAGCAAAATTTTCGTTTGCCGTTTTAAGGATAAAATTCTTGTCTGCACTTCTCAATGCTTTTTCCTGCTGACTTTTGCAAGAAGCAAGCACAGCAATAGCGAAAATACCTAAAATATATTTTTTCATATAAAAAATAACAGTTATCGGGTTTACCGACCTATTAATTTGCAAAAATATAACTTTTTTGCTAAAAGATTTTTTTTTATGATTATTTAACGTAAAATTAGTCTGCTGCATATCCCAAAACAGCAAAAACATTCATTAAAAGATTCATTTTCACCTTTTTTTCGGCTTCTTTCGCATAAGATTCTTCGTCCTTATGAGGAACATATAATTCGTAAAAATTTCTATTTCTAATGACAAATAATGTTGAACCGATAATTGTTGTCAGAATATCTTCAGGCTTAGGTGTAAATGTAAAAACTCCCGAAGTCACTCCCTTTTTAATGACTTCATCGAGTTTTCTTACAAACAACTGGTAAAAATCAAGCAGTTCATCTTTAAGATTTTCGGTATGACGAAGTTCCTGCGTTACAAAACCATGGAAATAGTTATATCTGAAAAGCTGACCGACAATATATTTGATCATTTCTTTCATCTGCATTTCCGGTCTTCCGTCTTTGATGGTGTCTGCAAACTGAGAAAAGTTTTCTCTCGTTTTCAGCACACGATACTGATAAAGGTACGACATCATTTTCTCCTTTGAACCAAAATAATAAGAAATCATCGCCACATTGATATTGGCTTTTGTACAGATATCTCTTACCGAAGTCCCTTCATATCCTTTTTTAGCGATAAGTTCTTCTGCAATATCAAGAATGTGAATTTGTTTCTCAGAAAACTTTTTCCCCATAGTTACGTTTTTAGTAAAGTTAAGAAATTTTAACTGATCCATAAACGAACGTTTAATAATTTTTAATCTGTCTTAATTATAGTATTTTTGAACATGACATTTTTTGATTTTCATCATCATAAAGAAAATAAAGCGAACGGAATTTATAATTTAGATTATGAAAAAATTCCGCCAAATTATTTATATTCTATTGGGATCCACCCGAAAGACATTCAACCAAAGAACATTGATGACCAATTAAATTGGTTAAAATCAAACATTAAAGAAACTTGTTTTGCTATCGGTGAATGTGGACTGGATTCTTTTGTGGAAATAGATCAAAAAACTCAGGAAGAAGTTTTTTTAAAGCAAATAAAAATAGCAAATGAAGTGAAGAAACCAATGGTAATCCATTGTGTAAGAAAGTTTTATGAGGTGATTTCGTTAAAAAAACACTCGGAACAACCGATGATCATTCATGGATTCAATAAAAAGCAAAGTATTGCCGATGATTTGCTGAAAAATAATTTTTATTTGAGTTTTGGAAAAGCCGTTTTGTATAATCTATCTTTGCAGAATGTTTTAAAGACCATTCCTTTAAACAGAATGTTTCTTGAAACTGATAATGAAGATTTTAATATCGGAGAATTATACCAAAAAGTTTCAGAATTAAAGCAAATTTCTTTAAATCAACTGAACGAACAAATTTTAGAAAATTTACAGACAATAAAAAATGGATAAATACTGGTTGGAAAGAACGGAACTTCTCATCAAAGAAGAAGGTTTGGAAAAATTGAACAGAGCAACTATTCTCATCGTAGGATTGGGTGGAGTCGGTTCTTTTGCAGCAGAATTTCTGGCAAGAGCCGGGATCGGAAATATGACGATTGTTGACGGTGACACGGTAGATATTACCAATGTTAACAGACAGCTTCCGGCATTGCATTCCACTGTGGGAAAACATAAAGTAGAAGTGGTTGCTGAAAGGCTTTTAGATATTAATCCCAAATTGAATCTTATCAAAATCAATGAGTTTCTGAATCCCGAAAGAATGGATGAAGTTTTAGACTCAGGACAGTTTGATTATGTTCTTGATTGTATTGACAGTGTAACGCCAAAACTTTGCCTGATAAAAGCAGCTAAGAAAAGAAAAATAAAAATCATCAGTTCAATGGGAGCAGGAGGAAAAACCGACCCAAGTAAAGTGATGGTAAAAGACATCAGCAAAACACAAAACTGCTATCTTGCCAAGCAGGTGAGAAAAAGACTGAGAAAAGAAAAAATAAACAAAGGATTTAAATGCGTGTTCTCTGATGAACTGCAAAAAGACGACAGCCTCAAAATGACCGACGGAACCAATTACAAAAGGTCTTTTTACGGAACAATCAGTTTTATTCCGGCGATTTTTGGTTTATATGCTGCTGCAGAAGTTATCAATTACTTAGTGAAAAAGGATTAATGTCTGATTTTAAATATCCAAAAAAGGAAAAACTAAAGAAAAAAGCAGAGATCGACTTACTTTTTGCTAAAGGTAAGTGGAAAACGTATGGAAACCTGCGAATCATTATCCTTAAAAATCATCCCGATCTGCAGAATGAAAATGCAAAAATCGGCGTGTCTGTTTCTAAGAGATATTTTAAAAAAGCTGTTTACAGAAACCGTGTGAAAAGGCTTCTGAGAGAATGTTATCGTTTGAATAAAGAACTTTTCAGAGAAAGTTTTGGTGAAAAAACAATGGCTATGTTGTTTTGGGTTTCGAATGAACTTCCTGAGAAATTTCAGGATGTTGAGGAGCAGTTTATTAAATTATGTCAATTGCAAACTCAAAAAAAAACATAATATATCGATTGTCAATCGATTTTTGTTATCAATAATTGTTGCGCTCCTCCGGAGCGCAATTTTCTTTGGTTATCATCTTTCTACAAAGATTCGGCTCCGAAGGAGCCGAACCTCATCAAAATTATATTTAAAAAAATTGATTCTGATGTATTTATATTTTTTGTAGCTTTAAACAACAATTGATGATTATGTCAGATCAAATTCCTTATCTTCCGTATATTCTGAGCGCATTTATCGGGATCGGACTTGCTGCTGCAACAGGTTTCAGAGTTTTTCTGCCGATGTTTGCCGTAAGTTTAGCTTCTTATTTTCACTGGATTCCCACGCATGAAAGTTTCGAATGGCTTTCTGGTCTTCCTGCATTAATTACCACAGGAATTGCCACTTTAGCAGAAATTTTAGCCTATTATGTTCCGGTAATTGATAATTTTTTAGATACCATTTCGGTTCCGCTGGCAACCATTGCCGGCTCGATTCTTTTCGCAAGTCAGTTTGCAGATTTGGGAACATTTCCGCAATGGGGATTGGCTTTAATTGCAGGAGGAGGCACTGCTGCGACCATCAGTACAGGCTTTGCAGGAATCCGGGCTGCATCTACAGCAACAACGGGCGGATTAGGAAACTCTGTTGTAGGCACCACGGAAACAGCAGGCTCAGGAATTATGGCTGTTTTAGCGATGATTGCTCCCGTTATCGCTGTCGTTCTCACAATCATTACTTTAATTGTTATAATAATTTTAGGGAAGAAAGCTTACCGGAAGCTTAAAAAAACAAAAAGCGTTTAATAATATAACATAAAAAACGGCCAACAAAAGTCAGCCGTTATATTTTATTTTAATTTTTCCCGCGATTGTCCTTAATTTCCTGAATTTTACCTTCGAAATAATCTTTTCGATCAGGATGCTTATGTGCCAGAATCTGAAATGCATTCATTGCTTTAGTATATAATTTCTGCTCAATATAAAGATTTGCCAGTGTTTCGGTCATCAAATGCGAGATATCGTCTGTCTTTTCTTTTACAACGAAATTGACCTCATCTTTCAGCTGGCTGATTTTAGGATTGTTTTCGATAAAAGATTCGATAGCTTTGTTCTTAATTTCAGCTTTCACTTTTTCAACTTCTTCCGTTCTGTCGATCTTCAGCCAGTTTTGCCATGTATTGATAAAACCGGGAACATTACTGTCTAAAGTATTATTAACTGTCTTAACATTTATTTCCGGAACTTTTTCAGTAGCCTGTTTTTCTTCATTCTTTTCCTCTTTGTTGATAGATAAGCTTGAAATATCATTTCCGAAGAAAGAAACGTTCATTACAGGAACTTCATCATCTTTTGTAGAATCTGGGTTTTCAGATTCTATATCTTCAACTATATCTATAAGCTCTTCAGAAGTTTCCTCAACAATAATCTCCGGGCTTTTTTCTCCCAAAGCAACTTCTTCTCTGATGTCTTCAACACTTTCCGACTTCTCAGCAGGCTCAGATTGAATTTCTGCTTTTCGGCTGAAAGAATCCGGTATATAAGATTCAAAATTCATCGGCTTCCAGGTTGAAACAATTTCTGTTTCTGAGATGAGCGTTTCTTCGGCTTTACTTTCCGTTATTTCGGCTTTCTCCTGCTCTAATTTTTCTTCCACAATTGATTCTGCAATTTTCACAACCACATCTTCAGCCGCTTTTTGCTCTTCACCGATATGAAATGCCTGAGTTTCTGCAAAACTTATATCTCCACCAATGATCTCTTCGTCCTGAATCTGAGCTTTTTCCTCATCTTCTTTCTTCTGGGCATTCATCTTTTTCTCAACCTCTTCAATCAGGCGCCGCATTTCGTCTTCATGTTTATTGATATTAGATTTTGGGACCTCAGAAACGGTTTCTTTTTCAGACTTATTAGCTTCAATTTTAACTTCAGGCAGGAAAGAATCGGTTCCATGAAAGCTTAACTCTGACTCATTATTCACTTTTTCAGCAACGTTTTCAGAATTTATCTTGCCTTCGTCAATGATCGTTTCTGGATTTAAAACCTCAATCGCTTTTTCTGGTTCTAACGATTCTATTACTTTTCCTTCCTCTAAAACAACAGTTTCAGGTTTAAAAGACTTTATTTCAATAAAGCTTAACTCAGAATCATTATCAATCTTTTCCTCAACTTTTTCAGAATTAATTTGGTTTTCGTTGATAACCGTTTCACTATTTAAAGTCTCCGAAGTATCTTTTGCCGAAACAATTTCCGGAACGTTTTTTTCCTGAGCCAAATTTTCTCCAAATTGTTCTGGATCAGTTTTAAAAGATTCAATTTTAATAAAGCTCACCTCAGATTCATCGGTAATCTTATCCTCAACTTTTTCAGAATCAATTTTATCTTCGTTAATCATTGTTTCTGATGGTGAGGCAGCAAATTCAGGTAAAGATTTTTCTTCAATACCGGATTCAGCAATAGTCTCTTCTTCCGTAGCCGTCTTTTGAGTAACAATTATCCCCGATTCTAAAGTAGCTTCAAGATCGATCGTTTCATTATTAATTTCATTAAGAAAATTTTCCTCACCTTCAAATAAAATACGGTTGCGTTCTCCATTCACGAAAACAGGCTTAATTTCAGGCTTTGGCGTAATCAGAGATTCAGAAACGGCTTCATAATCATGTTTTGGAGTCACTTCTTTAATTTCTGAAGTTGGAAGTTCTTCAATTGTTTCAGTTATTGGAGTGTCTTCTACAGTCTTATCAACTTTTACCTGTTGGATTTTCCCATTGATTAACTGATACAGAATCTTTTTATCTGTAGTATAAGCAGCTGTTGTAGATAGTTCTTTTTGATAATTTTCTTTATCAAAAAGATGAACTCCGTACAAATGCAAAGCACGGATGTTCTGAATATAAGGGAAAGAATTAATTTCCTGTTTCAAAAGACTAAGATCTTCTGACTGTATATTTTTCGGATTTTTTAATAATTCTAAAACTCTAGTATTCACCATAATTACCAGTTCGCGACGATGTCATTAAAAATTTTATTGATGATTCTGTCTGTTGCAATTTTCACCTGCGAAGCTTCAATGTCACTCTGCGAAAGACTGCTGTTGAAAACTGCTTCGTCTGAATAATTTCTGTCGAAATTCAATTCCGGGTGTAGTTTGTTTTCGTAACGAACTTTCACCGTGATTGTCAATTTATTCTGAGATTCCTGAATCGTTCCGCCCGCATTGGTTTGCTGTGTGGTAGAAGAAATCGTTGTCGGAGAAATTGAGTAATCGGTAATTTCACCTTCAATAAGAATATCAGGATTTTCTTTTGTTCCCTTTAACTTAGTACGCTGTAAAAATCTGTTCTGAATATCTGTAGAAAACTGCTGCGACAAAGTAGGGTTTACATATGCTGCATTATTAGGAAACTCATTGATCTGCACCGTTTTCTCATCAGTAATTGACGAACCATTGAATGAGTAGCAAGAATTGAGAAGCCCTACAGATACAATTAAAAGTAAAAGATTTTTAAGCTGATTCATTATAAAATTATTTAATATTTTTCTTGGATACCGATTTCGGTAATTTCATCATATTCTATTTGCTGAATGGCATCTTCGTAAGCAAAATAGTTTGCAGCATACATAAATGGCATCGTCACAAAAATTCCGATTCCACACGCAAGTATACCAATTTGTGATAGCAAGCTTGCTACCAGCGAAAACAGGAAAATGTTCAATAAATTTCCTTTGGTCATTACTTTGGAAATATTCCACGCTGTCTTAATATCCGTAATTCCTTTATAACTGATTAAAGGTGAAATGTAAAATCCTTTTAGTAGAAAATAATAAATCACAAAAATCATTACAAACATATAAGGGAACATCAAAATTCCGAAAATTGGGCTTGCTTCACCGTTTGCATCAGCTGTAGCTCCGGCAATCCCAGCAAAAATAAAGAAAGGTATATATAAAACGAATATGCCCCCGATAATAATCAACTGTAAAATAAAATAAGGCATAAAATCTTTAAAATCAAAAATTTCTCCTGCACTTGGATTTTGATTTTTATTCAGCTTACGAAGATATTTGTAGTAATTTCCCATTGCTAAAAGTCCGCAAAACGGAATGATAGACATTAGAAAAGTTACCAAAAAGCCTACGAAAACGCTTCCAAAGTCTTTTTTCATGAGCTCAAATCCTTTGTTGATATACTCTCCAAATTTAAAATTGATCGGTTTTGGTATTAAATTTACATTCATGGTTTCGTGTTTCTGTTTGTTTATTCTTCTAAGTTGTATTGTTTTATTTTTCTGTATAAAGTTCTTTGTGAAATTCCCAGTTCGTCAGCCGCTCTGTTTCTTCTTCCGTTATGTTTTTCCAAAGCTTTTACAATTAAATCTTTTTCATTGTTCTGAAGCGATAGAGATTCAGGTCTGTTTTCCTCAACTTCAATGTCTTCAATATCTTCATACGAATCTTCTGTATTTGAAATAATTGTCGGGTTCTGAACATTCTGATTGCTGTTATTGTTGTTTTCAAAATAAAGCAAAGAGCTGGAGCTTGATGTTTGCTGGGTTTCGGGAGTGTAAATCCTGTTGATTAAATTCTTTTCCTGATTGCTCAGATCAGCAGTTCCTCTGTTCTTAATCAGTTCCGAAGTTAAGGATTTTAAATCATTTATATCGTTTCGCATATCGAAGAGAATTTTGTACATAATTTCTCTTTCGCTGCCAAAATCACTTTGTTTTTGTGTATTAGGCTGATTCACAACCATTGGCAAATGTGCGTCCATCGGAATATATTCTGCCAGTTTTCCGACCGTAATATTTCGCTCACGTTCTACTACCGTCATTTGTTCAACCAAATTTCTCAGCTGACGGACATTCCCGGGAAAAGTATAATTTTCGATGTAATGAACTGCGCTCGGCTCCAACTCCAGTTCAGGCATTCTGTATTTCTCAGCAAAATCTATAGCAAACTTTCTAAAAAGCAAATGAATATCTCCTTTTCTTTCCCTTAAAGCCGGCATATCAATTTGTACGGTATTCAGACGATAAAACAAATCCTCACGGAATCTTCCGTCGTGAATGGCTTTCATCATGTTCACATTCGTTGCCGCAACAATTCTCACATTGGTTTTCTGAACCTGCGAAGAACCTACTTTCATGAATTCGCCGCTTTCGAGAACTCTTAAAAGACGAACCTGAGTCTGTAGAGGCAGTTCCCCAACCTCATCAAGGAAAATTGTTCCTCCGTCTGCCACCTCGAAATACCCTTTTCGGGTTGCTGTAGCTCCGGTGAAAGCTCCTTTTTCGTGCCCGAAAAGCTCGGAATCGATTGTTCCTTCAGGAATTGCTCCACAGTTGACAACGATGTAAGGCTGATGTTTTCTTTTAGATTCTGAATGAATAATTTTAGGAATAAATTCTTTACCAACACCACTTTCTCCTATGACAAGGACTGAAATATCCGTGGGTGCCACCTGAATTGATTTTTCTAAAGCACGGTTTAAAGCCGGAAAATTTCCAATAATTCCGAATCGGTTTTTTATATTTTGAAGTTCGTTCATTTTTTTAGATTTTTAAATTTAAATTTCTACAACTCTTCAATCTGAGTCCTGTAAACATTGTTAAAATGATGAGTATAGCCATCTTTCATGGTTTTACCCTCGTCATAGCTTTTTAAAGCTAACTTTTTTAAATCTAAATAATCTTTATTCCTGATTTTCGAAACTTTACTTTTATAATATATATTTTCAGCAAAATCGTACTGCTTGCTTTGCTTCTCAAAATTTTCTAATGCTTTATCGTATTTTCCGAGCTCATAGTAAGTAACTCCCAGTTGATAATAATCGAATAAACCCACATTGTGGTCTTTTTTAGCCAATTGGTTTTCGATAATTGAGATAGCTTTTTCTTTTTGTCCTAAAGCCGAATAGCAAATTGCCTTTGCAATATGTAACTCATAATCGCCATTTGAAGAATATCCCAAATAACCTGCTGGAAAAATCTTTTCTAAGGCTTCAATATCCTTAATGGCTCCTTTGTAATCTCTCAGAAACTGGTATTTACACCAACCTCTGTATCCTAAATGTTTTTTAGGCTCTAGCTCAACAGCTTTATCGATGAGTATTTTCCACGTTACAAAATCTCCTCTTTTTAAATATGGAACAGCTTTTTCCATATAGAGGTTTGAAAAGTTGGGACAAAGACCAATTGCCTCATCCAGCTTCTCTTGAGATTCACGCAAACCCTGATATTCTGACCAGTAGTTGAATATTTCACAGGCTTTTTTGCAGTCATCTCCTTCAACAGCATTACAGTTTACCTGTGCAGAAATATTGCTGGTATACAATATTACCAATAAAACACTAAGGTAGTATTTCTGAAATTTTTCCATCTACTATTTTATAGGTTACATATTGATAATAATCTATTTTCTTACCGTCTATTTCTTTAGACATCCAGCCATCCAAAGACTTCGTGAAAGTAAGAAGTTTATCTTTTAACTGATTGTCAAGATCTACTTCCTGATAATCATTATTGATTTGCTGAACTCTGAATAAGCCTGTCTTTCCTTGACAATTTACCAAAAATTTTACAGTAATATATCCGTTACTATTTTTATCTGATAAAATGTTTGATTTATTAAGCTTTTCAATAATTGCCAGTTTTTCACCTTTATACTGAAATCCTTTTGAGTCATTATAATATTGATAAGCATATCGATCATCAATAATACATCTTTTGAAATTCGGATCATCAACATTTTGATCGAATTCGATATTTCCTACATGAGCAGGATATTTTGAAATTGTCGCTTTTTCTGTCTGACAATTACTCAAAAGAGGTATTAGAAATAAAAGAAACAAAACGTTTTTCATCCGGAGTTTTTATTTCACCGTTTCCCCTAAAAGTGTGCCTTGTGTGTTATCAAAAACAAAAACGTCCACAATGTCACCAATTTTCTGACCTTCCAGCATATCAAAAACACAAACCGCATTCTGAGAATTTCTTCCCTTCCACTGATTTTTGTTCTTTTTAGAAATACCTTCAATCAAAATTTTGTGCGTTTTTCCAACGTAAGATTTCATACGGTTTCTTGATAATTCGCCTTGTAAGGCAATTACTTCTGCCAAACGTCTTTGCTTCACATCAGCCGGAATATTGTCTTCCATTTTTTTGTGAGCCGGAGTTCCCGGTCTTTCTGAGTAAGCGAACATATAACCGTAGTCATATTCCACTTCTCTCATTAAGCTTAATGTATCTTGGTGATCTTCTTCAGATTCGTTGCAGAAACCAACGATCATATCCTGAGAAAACGCCACTTCCGGAACGATTTCTTTCGCTTTTTTAATTAAATCTAAATATTCTTCACGGGTATGCTGTCTGTTCATCGCTTCCAGCATATTGTTGCTTCCACTCTGAACCGGTAAATGAACATATTTGCAGATATTGTCGTGCTTTGCCATCATTCTGAATACATCAAGACTCATATCCTGAGGATTGGAAGTCGAGAATCTGATTCTCATTTCAGGAACAGCTTTAGCAACCAAATCAAGCAAATGAGCAAAATTTACAGCGGTTGCTTTCTGAATTTCAGATGCCTTTGCAAAGTCCTTTTTTGGTCCGCCTCCATACCAAAGATAAGAATCTACATTCTGACCTAACAAAGTAATTTCTTTGTAGCCACTTTCCCAAAGGCTTTTACATTCATCTAAAATTGAATGCGGATCACGGCTTCTTTCTCTACCTCTTGTAAACGGAACCACACAGAAAGTGCACATATTATCGCAACCTCTTGTAATCGTAACGAAAGCAGTCACACCATTTCCACCTAAACGAACAGGATTGATATCCGCATACGTTTCTTCCTTGGAAAGAATTACGTTAATGGCATCTCTTCCGTCTTCGGTTTCTTTTAAAAGATTCGGTAAATCTCTGTACGCATCCGGACCAACCACAAGATCAACCAACTGTTCTTCTTCTAAGAACTTGGTTTTCAAACGCTCAGCCATACAACCCAAAACCCCAACCGTCATGTTTGGACGTTCTTTTTTCAGGTTTTTGAACTGAGAAAGACGCATTCTTACGGTTTGTTCAGCCTTTTCGCGTATTGAACATGTATTTAAAAGAATAAGGTCTGCTTCTTCTACTTTAAGAGTGGTGTTGTATCCTTGTTCGTTAAGAATTGATGCAACGATCTCAGAATCAGAGAAATTCATCTGACATCCATAACTTTCCAAGAATAATTTCTTGGAATTACCATCTCTTTCAGCAATTGCAAAAGCTTCTCCCTGTTTTGTTTCGTCTATATATTTTTCCTGCACGATTTTTAAAATTTGAGATCTGATATTTGAGGTTTGAGATTAAAACTGCATTGCAATTTCAATTCAAACATTAAATTTCAAATCAATTGAATTTGCAAAGATACAAAATCTTGTGACAGAATGTCATAGAAATGGGTAGACTATTAAAAAAGCCTATTGCACAAGAATTAGTAGGCGTTAAATCGTATAGGCATTCTGAACACCTGCTTTACAGGAACTCCTTTGTAGTAACTTGGTTTCCAGTAAGATTTTTTTGTATTAGAAGCGCAATCGACAACCATCTTGTTGAATTTTTCCAAATCAGACTGATTTTCAATGTAAAAAAAGCCTGCCTCGCCTTTTGTATCAACATCAAAATTAATAACGAAAGAATAGTCTAAATTTGCTCTATACCCATTCGAATCAAAACATTTAACAAAGTTCTCACGGAATTTCATGATATCACTTTCTTTATCCTTATACATGTAAACAGGTTTTGAAAATTCTTCCTCACTAAATCCATTTTTAAGTAAAAGATCGTCTGTAAAAAGAGTACAGAACATTGCAGCTGTTTTATTTCCATCCAGTTCGGCTGGCTTCCAGTTTTTCACAGATTTCATCAATCCCAAAACCTTATCTTTTATACATTTATTATTTGCAACAGCAAGCGTATCAGGATCTGCAACATATTTTACTTGTTTGTCAGGATAAATAATAAACCTCATAAACAAAGCTTCTGTTTTTTCACATGGCTTTATTCCGCTTTTTACAGCAGCAGCCTGAATATCTTTGTTAAAACCTTCCCTTCCTCCTTCATAAAAATCCTGGCCTTTTGGATAGTTATACAAAACCTGAGCATCAATACTGATAAAAAATATTGAGAGAATAAGAATAAAAATTTTAAGTTTCATGGTAAATAAATTAAAAATAGCCATTGCAAAATACGACAGCTAAAATAAATAATTTATTCGTTAGTATATTTTAAGAGTATTTAAAATTATTTTATTCGTGATCAAAATGATCTGAAGTGAAATTTATTTTAATCACTTTTTTAGAAACTACCGGCGAACCGTTTTGCATAGCGGGTTTCCATTTCTTTTTAACTTTTTTAATGGCAAACTCCATATCTTCAATAAACAATTCACTATTTTTTACTTTAGGCAAAACATTCAGGTTTTCAATTCTTCCTTCAGTATTGATATCAAAAAGAAAAGTAAATTGTCCGTTCACAGCATATTTGCTCATATCAATATAGCCATGAATCATTCTGAGAAATTCTTTACTAAAAGCCGAATCTCCTCCGGGAAATTCCGCATTCTTAGATACTACAGCATTTTCAGCATCAGGTTTTAAATCTTGTGAGAAACTTTTAAACCCGACCAATAAAAGCAGTATAACAAAATATTTATTCATATTTACATATCTGCCGACAAAGATGAGAAATTCATTTTTAATTTCATTTCAGATTTTACCGGTTGGCCGTTGCACATTGCAGGTTTCCAGTTTTTCTTGATTCTTCTTACAACATACTGCATATCGTCAAAGAAAACTTCACTGTTCAGAACTTTGGGATCTCCTGCAACATCAGTGACTTTCCCCATCGCATCAATGGTTAAAGTAAATGTAAAATCACCCGTCAATGTATAAAAATCAGAATTGAGATAAGTGTACATATATTTTCTCAAAATATCTTTATAAGCAGCGGCCCCACCTTCAAAACTTGCAGCCTGAAAATCATTGCAGCCCTTTAATGCAACCTGCATGAACGGCTCTTTTATATCTATTTTCAAAAGATTTTTATTATTCTCAACAATAAATGAATCGTCTCTGTCTTCAAGATCCTGCGCAAATGCAAAATTTGCTGCAAAAAGCCCTATAAATAATGCTACAGCTTTCATAGTTTATTCTTTTTCAATTTTTTTATAGTGAGCCAAAATTACGCCAAAAAAATATAGAAATTTCAGCAAAAAAGAAGTTATATTGTTTAAATAATTAAGCTTTTTCTGCTTTATTTCCAGTCTCTTTCAACAGTAGTGAAATTAAAATTGCCAATACAATTCCTGAGATCCAAAATAAGATAGCGTGCTGAAAATGCAAATCCCCTGTAGACAAGCCTAAGCTTTTTCCAAACCATTTACTGAAAAGCGGATTTAATAAAGTAGTAACCCCAAAGGTTATAAAATTAATTGCTCCCGTCGCACTTCCTTTTACAAAATCAGGATTGGCTTCTTTAATAACAGAGTAAGGAATCATCGCCGCACCGGAACCCAATCCCAGAATAAACATACTGATTTTTGCAGGATATAATTCCGGAAGGTAAATTAATTGCAATAAACTTAAAATCATCACGATTGCTCCACCTATTAAAACTGGTTTTCTCCGGCCGATTTTATCTGTGATAAAACCTAGTAATGGACATCCGAATACCCAACCAAATGCTACCATCGCACTTGTGATTGCAGCATCGTGAAATACAAAATTTTTATCTTTTTCAAAAAAAGCAACTGCCCACGTCATTGCAAATATGGTTGTTGGTGCAAACAGCAATCCCGAAATCATTCCACAAAGCCACGATTGTGGATTTCTAAAAACAATTTTATAAGGTTCCAGATAACCAACGGATTTTGCTCCTGCTTCTGTTGATTCTTCTGCTTTTTTCTCTGTGGGAATTACAAAAAATAATCCGAAAGCGGTTATAATAGTTGCAATTCCCGACCAAAGCCAAAAAGTATCAATATTCAACCCTTCCTCAACCCACGGTCCTACCACAAATTGTCCTGCCGTTCCTCCCAACATCCCGATACACTGCGTAAAACCAATTGCGGTAGCTAATGATTTTGAAGAAAAACCTTTACTTGCCAGATATACACAACCCGGAAATGCAAAAGCACATCCTGCACCCTGCAACAATCTTCCGGAAACTCCGGCTACCTGGCTCGATATTAAAAATAATAAGCATCCAATTCCTAAAATAAGCGCTCCAACAAATAATGAGTTTTTACCTCCAAACTTATCCAGCGCAATGCCCGCAATCAGACTACAGGTAGAATAAGTGTAATAATAAGTTCCCACTATGCTGATCAGTTTCAATTCGGTTGTATTAAAATTACTGACCAGCTCAGGAAGCATTACTGCCGGCGCCGATCGGATTACATAATCTAAAAAGTAGAAAATCAGTCCGAAAATCCAGGCTATAATGTAGAATTTCTTCAAAGATGCATTCATTACAGCAAATCTTTAATGTGTTTATAGTTTGTTTTTACAGTATCCAATGCTTCTTCCATTTTTCCGCCCAGCATTAATTGAGCCATTGATTTTGTCATTCCAAGCACCTGATTTAATTCAATTTTTGGAGGTAAAGCCAGCGCGTTTGGATTTGTGAAGATGTTCAGCAAATAAGGACCGTCGTGCTCCAAACACTCTTTTATTGAACTCTCTACTTCTTCAGGTTTGTGAACATTTTTCCCGGTGTATCCCATTGCATGAGCTATAAGGGCAAAATCAGGGTTAATCATATCGGTTTCATTATCCGGCATTCCGCCTACTTCCATTTCCAATTTTACCATTCCTAATGCTCTGTTGTTGAAAACAATCAGCTTTACAGGTAATTTATACTGAAAAATAGTCGCCATATCACCTAATAGCATGGATAATCCTCCATCACCGCACATCGCAATCACCTGTCGATCTGGATGCGCCAACGAAGCACCAATAGCCATAGGCATTGCATTTGCCATCGAGCCATGGTTAAATGAACCTAACATTTTTCGTTCACCGGTTCCGGTAATATATCTCGCACCCCAAACGCAGCACATTCCTGTATCAACTGTAAATACAGCATCTCTTTTAGCCAATTTATCTAAAGTATAGGTCACAAATTCCGGCTGAATTGCATTTTCTGTTCCCCGATCTTTCACATAGATCAATTGATTTTCTTTTACTTTTTCATAAAATTCTAATTGTTGATTCAGAAAATTAACATCCGTTTTTTCTTTTAATAAAGGCAATAAAGCTTTTATCGTTTCTTTAACATCCCCTGCTAAACCTAATTCTAACTTAGCTCTTCTACCCAGGCGTTCAGGACTTTCATCGATCTGAACAATTTTATTTTTAACCGGCATGAATTTCTCATACGGGAAATCTGTTCCTAAAAGCAACAGTAAATCAGCTTCGTGCATCGCATGATAAGCGGAGGGAAGTCCCAAAAGTCCCGTCAAACCAACTTCATTAGGATTATTTGGCTGAATTGCCATTTTTCCACGGAAAGAATATCCTACAGGTGCTTTCAAATATTTTGAGAGTTCAACTACTTCAGCATTGGAATGTTCAGCTCCAATTCCGCAATAAATGGTTACTTTTTTACTTTCGTTGATTAAATCAGCCAATTGATTCAACTCCTCATCAGATGGACGAATGATCGGATTGGTTTTAAATATTTTATTTGAAGTAGCTGCTTCTTCAGCCTCAAGTTCAGAAACATCTCCGGGAAGGCCGATTACCGCAACTCCTTTTTTAGAAATAGCATGTTGAATGGCAGTCTGAACTGTTCTCTGAACCTGCTCTGGTCTTGTAATCATTTGATTGTAATGGCTGCAGTCATCAAATAATTTTATCGTATTTGTTTCCTGAAAATAGTCCATGCCCATCTCTTCACTCGGAATCGTAGAAGCAATCACCAACATCGGAACATGAGAACGGTGCGCCTCATATACTCCGTTAATAAGATGAACATGACCCGGACCGCAACTTCCTGCACAAACCGCAAAACCATCAAGCTCCGCTTCTGCAGCCGCTGCGTAAGCGCCTACTTCTTCGTGCCTCACATGAATCCATTCGATACTACTGTTTTTTACGGCTATGTTTAAGTGATTTAAACTATCTCCGGTTACTGCATAAATTCTTTTCACATTTGCATTTTCGAGCATTTCAACAATCTGCTCCGCTATGTTTTTAGCCATGATAAATATTTTTTGGTGTTAAAAAACTGATTTAAATAAAGATAGATGAATACGGATCAGTAAGAACATTCAATCTCATGGTTCAAAATGTATGCCTTAAAGATGTAATTTCTTTGGAGATTTAACTAAAAATCGGAACAAAAAAACTCCACAATTTCTTGTGGAGCATATTATTTTTTACAATACCTCAATCTGATTTCTCAAAAGATCTTCAAACTCGTCTCTTTTTCTGATTAAGTGTGCTTTTCCGTCTAAGAAAAGAACTTCAGCAGGTTTTAATCTTGAATTGAAATTTGAGCTCATCTCAAAACCATACGCTCCTGCGTTGTGAAAAGCCAGAATGTCGCCTTCTCTTACTTCATTAAGCTTTCTATCCCATGCGAAAGTGTCGGTTTCACAAATATTTCCCACAACCGTATAGATTCTTTCCGCCCCCTTTGGATTCGATAAATTTTCGATCTGATGGTAAGAATCGTAGAACATTGGTCGAATCAGATGATTAAAGCCAGAATTCACTCCAACAAAAACTGTTGCCGTTGTTTGCTTGATAACGTTAGCTTTTACTAATAAATAACCGCTTTTCCCCACTAAAAATTTTCCTGGCTCAAACCAAAGCTCAAACTTCTTTCCTGTTGATTTTGAAAACTCTGCGATTACTTTTTCTACTTTTTTACCTAACGTTTTCACATCGGTTTCCTCTTCGCTGTCCTGATAAGGAATCTTGAAACCACTACCCATATCAAGATATTTAAGATTTGGGAAATGTTCAGATAATTCCAACATAATATCTAATGCCTGAAGGAAAACATCCGGATCTTTAATCTCACTTCCGGTATGCATGTGAAGACCTTCTACATTTAGATTGGTAGATTTCATCACCCTTTCAATGTGACGAACCTGATGAATAGAAATACCAAATTTTGAATCGATATGACCTGTAGAAATTTTATAGTTTCCCCCCGCAAAAATATGTGGATTGATTCTCACTAAGATCGGATATGAATTTCCGTACTTGTTTCCAAACTGTTCTAAAATCGAGATATTATCGATATTGATATGAACTCCGAAAGTCATTGCCTCTTCAATTTCAGCAAGATCAACACAATTCGGGGTAAAAAGTATTTTTTCTTTCGGGAAACCAGCTTTTAAACCTAATTTAACTTCATTTATTGATACGCAATCCAAAGAAGCACCAAGGTTCTTGACATATTTGAGAATATTGATATTGGTTAATGCCTTTGCAGCATAAAAGAACTTGGTGTGTTTTAAAAAAGAAGATGTAAGTTTTTCGTATTGTATTTTAATCGATTCTGCATCGTAAACGTACACCGGTGTGCCAAATTCATTGGCGATCTTTAATAATTCTTTTGAATTCATATTTTTTAAATTTAACATAAAAAAAGACAGATTCTTCGTAAAAAGAGTCTGTCATCACAATTATTTTTTATGCAAGACAACTCCTTTAAATATTCCAAACCTTAGAAAACTTTACAGCTCCCTTTTTACCAGTTTTATTTTGTTTAAAATTTTGCATTGCTTTTTTATTCTTTTGCAAAAATACTATTTTTTACTCAGATTACTTATTTTGAATATCAGGTTCGGAAAGTTTTTTCTAAAAACTAAAATTATTTCGGTAATGGCAACGTTTCAAAATCTCCACGAATTAGCGCCAATTGCAATTCATTAATAAGATCAGAAGTTGGCAAATAAAGATCTATTTTAAGCTTCGAAATCTTGCTCATGGTCTGAATCTGCGTGAATAATTCGTAAAATCCATAAGAAACTACTTTTCCATTTTCGATGATGAGAAATAGTTTTTCTCCTAATCTTCTCCCGCTCCCAAGCCAAAGTTCATTTCTTTTTTTGAAATCAATTTTCTTTTTGAAGTTTTCGATGTTGTGATATTCTTCAATAGTATTGATAAACTGAACCGCTTTTGAACCTTGTGTAAATGCTCTGAATTTAAGAATTGGTTTTTCAGTTTTATTCAGTTTATTTTTCTCGACTAAATATTTTTCGTTCTTATAATACAATCCGAAAGGAAAAATCTCCCTCTTTTTTATTCCTTTTGAATTTAAAATTAACTTAGCAATAATGTCAGTTCCCGTTAATTCAAAATTGATCTGCTCTGTTTCATTCTGAATGCTTTCCCATTTTTTAGATTTCGAGTTAAAAAGCTTTTTAGAATACCGGTTGATATCCTGAACGTAATCTGAAAAAATAATTTCACCATCTTCATTCTGAAAATACACAAACCCTTTTTCATTTGGCAAATCCTGAGTTAACTGCCTGATCTTGTTGATGTAATTTTTAGCATTTGTTTCTTCATGCTGCTTTTGAATAATCTCGTTTTCGGTATCTTTAGATATCAAAAGTTTAAACAATTCCAATGTCGCACGTGCATCACCCTCGGCTCGATGTGCATTTGCCAGAGGAATCCCTAATGATTTTACCAGCTTTTGAAGTGAATAGCTTACTTCATCAGGAATCAGTTTTTTAGCCAAAGGAATCGTATCTAAAGTATTGATTTTAAAATCATAACCAAGCCGGCTAAACGACTGACGAAGCATCCTGTAATCAAAATCGATATTGTGGCCGACTAAGGTTGTATTCTGAGTAATCTCAACGACTCTTTTCGCCAGTTCATGAAATTTTGGGGCAGTTTTCACCATTTTCGGTGTAATTCCCGTCAGTTTTTGCACAAAAGGAGTAATATCACTTTCGGGATTGACAAGCGATATAAACTGATCAGTGATTTTCTGACCATCATAACGGTAAATGGCGATATCTATAATGCATTCTTTCCTGAAACCTGCACCATTACTTTCTATATCAATAATTGAATACATTTTAGTCTTACTTTAAGCTTGTACAATCAAAAACCAAACCTTTCAAAAATCCACCGTTTGCTAAAAGGCTAATCTGCTAAAATAGGAAAATTACATTTAAAAAACCAAAAGGCTAACAATTCAAATTTATCTTCTTCGTTTTCCTAAACCTAGCATTCCTAAGATCGCTTTTGCTCCTTCGCGCATCAAAGTATTGGCAAATGTTCTTCCGGCGCTGCTTTTCACCACCTGCTCAAACATTCCCGGCTCTTCTTTTACCGGCTTTGTTTTCTCTGTTGGTGCAGAGTTTTCAACTGCCTGTTCCATTCTTTTTAGTAAAATTTCGTAGGCCGACTCGCTGTCAATCGCTTTTTCATATTTTGAGACTAAAGGTGATTTTGAGGTTAAATCTGCAACTTCTGCATCATTCAAAACATCCATTCTAGATTCCGGAGAAATTAAATACGTATGAACCAACGGTGTCGGAATTCCTTTTTCGTCCAGAGCGGTGACAAAAGCTTCCCCGATTCCCAAGTTCTGTATCAGTTCCGAAGCATTGTAAAACTCAGTTGTCGGATAATTCTCAACGGCTTTAGAAATTTCTTTTTTGTCTTTTGCTGTAAAACCTCTCAATGCATGCTGGATTTTTAAGCCTAATTGCGAAAGAACATTTTCAGGAACGTCTCCCGGAATCTGAGTGATAAAATAAATACCAACACCTTTGGAACGAATCAGTTTTACCATTGTTTCGATCTGTGAAACCAGAGCTTTTGAAGATTCATCAAAAATCAAATGTGCTTCATCAATAAAGAGAACTAATTTTGGCTTTCCGCTATCACCCTCTTCGGGAAAAGTCATATAAATTTCTGCGAAAAGCGACAGCATAAATGTTGAAAAAAGCTGCGGTTTATTCTGAATATCAGCAACTCTTAGAATATTGACAACGCCTTTTCCCTCTCGGGTTTCTAACAAATCATGAACATCAAAACTCAGTTCTCCAAAGAAATCTGAAGCGCCTTGCTGCTCCAAAGCAACAATAGATCTTAAAATAGCACTTAAAGAAGCTGGTGCAATTGAACCGTAATTGGCGGCCAATTCTGCTTTTCCTTGCGGATTATCTGTTACATATTGCAGAACTTTTTTTAAATCATTCAGATCAATCAAAGGTAAACCTTTGTCATCACAATATTTAAAAACAATAGACATGATACTTTGCTGTGTATCATTCAGTTCTAAAATTTTACTTAATAAAACCGGACCGAATTCTGTAACCGTTGCTCTTAATTTAATTCCTTTCCCACCGGAAATACTCATTAATTCCACCGGAAAAGCTTGAGGATTATACGGAAGCAATGTTTTAGCGTAACGTTCTTCAATAATCGGATTCATTTGTCCGGCTGCAGCAATTCCTGAAAAATCTCCTTTGATATCAAGAACCAAAGACGGAATTCCGGCATGAGAAAGTTGCTCAGCAAAAACCTGAAGCGTTTTTGTTTTTCCCGTTCCCGTTGCTCCGGCAATTAAACCATGTCGGTTGATGGTTTTTAAAGGGATTGTAACATTGACTTCGGTCACTACTTCTCCATCCAGCATTCCCTTTCCTAATATAATATGCTCTCCTTTTGGAGTATATCTTGAACTCAGTTCTTCAATAAATTTTGTTTTATCTGCCATTTGATTTTTTTAACTCCTAAATATAAAATTTTTGGAGAATATCTTGATGCTGCTTTGTTGTATTTATTTTAATTAATTTTAAAAAGTCTACTAAATCAATATGATAAAAAACAGCAATCTAAGTTTAATGATTAATTAACATTATTTATCGCTAAAAATCAATGAGTTCGAGCTTAATAAAATGTTTTAAAATTCTAACAATCGACAGAAACTATCAACCACAATATATATTTCTTAACAATTATTGACTTACTTTGTATCTTTATCAATAATTTAAAACAAATCCAATGAAAGTTGAACAAATATATACGGGCTGTCTGGCTCAAGGAGCCTATTATATTGTATCAGAAAATGAAGCAGCCATTATAGATCCTTTGAGAGAAGTAAAGCCCTATCTTGACCGACTTGAAAAAGACAATGTAACGCTAAAATATATTTTTGAAACGCACTTCCATGCAGATTTTGTCTCAGGACATTTGGATTTAAGTAAAAAGACAGGCGCGCCGATTGTTTACGGGCCGACCGCAAAACCCGAGTTTGAAGCCATTATTGCCGAAGATAATCAGATTTTTGAAATCGGAAAAGTAAAAATAAAAGCACTTCACACTCCAGGTCACACTATGGAAAGCACAACCTACCTTCTGATTGATGACAACGGTGTTGAAACAGCCATTTTCACAGGAGACACCTTATTTTTGGGCGATGTCGGAAGGCCGGACCTTGCTCAAAAGGAAGGAAGCGTTACTCAGGAAGACCTTGCCGGAATTTTATACGAGAGCTTACAGACTAAAATTATGCCTCTGGATGACAGCATTACTGTTTATCCGGCTCATGGAGCGGGTTCAGCTTGCGGAAAAAATATGCAGAAAGAAACGGTTGATATTCTTGGGAACCAAAAGAGAACCAATTACGCTCTGAATCAGCCTGATAAAGAATCTTTTATAAGAGAAGTTCTGGATGGCTTAACGGCTCCGCCAAAATATTTCGGAATGAATGTAGCCATGAATAAAGGTGGTTACGAAAGTCTTGAAAATGTGATGAATAAAGGTTTAAATCCTGTTTCAGTAGAAGATTTTGAAAGTTTTGCCGAAGAAACCGGAGCATTGATCTTAGATACAAGAAGCCCTGTTGAATTTCATAAAGGTTTTGTTCCAAACTCAATTAATATCGGATTGAAAGGAGATTTTGCACCTTGGGTAGGAACTTTAATTGTTGACGTAAAACATCCTTTATTATTGATTTCAGATGAAGGAACCGAAGAGGAAGTGATTACAAGATTAAGCAGAGTGGGTTTTGATAATGTTTTAGGATACTTAAAAGGAGGATTTGATTCATGGAAGAATTCTAACAAAGAAACTGATGAAGTAAAAAGAATTTCTCCCGCCGAATTTGCGGAAGCTTTTAACGAAAATTCAAAAGTGATTGATGTAAGAAAAATCACAGAATATTCTGCAGAACATATCGACAATGCGTATAGCAGACCTTTAGATACGATCAGTGATTGGGTTTCGACGATTGATGATTCCGAACATTTCTTTTTACATTGCGCAGGAGGTTACCGCAGCATGATTGCAGCAAGCATTCTTAACTCACACGGAATCAGAAACTTTACCGAAATCGAAGGTGGTTTTAACGGAATTAAAAAAACTGAAAAATTTCCGGTTTCGGATTTTGTTTGTCAGACAAAAACTTTGTAAAATGAAACTTAAAACATTTTACCTTCTGATTTTTTCATTCATTGTATTTTCCTGCAAAACTCAGAATGTTGCAGCCAATCAAAAAGTGAATATTATTGAAATTGTAAAAAGTCAGGACGTGACTTTGGTAGATGTAAGAATTCCGGAACAGTTTGCTGAAGCAACAGCAGAAAATGCCATCAATATTCCTTTAGCTGAAATTGAAAATAGAAGCAGTGAATTAAAAGGCAAGAAAGTTGTTGTATTTTGCAACAAAGGAATTCAGGCTGACCAGGCTGTAGAAATCCTCAAGAAAAAGGGTGTTGAAGTTTACGACGGGACCAGCCTTCAAAATGTAAAAGCCATTCAGAATCTAAAAAATTAATTAAAATGTCACAAAAATTTCAGGAACTCATCAATTCGGAAAGACCTGTATTGATTGATTTTTTTGCAACGTGGTGCCAACCTTGCAAAGTGCAATCATCTGTTTTAACAACAGTAAAAGAAAATGTGGGTGAAGGGGCAAGAATTGTAAAAATAGATGTCGACCAATATCCCGCAATCGCTTCTCAGTATGGAGTTCGCGGTGTTCCGACTTTAGCGGTTTTCAAAAACGGAGAATTGCTTTACAAGGAGAGCGGTGTACATGATGTGAATACATTGACTCAGCTTTTGAAACAGTATATTTAAGGTTGTGGCTAAGATTTAGGGATTTATTAGCTGCATAAAAATAATTTTACTCCCACAGATTACACAGATTCTCACAGATTTTATTCTCATTCATCCGTGAAAATCTGTGTAATCTGTGGGATTTTCTTAGCTTTAAATTCAATCTCAGCTTAAATTTTTATTTCAAAATTATCTCTGTCGTTCAGAAACTGAAAATGTTCTCTAAAGTCTTTCAGTTCATTAATGTCTAATTCAGCAGTAACTAAATTTCCATTTTTTTCGGCAATTTCTTTTCCATCTGCAAAAAAGCAATGTGAACTTTCCTGATAGAAGAGATTATTGCCGTCTGTTCCGATTCGGTTTAAGCCAAAAACAAAAGATAAATTTTCAATCGCTCTTGCTTTTAACAGGTGTTCCCAAGCTCCGACTCTTTTTTCAGGCCAGTTGGCAACGTATAAGATGGCATCGTAATCATCATTATTTCTTACAAAAACAGGAAATCTTAAATCATAGCAAACCTGTAGCATAAAACGGATTCCTAAATATTCAACAATTACCCTGTGTTTTCCGGGAGTATAGACTTTATCTTCTCCTGAAAAAGAAAACAAATGTCTCTTATTATAATAAATATCTTCAGAATCGGGTTTTACAAAATACATTCTGTTGTAAAATTTGTCATCTACCTTAACCGAAGCACTTCCACAGAACGCTGCGTTTTTTTCTTTTGAAATCTTTTTTAAAAACTCCAGAGATTCTTCATTTTTATCTGAAACTTCTGCTGCATCCATACAAAAGCCTGTGGAAAACATTTCAGGCAGAAGAAAAAGGTCTGCGGTTTCATTTTCCAGTTGTTGTGTAATCAATTCGAAGTTTTTAGCTTTATCCTTCCAGATGATATCGAAATTTAATCCTGTGATTTTCATATTTCCAATTCAAAGTTCCATAAAATTACGGCTTTTAATTGACTTCGGTTTTATTTTTGCTGCAAATAATTCTTGGTAATCATTTAAAATTAAAAATTTATGAAGAAATTGGTTTTGATGTTGATGCTTTTCATGGGAGCAGCAGTCAGCGCACAAGCCTACACGGGAAAAGGAGATCAGAAAGTGAATTTGGGACTTAATGCATGGGGATACGGAACGGGAATTACGGCAACTTATGATTATGGATTGAATCAGCTCATTTCAATCGGAGCCGGTGGAAATGCATATTTTGATAATTATAGAGACAACAATAAAGACAACAGGGTTTTTATTTTCGGATGCGTAAATTTCCATTTAAGAGAAGCTTTAGAGTTGCCGGAGCAGTTGGATATTTATCCGGGTGTTGATTTGGGTGTTTTAGGAAGAGATTTCGGAATCGGAGCGCACATTGGTGCAAGATATTTCTTCACAGAGAAATTCGGAGTTTTTGCAGAGGTTGGTAACAACGGAAGCCTGGGTGTTTCTTTCAATTTCTAAAATCTGCCACCATATATGACAAAGCTTCTCATTTCGAGGAGCTTTTTTATTTGGCATCCTTTTGATTATTGTTACCTTTGCAAATTAAAATCTAAAAATAATTAATGGAATTAGCAATCAAGATCTTTCAATTTATATTGAGCATCTCCATTTTAGTAATTCTTCACGAGCTGGGGCATTTCTTACCCGCAAAATGGTTTAAAACCAAAGTAGAAAAATTTTATCTTTTCTTTGACCCGTGGTTTTCGGTGGTTAAAAAGAAAATCGGCGAAACGGAATACGGAATCGGCTGGCTTCCTTTCGGAGGTTATGTAAAGATTGCCGGAATGGTTGACGAAAGTATGGATACTGAACAACTAAAGCAACCCGCACAACCTTGGGAATTCAGAGCAAAACCAGCTTGGCAGAGACTAATTATCATGTTGGGTGGAGTTACCGTAAACTTTTTCCTTGCCTGGATTATTTACGGATGTCTTTCGTTTTTTAACGGAGAAACTGTTTTCGACAGCACAAAGGTAGATGCCCCAATGAATTATACTCATGTTGCAAAAGCAATGGGTTTTCAGGATGGTGATAAAATTTTAAAAGTTGACGGAAAAGTTCAGAATAATCTTGATAAACTTTCATTAGACATATTATTGAGTGATGATATTACAGTTTTAAGAAACGGTAAAGAAGTCACTTTTCATACTAATGACGACGGTAAAGCATTAGCATTTAAAGATGCAAACCCGAAAGCATTTCTTACCCCAAGATATCCTGCAGTAATTGATTCTATATACAATCCCAAAACGGCAGCCGCAGGTTTAAAAGTTGGCGATCAAGTCATTTCAGCAAACGGAAAAAAAATCGCTTATTACGATGAATTTCAAGAAGTCGTAAGAAATAACGCAGGAAAGGACCTTAATGTAGAGGTTTCAAGAGCCGGAGCAGTTCTGCCTTTGGTTTTACAGGTTTCAAAAGAAGGAACTTTAGGCCTTGCTTCTTATAAACAACTTACAAAATATGCAGAAACGAAGCATTTTACTTTCGGACAATCAATTGGTAGAGGTTTCACGAGAAGTATTGAAAGTTTGACATATCAGGTGAAACAGTTTAAGCTGATTTTCAACTCAAAAGTACAAGGATACAAAAAAGTAGGCGGTCCGTTAGCAATTATCAAAAATATGCCGGTTGATAAAGCGAAAGACGGAAGTGTATCGATTGACTGGACGTTATTTTGGAGCTTCACCGCAATGTTCTCTGTTTGGTTGGCATTTTTGAACCTAATTCCGATCCCCGGATTGGATGGAGGACACGTTCTTTTCACTTTATATGAAATGATTGTAGGGAAACCTGTTCCGCAAAAAGTTTTGGAAAACGCTCAAATGGTTGGAGTTATCTTCCTGTTAGGCTTAATGTTACTGATTTTTGGAGCAGACATTTTCAAAATCATCACGAATAAATTTTAATTTTTTTGAAAAATTTAATTAAAAAATTTGCGTGGTTTAAATATCCGTCCTATATTTGCACCACTTAAAAACAAGGACATTCCTCCTTAGCTCAGTTGGTTAGAGCATCTGACTGTTAATCAGAGGGTCGCTGGTTCGAGCCCAGCAGGAGGAGCAAAAAAGACTTACATTTCTGTAAGTCTTTTTTTATTTACTAAATTTTAACCACCAATTAATTTTATTTAAAATTTAATTTCCTGAAAAATAATCTGATAGCCTATTTCCAGAGCTTTTGTAGGAAAAATATTTGTTTGACGTTATTTTTCATCATATATTTGCAACACCTTAAAACAAGGACATTCCTCCTTAGCTCAGTTGGTTAGAGCATCTGACTGTTAATCAGAGGGTCGCTGGTTCGAGCCCAGCAGGAGGAGCAAACCGCAATCAAATTGATTGCGGTTTTTTTATGTATTACATTTATATTTTATACTCAGAGTCTGCAGACAAATATTATATTGGATATACTCAATTTCCAACAGAGAGACTTTTGAAACATAATCAACAGGAAAATTTCAACACATATACGCGGAAATTTCGCCCTTGGAAAATGATGGCTCTTTTCGAAGTTTCAAATGACAAAACGATTGCTCTAAATCTTGAACGATACATTAAAAGCAAAAATCCAAAAAGTTTTTGGAAAGACTATGTGATGAAAATCAAGAATTATCCGGAGTTTTAGCTCAGTTAGTTAGAGTCCCGAAACTTCGGGATTAATCAGAGGGTCGCTGGTTCGAGCCCAGCAGGAGGAGCAAAAAGACTTACAGAAATGTAGGTCTTTTTTTATTTAAACTTATCACAACCCATTATTATTCTTATAAAACAACGTCTGTATTTACACAATATTCATAAGCTTATTTTCATTACCTTTGCAGTTTTGTGAATGATTCGTAATTTTTGTAAAAATATTTTAAGTTTTCAACGAATCTGCACACTTTTTGTTTAAGCTAAATGCTCGAAGAAACGAATGATGTCAACCAACTTTTTAAAATACTGTTTCCTATATATTTTTCTCCTTATTACAGGAATCTTACAAGCACAAACTACAGTTTCCGGAAAAATCATTGATGAAAAAACAAATAAGGAAATCAGCGGTGTAGAAATTTTCATTAATGAAAGTCAAAAACCAGCCCTTACAACAACAAGCGGCAATTTTATCGTACAATCTGATTCTATTATTTATAAGTTAAAATTTTCAAGAAAAAGTTTTGCATTTGAAACGACAGATATCTCCCCTGATAATGCAAATAATCTGATTATAAAACTTTCTCAGGAAAAAGTAAGCAGCATTGAAGAAGTTGTGATTCACAACGAAAAAACAAAATACAAGAGCAAAAAAGAAAATCCTGCGTACCGAATCATGCAGGAAGTATGGAAGCGCAAGCGAAACAATGGTTTGGAGAAGTTCAATACTTACACTTATAAAGAATACGAAAAGATTCAGTTTGACGCCAACAATCTTGACAGCACGTTTATGAATCGTAAAATCTTTAATAAGCTTGATTTTATTTTTGATTATGCCGACTCTACTGCAAGTGGAAAAATGGCACTTCCTGTTTTTCTCAACGAATCCATTTATGAGAATTTTGGAGAAAATAAACCTAATAAAAAGAACAAAAGGTTACTTGTCGCCCAGAAAACTTCAGGTTTTCAGGACAATCAGGTCATTACCCTTACTGCAAAAAACCTTTATCGTGACATCAATATTTACGATAACACCTTAAATTATTTTGATATCGGATTTCCAAGTCCTGTCGGAACCGATGGTTTCAGCACGTATGATTATAATTTAGTGGATACTATTTCTGTGAACGGAGAAAATGCCTACAAAATAAGATATCAACCACGCAGAACTGAGGTTTTGGCATTTCAGGGCTATCTTTATATTGATACCGATTCTTATGCGGTTTTAGGAGCTACTTTAAAATCGACAAATAAGATCAATGTTAATTTCATCAACGCAATTTCAACCGAATTGGAATATGATAATCCGGATGATGAAACTTTTCTTCCAAAGAAATTCGTTACAGAAATCGAGATGACACCATTTTCAAAAAAGAAAAGTGCAAAAAGCATCATTGCCAAAAGATCTGTAGATTATTCTGAGTATGATTTTAATAAACCTTTGGCAGATTCTGTTTTCACAAGAAGAAAAGAAGAATATGATGATCGGTTTGTAGATAAAGATGAAGCATTCTGGGCAACTGCAAGACCTGATTCACTTTCAAAACAGGAACAGGGTGTATACGAAATGCTTGATAAATTGCAGCACACTCCAAAATTCAACAGAATCGTAAAATTGACTGAAACTTTAGCTTCAAGATACTATAATGTGACCAAAGGAATCGATTTGGGACCCATCACCTCAATTTACGGTAAAAATGAAGTAGAAGGCGATAGAATAAGATTGGGAGCTAGAACCTATTTTACGCAAAATGATCCTTGGAGAGTTGAATTTTATAATGCTTATGGCTTTAAAGATAAACAATTCAAATACGGCGTTGAAGGACGTTATATGTTTAACAGAGTCAATCGTTTTATGATTGGAGCCGGAACAAAAAGAGACATTACCCAGCTTGGAGTACAATTAACTACAGAAGATGGCATTTTATCCCGTTCATTTGCTTCATCAACCGTTTTTGCAAGAGGAGAAAATGCGTCTTTAAGCTCAGTAAACCAAACCAGTGTTTTTACCTCTATTGAGCCTTGGAAAAATTTTCAGGTAAGAGTCGACGGAACTTTGCAAAGCATTAAATCTGCCAATCCTGAAGGGTTTAATCTGATGTATTACAGAAATGGTGATTTGAGGAAAACAGTGAATGATTCACGTGTTTCCATCAGTTTAATCGCAAGACCGGGAGCTAAATTCTCACAGACCGGGGTTGACCGTTACGAACACGGAACTTTAGCACCAACGATTGTTTTAAAATATACGAGAGGTATTGAAGGTTTATTTAATGCTGATTTTAATTATAATAAACTGCAGTTTATGTTTTACAAACCGATTCTTTTGGGAAGTTGGGGCAAAACTCTATTCAGTTTTGAAGCAGGAAAAAACTTCGACACCGTTCCTTTGGCATTACAAAATATCATTCCGGGAAACCAATCTTACGGAATCGTTCCGAATACTTTTGCTCAGCTGAATTATTATGAGTTTGTCGCAGACACGTATTCAACCATGCATATTGAGCATCATTTCAATGGCAAAATACTTTCCTTTATTCCCTTAATTAAGAAACTGAAGTTGAGAGAAGTTGCCTTCATCAGAGGAGCTTATGGCTCTTTAAGTGACGCATCTAAAAATATCAATGTAGATAATCTGAAATATTCGGCACCAGATCAGCAGATCTATTATGAATATGGTTTCGGAATTGAAAACATTGGTTTTGGAAATATCAGAATTTTCAGAGTAGATTTCAACTGGAGAGGAAATTATTTAGACCGACCGGATGCTTCAAAATTTGGCATTAAAGCAGGTTTTCAGTTTGGGTTTTAATAATAAATTATTAGCTGTTTTGATCCACATATAACCTTAAAATTTCATTATAGGCTTGTCATTCCGTAGAAATCTCATTTTCAGTCTAATAAATAGAATAATTTAGATTCCTACGGAATGACAAAAACTCTGTAGATTTACTTGAATAAGTACTTCCAGTTTTATAAATAGCATAAAAAATCCTCAACAAACTGCTGAGGATTTTATTTTTTATAAACGCTTATTAATTATGCGTTTGGCTCTACAGATACAAAAGATCTGTTATTTGCTTTCTTTCTGAAAACCACTTTACCGTCTACCAATGCAAACAAAGTGTGATCTTTACCGATACCAACGTTTTCACCTGGGTGGTGTTGTGTACCTCTCTGTCTGATGATGATGTTTCCGGCAATAGCGTCTTGTCCTCCGAAAATTTTCACTCCTAATCTTTTAGAGTGAGATTCTCTACCGTTCTTGGAACTACCAACTCCTTTCTTGTGTGCCATTTTATTTTAAGGTTTTTTGGTTTAAATTATTCTGCGCTTTCTGCTGCTTCAGCATCAGCTTTTTTAGTTGTTTTCTTAGCTGGTTTTTCAGCTTTCTTACCATCAAATCCTGTAATACCAGTGATCTTGATCTGAGTAAGAGATTGTCTGTGACCGTTTTTCACTTCGTAACCTTTTCTTCTTTTCTTTTTGAAAACGATTACTTTATCAGCTTTTACATGGTCTAAGATCTCTGCCTCTACAGTGATTCCGTTTACAGCTGGGGCGCCTACAGTGATTGCTCCGTTTACAGTAAGAAGAATTTTATCAAAAGATACTTTTCCTCCTTTATCTCCTTTCAAACGGTTTACAAACAACTTCTGGTCTTGCTCAACTTTGTATTGAAGCCCTGCTATTTCTACAATTGCAAACATTGTCTATAAATTTTTAGTTAATTCGAGGTGCAAATGTAGTGATTTTTTAATGACTAACCATATGGTTTTGAGAATTTTTCTATTTTCTGTGCAAATTTAATTCCAACTGATTGTTATTGGTTTTGTATTTCTTAGCCATCGACTCTTCAAAATACTTGATAATTTCAGGATTACTTGTCAACTTAGCGCCCGATTCGGTTGTGACCGTCATTGTGGTACGTGGGTCTGCCAAATCGAGTTTTATGTCTTTAGCCGGATCATTTTTGTAAGACAGATATTGCTTTTTATATTGAGCAGGACTTACTTTTACACCTTCAAATTCATGTTTTGCTTCTTTCTGCAATGCCAAAATATAACCCCAGGAATGGTCTTCAGGTTTTAGTTTTTTATTTCCTTTTAATAAAAACTGATGTGATTTTGTTTTGTCTTCGAGTTTTACAATTAAACCAGGTAAGCCATGAAATTTATACAGACCATCCGGAAAAGGCAAATCTTTTGAAAACCATGCTTCCCAAATTCTTCCTCCAAAGTTTACTGTTGCCTTCTGACAATTGTAGTTTTCTATTTTTTGTGTTTCGGGAAGAATATTCCATTTTAAAACAGGAGTTTCTTCAACAATCATATTGGTTTGTTCGATATTGGTAAACCATGTCGTTTTAAAACTCGGGTATGACTTCTCTATTAAATAAGAAATATTCCAATCTTCTGAACTTGATGAATAGCTGATGTGATTAGGTGTAGATTTTCTTTGCTGAATGATTGAGTTATTCATGATAGAATCACTCGCAAAACTTGCCTGACCGTAGAAATAAGATTTTGTAGGTAAAATATCAAGATTTACAAACTCTTTCTTAAGACTGTCGGTTTTTGTTGAATCAATTCTAAACTGATATTCGTAAGTAAAACGGTTTCCCTGCGCTGAAAAATTTAGAAAAGCGAAGAATACCAAAAGGAAGCAAAATTTAAAATTCATATTTCGTGATTAATTCCCCAAATATAGAAATTAAATCAATTCTCTTTTATTTGTATTTTTGAAAAAAACTTTCAATGAAAATAATATTAAGCATATTACTCTTTTTATCACTTATTTCCTGTACTGTTTATGGTGTAACCAATGATTACAAAAAACTTTCTGAAGAACAGAAGAAAACCATTGTTGCTTTAGAAAACTTCGAAAAAACCGATAACAATCACATTTATAAAATAAACGGTCAACAGCTTAAATCAGAATTAGCCAAACATCCAAGATCTTTAGTCTATATTTTCACCAATGGCTGCAGTTCCGTACGCTGTCTTCCTATGTCCAATTACGAAAAATTTGCAAAAGAAAACGGATACAAATTATTTCTGGTAATGAATGGTTATGCAAATCTGAATGAAACAACAGATCAACGCTCACAAGTTTTCACCGTACCTTTATTTTCCATTGACAATGACTCCTATAATTCATGGTATCGATCAAAATACAGTAGATATTTTAAAAATGATTTAAAAGGGATAGAGACTAAAAGTAAAACAGAATGGGATGGAGGTTTATATTTCTTTTCTTACGATAAATTTGAAAAAGCCACATTAGAACTACCTCAATAACATGAACAGAGACCTCTACATCGATTTCGCAAAAGGATTAGCAACGCTTTCCATTATTTTTATCCATACTGCTTTTTGGTCTGGACAATTTTATATTATTCCTGAACTAAGAGTGTTTTCATTGGTTTTTGATGTTGCGCTGTTTTATGCTTTAAGCGGAATTACTTCAGGCTCCAATATTGAAAAGACATTCTACAGATTGCTGAAACTTCAGATTACCTACATGATTTTTGTAACGCTGCTGTTCTTTTTAGATTATTTCTTTAAAATATTCGGACTTACATTTTTCTCACTGGAATGGTTGCAAAAGTTTTACACTACTTTTGGTTCAAAATATGCAGCAACAAGTATTTCTACAGCCCCGCAATGGCAAAATCTTGGAAATTGGTATCTTCATGAATACACCAATGCAGATACTTTTCCTGTAGTGATGGGAAGTTTCTGGTATTTGAAAGTCTATTTTATTTTAACAGTTTTCGGAGTTTTAATTCTAAGATTTTTCCCGAAACACATCAATTGGTTTATCGGAATTTGCGTCGCCTTAACTTTATTATTTAATATTTTTCCTAAAATTTACCCAACCGGACAAGTCGGTTATGTCGCTTTTTACATGACTGTTTTCCTGGTTGCCAATAAAATGCGAGGGAAAACAATTCCGGTAAAAATGATTCCCGTTCTTTACGGATTGGTTGCTGCAGCACTGATCTGGATGTTTTGGTATTTCGGAAACGATATTTTCTTTAAAATCAACAAGCAGAAGTTTCCACCGAAAATCCCTTATATCATTTGGTCTTTATTTTCGCTAACAACACTGTTTGTATTGTATAACAGATTAAAAATCACTAAAGAAAATTTCGTCACTCATATCGGAAAAAATGCGATTTTCTTTTATTTCGGACAGGGAATCAGTTCGTCACTGGTTTATTTCTTAGTTGTTCCTTTAAAGGAAAATATGCCTTGGTGGCTTTTGATGATTCTGATTTATATGGTGAATGTAATTTTGGCCTTCATTATTGCAACCTTCTTACAGAAATTCGATGCAATGGGGTGGAAAATTTTAAATTTCCTGCGAAAAAAAACCGCCACATCGTGACGGTATATTGTAAACAGTAACTCAGAAATTAATCTCTGCTGGCTCTTCCTCCACGTACAAGCACAGCTACTAGAACGATAAACAGCACTGCTCCAATAATGATGTACAGCGGATTGGCATACCATTCTTCAGTTTTTGTCGTCGTGCTAGTTACCTCTACTTTTGGAGCAGCCTCCTGAGCGAAAGCAATAAATCCTGAAAATAAGGTTAAAACGAAAAATGCAAATTTTTCCATTTTTTTTGTAATTAATAATGTGTTCATTGGTGTGATTTTTAATATTAATTTAACATTATCCAACTTTATGCCATGATTATTCTTAATTTAACAATGAAAATTAATTTTTTATTTAAAGAAGATTTATTTTAATTATTTTTACAGAAATTTTTTAAGTCATGTTTAAGCTGAAGCTTCCCACCGATCCAAGATGGGCAAATATTGCAGAAGGAAATCTACAGGAAATTTTAACCGATCATGCATGGTGCGAGCAGAAAGCAGCCACCAACGCCATCGGTCTCATTACAATGCTTCCCGAATATCCTGAAATTGTGACCGAGCTTTTGGCTATTGCACAGGAAGAGCTGGAACATTTTAATCAGGTTCATCAGATAATTATTAAAAGAGGTTATACTTTTGGACGCACCCGTAAAGATGATTACGTAAACGAACTGGTAAATTTCATCCAAAAAGGCGGAAACAGAGATACTTTAATTATTGACAAAATGCTTTTTGCAGCCATGATTGAAGCAAGAAGCTGCGAAAGATTTAAAGTGCTTACAGAAAATATTAAAGATGATGAACTGAGAGATTTTTACAGAGAACTGATGATTTCTGAAGCCAATCATTACACCACTTTTATCGGCTTCGCAAGACAGCTTGGTGATACGGAATATGTAAATAAAAGATGGGAGGAATGGCTGGAGTATGAAGCCAAAATTATTCAATCTTACGGAAATAAAGAATCAATACACGGATAAACAGTTGAAAAAACCGACTTTTGAGAGTATGACCAATCTCTTCCTGAAAAACTTTTTTCAGGGACTGATTATTATTGGTCCTATCGGATTGACAATATTCGTAATTTGGTCGGTCATTACTTCCATTGATAATATTATTCCGTCGGTTGCAAGAGAAATTCCGGGACTGGTTTTTGTATCAACATTATTACTAACTGCTCTATTGGGCTACTTAGGAAACAAATTTGTGGTTGGCCGGTTTTTTGTCGATGCCGTGGATAGACTTTTAGAAAAAACACCGGGAATTAAACATATTTATTCGCCAACCAAAGATGTTATGTCTTCGTTTGTAGGTGATAAGAAAAAGTTCAGCGACCCGGTTTGGGTAAAAACCAATGAAAATCCCGAAATATGGAGAATTGGTTTTTTAACGCAAAAAGAAATGGCTGATGTCGATAAACACAATTACGTAGCGGTTTATCTTCCTCATTCGTATGCTATTTCGGGCTGGGTAATTGTGACGGAAGAGAAAAATATAAAACCTGTAGTGGGAATGTCTGCTGCTACAGCAATGAAATTTGCGGTAAGCGGGGGTGTTGCGGGTTTTCATTCAGATGAAAATATATTTAAAGCGCCTGAGTAAAATTCTTTTACTTCTTTAAATACATCTGATGATTGAAATTCATTTTCAATTCAATTTTTCTTTAATAAATCTAAAAAATATATCACATGGAATTACCATATGCAGAACCGTTTCGTATCAAAATGGTGGAAGAAATCCGTCAGTCTACGAGAGAAGAAAGAGAAAACTGGCTGAAAGAAGCTAAATTCAATTTATTTAATCTAAAATCTTCACAGGTTTTTATTGATCTTCTGACAGATTCAGGAACCGGAGCAATGTCTGACAGACAATGGGGTGCTTTGATGACCGGAGACGAAAGTTATGCTGGTTCTCGCTCATTTGAACAACTACACAATACCGTTCAAAATATTACAGGTTTCAAATATTTATTACCGACTCACCAGGGAAGAGCCGCTGAAAATGTTTTGTTTTCGGTTTTGGTAAAAGATGGAGATGTTATTCCAGGAAACTCGCATTTTGACACCACAAAAGGACATATTGAAATCAGAAAAGCTCACGCAATCGACTGCACAATCGATGAAGCTTTTGATATCAATGATCTTCATCCGTTCAAAGGAAACATTAACCTTGAAAAATTAGAAGAAGTTTATAAATCTCATCCGAAAGAACAAATTCCTTTCTGTTTGGTAACGATTACCTGTAATTCTTCAGGAGGACAGCCTGTTTCTCTTGAAAACATGAAAGCAGTAAAAAAACTTTCAGACCAATACGGAATTCCTGTATTTTTTGATTCTGCAAGATTTGCTGAAAATGCTTATTTCATCAAGAAAAGAGAAGCCGGACAGGAAAACAGAAGCATCAAAGAAATCTGTAAAGAAATGTTTTCTTATGGAGAAGGAATGACGATGAGTTCTAAAAAAGACGGTTTGGTAAACATCGGTGGATTTATTGCATTGAACAACGAAGAAGTTTTCAGAAAAGCATCTAATTTCACGATTATTTACGAAGGTTTCATTACGTATGGCGGAATGGCAGGAAGAGACATGGCTGCTTTGGCAGTTGGACTTGATGAGGCAACTGAATTTGCTTATCTGGAAAGCAGAATTTCTCAGGTGGAATACCTTGGAAATAAATTAATCGAGTACGGAATTCCTGTACAGAAGCCGATTGGTGGTCACGCTGTTTTCATTGATTCTTTAAATTTTTTACCGAATGTTCCCCGTGAAGAATATCCTGCACAGACTTTAGGTCTTGAGATTTACAAGGAAGCAGGAATCAGAACAGTAGAAATTGGAACCTTATTGGCAGACAGAGATCCCGAAACCAGAGAAAACCGTTATCCGAAATTAGAGTTGGTTCGTTTGGCAATTCCGAGAAGAACGTACACGAACAATCATATGGATTACATTGCAGCAGCAGTGAAAAATGTATACGAAAGAAGAGACGAAATTTCAAAAGGATACAACATTACTTGGGAACCTGAAATTTTGAGACACTTTACGGTTCACTTAGAAGAAGCTTAATTGTTTTTAAAATAAAAATTCGGGCGCAAAATCTTCGATTTTGCGCCCGAATTGCATATTGATTTGATTCTAATTTAGTATTGATAGGATTTACATCCTATCCTTTAGAAAGTGCCACTTCTACATTTATTTCTTGGAAATTTTATACAGTTTTCCGCTGTCGGTCACACCATACAAATTCCCGTCCATTCCGCTTAAAACATCACGGAATCTTTCTTTCTGGTCTAAAAGAAGTCGTTCTTCGCCAACAACTTTATTGTCTTTCAAAACAATTCTGTTGATATGTTGACCACTAAGACAGGCAATAAATAAATTATTTTTCCATTCGGCAATATTTCCTGTGTAGAATGTAACGCCACTCGGAGAAACCACAGGATCCCAATAATATACAGGTTGTTCGGTTCCTGCTTTTTGCGTGGTTCCGTTATTAATTTTTTCACCGTTATACTCAATTCCGTAGGTTACATCGCCCCAACCGTAATTTTTTCCCGGCTGAATTAAATTAATTTCATCTCCACCTCTCGGACCCATTTCAATATCCCAAAGCTGACCTTTTTCATCTAAAGCCAGACCTTGCGGACTACGGATGCCGAATGCATAAATTTCAGGTTTATAACCACCTTTTCCGATGAATGGATTTCCGGGAGCTGGTTTTCCGTCTTTGGTAATTTTCAAAATTTTACCTAAATAATTATCAGTTTTCTGAGCATATACTCGTGTTTCTTTATCTGATCTTTCACCAGTACTTACAAAAAGGTTTCCGTCTTTATCAAAAACCAGTCGGCTTCCGTAATGTTTATCTCCATCGTAAGTTGGAGTAGCTCGGAAAATTACTTTCACCTCAGAAATATTCTTTAGGTCTGAAGACAATTTACCTTTTGCAACGGCTGTGTGATTTCCTCCAGTGTAAGGTTCAGAATAACAGAAATAAATAATATTATTGGTTTTAAAATCCGGATCTAAAGCAACATCAAGCATTCCGCCCTGCCCTTTCGAATCTACTTTTGGGAAACCTTCAATTTTTGAAATCTGTTTTCCATCAGCTGAAACAACATTCATGAAGCCTGTTTTTTCAGTAATTAAAAATTTTCCATCAGGCAAATTAATAATCCCCCATGGTCTACCTAAATCTTTAGTTAAAACTTCAACATTATATGCGGTAGTGGTTTTCACAGGTTTAATTCTTGTCTGTCCTTCAAAAGCCGGTTTATAATCGGTATTTGGTTTTTCTTCTTTTGCAGAAGGTTCACTGGGTTTTCCTTTTCCCTGACACGATACAATCGTCGTTGCAGAAGCTAATAAAATGGGTAAGAGTAATTTTTTCATAATAATATTAAAGAGGTTTATCGATTGAGTGGAAAAATAATGCCATAAAAAAATTGTGCAATTAAATTTTTATTCTACATTTGTAGAACAAAATAAAATATTGTAGAATATGAATGAGATAAAATTAACCAATTCCGAAAAAACTTTGATGGATATTCTTTGGGAAAAAGAAAAAGCATTCATGAAAGATATTCTGGAAGCGTATCCCGAACCAAAACCTGCAGCAACAACTGTTGCAACGCTCTTAAAAAGAATGCAGAATAAAGATTTGGTAGGTTTTGAACTGTATGGAAATTCACGTGAATACTTTCCTAAAGTAGCAAAGGGTGAATATTTCAAGGAAGAAATGACTTCTATGATTGACCGTTTTTTTAACAGCTCTGTAACGCAGTTTGCTTCTTTTTTTACATCCAATTCAAAACTAACACAGAAACAACTGAAAGAGCTTCGTGATATAATAGATAAAGAAATAAAAGAGTAATCATGGAAATCATCCTATTAAAAATAATTATTTGTTCAGGGGTTTTGCTGGGTCTCTATCATTTATTTCTGGCAAAAGAAAGAACATTTACGTTCAATCGTTTTTATTTGATATTCGCTTTGTTATTCTCATTGTGTATTCCTTTTGCGACTATCGAAACAAAGCAGGTACACGAAGAGATTCCTTCAGCAATTTTTGTTGAAGAAACCGTACAACCGATAACAGCAGCTTCAAGTGTTGCTCAACAGGAAAGTTTTGATTATCTGAAAGTCCTTTTAATTATTAATTTTATCGTAACAGGAATATTGCTTTTAAAAATCGGTTATTCAATTTTGAAAATCAAAAGATTGAAAGGTAGAAAAATCGATTATCAAAGCAGAAAAATTGTTCTTCTTGAAAAAGATCTCGCTCCTTTCAGCTTTTGGGATACAATATATCTTTCTGAAAATTATTTTCAGGATTCTAAGATTGATGATACCATTTTTCTACACGAAGCCATTCATATTAAACAAAAACATTCCGCCGACATTCTTTTTGTTGAAATTGTAAAAGCTCTTTTCTGGTTTAATCCTTTTATTTATTTCTATAAAAAAGCGATGGTTAGCAACCATGAATTTATTGCTGATGAAAGCGTCCTAGTACAAAGCAATAATGTGAAAAATTATCAAGAGTTGATTTTGCAGGAAATTTTGAAACAGCAGAATCTTCCCTTAATACATCAATTTAATTTTAATAACACAAAAAAAAGATTCATTATGATGACAAGTAAAAATTCAAAATTTGCGAAAGCAAAAAAGTTTCTTGCAATTCCTGCGTTTGCAGCATTAGCAATTGTTTTTGCCGAAAAAACATATGCGAAAGACAATATTGAAAATTTTGACACGAAAAAAAGCAACACCCTTTCTCAAGCCTTTTTAAACAGTCCTTATGAAGAAGTTCAAAAAATTCTGAGTAAATATAATGATCTATTGAAAAATAGAAAATATGCAGAGTTTGACAGAACAATAAGTCAGGAAGACAGAAAAACATTAATGGAATTTTATCCTCAACTTTCTGAACAGGAAAAAGATGAACTTCCATTCATTTTCACAAAAACTAAAAAAGCCGAAAGAAATGCCGTAAGCGAAAATGATCTCAAAGAATTTTCTAATGCTGCAAAATATGGCGTGTGGATAGATGAAAATAAAATCGGAAATGCCACTTTGAAAAACTATAAGGCATCAGATTTTTCTCATAAATCGATCAGCAAAAGGTATAAAAATGCCATTAGCAAAAAGAATCCACAACCTTTTCAGGTGAATTTAATGACCAATGCATATTATGACAAATACAGTAAAGAGGAACCCAGAACACTAATGTCTTTTAAAGTAAAAGCTTTTGTAAAAGGTAAAGACACCATTCCCGTTAAGAGAAATACTGAAGCTAAGTCTCAACAGGATGTTGCCTTTGGCAAAGAGGCAGACCTAAAACCCGCAGAATTTCCGGGCGGGGCAAACAAACTAAGAAATTTCGTTTCTGCCAATTTTGATGGCTCGATCATGAAAGGGGATGAAGGAACTATAAAAACAGTAATATATTTCAATGTTGACGAAGCCGGCAAGGTAAGCAATATTAATGCAACAGGTGAAAATGCAAAATTCAACAATGAAGCAATGAGGGTTATAAAACTTGCGAATCAGGATGTCACATGGAAACCCGCCGAAAAAGATGGACAGCCGGTAAAATACAGGTATCAGATTCCGCTTGTCATGAATTTTGAAACCTACAAAAAAACACAATAATATATTTGAGAGTCCGTTTCGGACTCTTTTTTATTTCCTAAATTTGAAGTATGAAATTCAATCTTCAATCAGAATATAAACCTACGGGAGATCAGCCACAAGCTATTGAAAAGCTGACAAAAGGTATCGAAATCGGTGAAAAGTACCAGACATTGCTTGGAGTAACCGGTTCCGGAAAGACTTTTACGGTTGCCAATGTTGTACATAATGTTCAGAAACCGACTTTGGTTCTGGCGCACAACAAGACTTTGGCAGCACAGCTTTTCATGGAATTTAAAGAATTTTTTCCTGAAAATGCAGTAGAGTATTTTGTAAGTTATTACGACTATTATCAACCCGAAGCTTACATCGCAAGTTCCGGAACTTATATTGAGAAAGATTTAAGTATAAATGAAGAGGTTGAAAAACTTCGTCTTTCTGCAACGGCAAGTTTGCTTTCGGGAAGAAGAGATGTTCTGATTGTTGCCTCAGTATCATGTATTTACGGTATCGGAAACCCGACTGAATTTCACAAATCGTTAATCTCACTTGAAATAGGAGAAAAAACCACAAGAACATCGCTTTTGCATTCTTTGGTTAACGCTTTGTACTCAAGAACACTGGGCGATTTCCAGCGAGGTACATTCAGAGTAAAAGGTGATGTCGTTGATGTATTTCCGGCGTACGCGGATAATGGAGTAAGAATTCAATTTTTCGGCGATGAAATTGAAAAAATCCAGAGCTTTGACCCAGTTACAGGAAATGTAACTTCGAATTTTGAACAGATTCAGATTTATCCTGCAAATCTATTTGTGACATCAAAAGAAACTTTGAACGGAGCGATCAGAAATATTCAGGATGATCTTGTAAAACAAGTTGATTTTTTTTCATCAATTGAAAAACCTTTAGAAGCAAAAAGACTTCAGGAAAGAACTGAACTGGATCTTGAAATGATTAAAGAATTAGGATATTGCTCAGGAATTGAAAATTACTCCCGCTATCTTGATGGAAGAGTCCCAGGATCCCGACCTTTCTGTCTTTTAGATTATTTTCCAAAAGATTTTTTGATGGTGATTGATGAAAGCCACGTTACCGTTCCACAGGTTCATGCCATGTACGGTGGTGACAGAAGCCGTAAGGAAGCTTTGGTAGAATATGGCTTCCGGCTTCCCGCTGCGATGGATAACCGACCATTAAAATTTGAGGAGTTTGAAGCTATTCAAAATCAGGTTATTTATGTTTCTGCTACTCCAGCCGATTACGAATTAGAAAAAACCGGAGGAGAATATATTGAGCAAATTATCCGTCCCACTGGACTTTTGGACCCTATTATTGAGATCAGACCAACCATTAATCAGATTGATGATTTAATGGAAGAAATCAATAAAAGAGCGGAACTGGATGAAAGAGTTTTGGTAACGACTCTAACTAAAAAAATGGCGGAAGAGCTTACCAAATATTTCACAAAATTCGGGATCAGAACAAGATACATCCATTCTGATGTCGAAACGTTAGAACGTATTCAGATTATGCAAGATCTGCGTTTGGGGCTTTTCGATGTTTTAATTGGAGTTAATTTATTGAGAGAAGGCTTAGATTTACCTGAAGTTTCTCTGGTTGCTATTTTAGATGCCGATAAAGAAGGAATGCTGAGAAGCCGAAGATCGATGATTCAGACGGTTGGCCGTGCTGCAAGGAATATCAACGGCAAAGCCATCATGTATGCCGATAAGATTACAAAATCAATGCAGGCAACTTTAGACGAAACTGAATATCGCAGGGCAAAACAAATGGCTTATAATGAAGAGCATGGTAAAGTTCCGACCGCTTTAAATAAAAAGATTTCTGAAAATTTAGTCGGAAGAAGCAAAGATTTCCCTGATGAAAAATACACCCAGAAAGAAATTGTACAAAAGGTTGCTGAAACAAAGGCCAATTACTCTTCTGAAGATGTAGAGAAAATCATTACCCAGAAACAAAAAGAAATGGAAGCGGCAGCAAAGAATTTAGACTTTATAAAAGCTGCAAAACTAAGAGATGAAATTGCGGCTTTGAAAGGATAAAATCTTCGGCGGCGCCTTTGGCGCCGCCGAAGATTTTTTTAACAATTAAAATTTATATATTTTATTTTTAGGCTTTTCAAAACTCACTTTTCCGCCACGTATTGGAGTCAGCAAGTCCATCAAACCATTCAATTTTATTTCATAAATTGTAGAAAGCTGCATTCCCAGCTTTCCGGGAGGCATCCCCTTACGGTAAAACCATTCGAGATAACTGATGGGTAAATCGGCCAAGATAGTGTCTTTATATTTTCCGAAAGGCATTTTCACCACGCATATTTCCTGTAAAATTTCAGGATTTATTCCCTGCTCCATTTTTTATACTATTAAATCAATTTTATTTTCAAGGTCTTCGTCTCTGTCTTTTTCCGAGAGCTGAAGTTCCGGTATTTCATCGTCAGAAAACTCATTTCTGTACACCTGAATCAGAAGCAAAGTAAGAGAAACCAGAATAGGTCCGAAAATTAAGCCCATGAAACCAAAAATATTCATTCCCATAATAATTCCGAAAACTGTATTCAGAGGGTGAATGTCTTCCAGTTTTTTAAGCAAAGTAAAACGCAGAACGTTATCGGTTAAGCCTACCACAACCAAACAGTAAATTGCAAGCCCGATCCCAGGCCCGGTTTGTCCTTCCGCAATCATAAAAATACAGATAGGAACATATACAATCGCCGCTCCCACAACAGGAATCATCGATGCGGCAGCGGTTAAAGCAAATAACAGAACAGGACTTGGTGCGCCAAAAATAAAATATCCAATCAATGCTATTATTCCTTGCCCTAAAGCCACGACCGGAAGTCCGATTGCATTGGCCATGATCAGCTTTCTCATTTTCTCTCCGATTAAAGATACATTAGATCTCTTCAATGGTGCTGCAGAGGCTAAAATTCTTTCAAAAAGACGCGGCCTTTCAAACATAAAATAGAGAATGAAATACATCGACATAATCACCGTCAGAGTATTGAAAGTTCCGCTTAAAGCTTTTGTTGAAAAACGTCCGGCAGAATCTTTTACTTTCGTCATATTTTCTTTGCTCAGAAGATCTACCTTTGTTTTTGAATAAACAAAATCATGAATTTTATCAACAAATACGTTGAATTTAGTCATGTAAACCTGTGCATTACCTAATTTTTCAATCAGTAAATCAACAATAAGATAAACGGGTAAAATAATTACAATTAAACTGGCCAACATGAGAACCAAAGCAGAAGCCCAGGGTTTCCATTTTCGTTCTTCCTGTAAATAAAGATTGTATTTTCTACAAACTACATAAATGGTAATTGCTCCCAAAACAGAAGGAATAAACATGGCAAGATTGAAGCAGATCAACCCTGCCAAAATCAAAATGATGGCAAGCAGAAAAATTTGCTTAATCACTACACTGCTGATCTGGTTTTCTTTGTTATTTGGTGTCATTTATTGTATATTATTTGTCTTGGTTTACCTAAATAAGCGCAGTATGCAGAATACATGGCTATATAGATAAAAGGATAAGTAAAAATTATACCAATACAACAAAGCAGTATCCCGGAAAATGTAATTAATCCAGCTAAAATTGCTGTTCCCAGGAACACAGAGTAATTGTCTTTTACAATATTATACGTCTTGGAAATCGCATCCATTGCATTTGTATTTTCAAATAAAAGAATTGGGTAACCAAGAAAAAACAAAGGGTAAACAAACAGAAAAGGAATAAAGCACATCGCAAGAGAAACCCATAAAATAATATTGGTAATGAGACTATACAATAATATATTACCTAAATTCTGGCGATAACCGATAAAAAGATCAGAAAACTCTACAGGAATTTTCGTATTAAACTTATTAGCAATATAAATTAAACCTACATACAGAGGTGATAAAAGAATACTTAATAAACCTGAAAATGAGTAATAAAGAGAAATCCCCGGTCTGTCAATCAAAATATTTCTATAACTGTCTTCATCAAAATCTCTAAAATTACTGTAATTTGAATAAAAATTTAGCCCGGTGATAGACTGCAGTACAAAATCTGCAATTAAATAGATGATCATGGTAACAAATGCATACAGGAAAACGCCTTTAAACATTTCGAAAGCATGAGAAATAATCGATCCGGTATCCTTATTGGGAACAGATCCTTGCTGATCAAATTCTTTAAACTCTGACATGGTGTTTATTTTTAATGTTTCTCAAATTTAATTTATTTAAGAACAAAAACACCAGAATAATATCAAAACTTAACTTTTTTCGTTAAAAATAGTTTTATAAAGTGAATAAATCATTGCATTCCAAAAGGGAAAAGTAAGTAAAGCTCCGACAAAAAACAATGCAAAACCAATATACTTAAAAAGTACAGCAACGATTGTACAGACTAAAATCTCAATAAAATACATTTTAAAAGCTTTCCAATTTAAAGAAATAGCTTCAAAAGTGCTTTTGTTATGGAAAAACATCAATGGCCCTACAAGAATGGTAATCATTATCCAAAAAAGTGGTAAGATAACTGTTATCTTAAGAATCTCACAAATCAAATACCAGAATACAAAGTAAGAAACGTATCTGAAAAAATTGAGGCCGTTATACCCAACAAACAAATCACTTATTCCGATCTCTTCTTTCATATCTATCTTTTTGAAAATTTGAAAAAAACCCAAATTAAGAGGATATAAAAAAGCAGAAACAGCCATAAGACCATACAAAGCATAAGCAAAATTTTCCGTGCTTCTTATTGCCGCAAAATCTTCATTTAGTTTTTCAAAGCCATCGATTCCAACCTCGGAATACTCGGTTAAGGCCGCAGAATATTGTTCATAAATCCCGAATCGCTGCAATATATAAAATGAAACTGCAAAAAATATCGTCCCGTAAATAATGGTAAACAGAATTTGATACAACAAAGTTTTATTCCAATAGAAAAAAGCCTGCTTTAAAATAAAATCGAGTCCCGGTTTTTGTGGATAGTTCTCCTGCATTGAAAAAATTTTATGCAAAAGTAAACATCAATAACTACTTTTGCGGAATGTTTTCAGCGAATCATCAAATTTTTTTAAAAATGGATGAGCTTTCACAGCAGAAAGTTCCGTTTTTCTTTATCATTGATTTTCTTGTGGATAAGGTTGAAGTTTTCAGAGAAAACGAACTTTCAGAAAAAGGCTTACTGATTGATTTTCAAATATTTTCAAACACCAACAAGCAGGAAGCTTTACACAAAAAAACAGAATGGGAAAGCTATCCTGAAACCCTTGAAAGCTTTAAAAAGGGCTTTGATCATGTTCAGAATAATATTCGCTTAGGAAATTCATATTTAACCAACTACACGCGGAAAACAAGAATTGATACCAATCTGAGTCTTGAAGAAATTTTTCATCACTCTCATGCAAAATACAAGGTTTTATATAAAGATTTTTTCGTATTTTTTTCTCCTGAAACTTTCGTAAAAATCGTTGATGATAAAATCCTCACATATCCTATGAAAGGTACAATCGACGCCTCATTGGAAAATGCGGCCGAAGTTTTAAAGAACGACACGAAAGAAAAGGCAGAACATTATACAGTAGTTGATCTTTTGAGAAATGATTTGAGTATGGTTGCAGATGATGTAAAAGTCGATAAGTTTCAGTTCATTGATTTTCTGAAAACCCGACAGAAAGATCTTTTTGCAATGAGTTCGGAAATTTCAGGACATGTAAAACCGGAGTTTAAAGGAAAAGTAGGAAGCATTATGCAGAAACTTCTTCCGGCAGGTTCGATTTTAGGAGCGCCAAAGCCGAAAACATTAGAAATAATTCTGGAAGCAGAAGGTTTCGACAGAGGTTTTTACACCGGAGTTTGCGGTTGGTTTGACGGAGAAAATCTTGACAGTTGCGTGATGATTCGTTTTATCGAAAAAGAAAATAATCAACTGTATTTCAAAAGCGGTGGCGGAATTACGCACATGAGTAAATTAGAAGATGAGTACGAAGAAATGAAAAACAAAATTTATGTCCCAATTCATTGAAAGCATTAAAGTAGAAGATCAGGAATTATTCTTATTGGAATTCCATCAAAAGCGCGTGAACGAAACTTTCGCCCATTTCGGGAAAGAAGGCTCAATTGATTTGGCGAAAATTTTCAAAAATCTTGAGCATGACGAAGATGGTTTGTACAAAATGAGACTTATCTACGACCTTGATAAAAGGTTCAGAACACAGATGATTCCTTATGCGATTCCTGAAATTCAGGATTTTCAGCTGGTTGAAAACAACAGCTATGATTACTCTTTTAAGTTTGAAGATCGTAAGGAACTGGAAAAAATGAAGATGAAATCTAAAGCTGAAGAAATCATCATCGTTAAAAACAATCACATTACCGATACTTCATTTTCGAATATTCTTTTTCAGAAAGGGAAAGACTGGTTTACACCGACAACATATCTTCTGAACGGTGTACAGAGGCAAAACCTTTTAAAGAAAAAGAAGATCAAAGAAGCAGAGATCACGATGCAAAACATTAAGGGGTATTCACATTTTCAACTGATTAACGCTTTAAACGACTTCGATGACATGTTTATCTATCCCATTGATAAAATCATCAATCTTCCCGGAAGTGATGATTATTTGGATATTTAATTATATTTCACGCAGATAAAGCAGATTTTTTAGCCTGCTTAATCTGTAAAATCTGCGAGAATTTTTAATTATTTGCTTTCTTTTAAGAAATTAAAATAAGCCTTCTGTGTATCGGCATTGGTTTTACCTTGCGTATTGACTTCCATGATTTTAGGCTGTGCATCCGGTTTGAAGAAGTTTTCAAAAACACGGTCTAAAGTTCCGTCATCATCAACTTTCACATAAGAAAATCCAAAATGTTTTGCTAAAAATTCTGCATTCTTATGATGTTTTGTAGAAATAAATTCATCAACGGTATTTGAGTTTGCATTTCCGGGTCCCGGAATGATTTTGAAGATATTCCCTTCCCCGTTATTAAAGATAATAATTCTTGTAAAAGGTGGAATATATTGATTCCAAAGCCCGTTAATATCATAGAAAAAGCTTAAATCTCCGGTAATCAGAACCGTTGGATTTGAATTTTTTATGGCAAAACCCATCGCTGTAGAAGTTGAACCGTCGATGCCGCTGGTTCCTCGGTTACAGTAGATTTTTCTCTTTCCGAAATCAAACAATTGGGCATAACGAATCGCTGACGAATTACTGAAATGAATATTATAGTTTTCAGGAATACTCTGTGAAGCTTTGTTGAAAAAGTAAAAGTCTGAGAATTCAATTAAATTTAAAAAATCTTTGTGCTTTTTATCTTTTTTATCTCTGAGAATATCCCAAAGATTGTAATACGGTCGTGGTTCGAGATTGATGAAATTTAACAATTTAGAGAAAAACAGTTCAGGCTTTATCTCAATTTTCTGCGTCAATGCAAAATAAGTGTCGGGTTGCCAAACCTCATCCAAATGCCAGTGTTGTTTCGGATGTGCATTTCTCAAAAACATTTTTACTTTTTTGGAAACCACATTTTGTCCGACTGTTATCAACAGATCAGGAGCATACGTTTTAAAATCCTCTTCCGTAAAATTGAAAATATACCGGTCGATATGCCTGAAAAACTTTTCATGATATACATTCGAATTGGCTTCACTCAAAACCACCACAGAATGATTTTTAACCAGTTGGGTTAACTGATTTTCAAGCTCTGGACTGTAATCTCTCGTTCCGACAAGAATCATAATTCTTTGTGAAGTATTCCAGTCAGCAACTAAGTTCGACGGAATTTCATACTCTTTCTTTTTGATTGTTTTTTCAACGACAGGGAAAGTCGGAAGCTCAGAAACCAATTCATACAGAGGTTCTTCCAAAGGAATATTAATATGAACCGGGCCTTGTTTTTCAATACAAAGCTCGATGGCTTTCTTTATAATTTCTGAATTCATTTCTTCCGCATTCTCATTAGAATCTTCCACCAACTGAAAATCTCCGTAAGAATGCTGCTGGAAAAGATGATTTTGTCTGATGGTTTGTCCGTCAAACAAATCAACGTAATCAGTCGGCCGGTCTGCCGTTAAAATCAGCAAAGGAATATTCGAATAAAAGGCTTCGGTAATGGCCGGATAATAATTCGCTGCCGCAGAACCACTTGTACAGGTAATCGCCACCGGCTTTTTCTCGCTCATTGCCATTCCCATTCCAACAAAAGCAGCACTTCTTTCATCCACAATGCTGTAACAGTTGAAGTCATCCACCTCTGAAAAATGGATTGCCAAAGGAGCGTTTCTGGATCCCGGAGAGATGACAACATCTAAAATATTATATTGCTGAAGAAGATTTGCAAGTACCTGAATACTTCTTTTGGAGGAATATTTTTTCATAGAGCAAAATTAAAGGTTTTTATTGAGTCCTTAAAGTAAATTTTAACACGTCAAGTTTTGTCACTTCTCAAGATTAGCTTTGTTTTTAGAAATATATACAAAGAAACTTATGAAAAAATTATTTGACGATGAATGGAGTGATGACCTCTCGGAGTTCAAAATTATCTCCTTTGATGATTTGAACAAAGGAATATTAGGGAAAGGAAAAGACTCTTTCGAAGGAATACGAACCAACAAAACATTTGATGAAATTTCAAATGAGTTTGCATTAAGCACAGCTTTTGGTAAGAAAAGTGCTTTTTATAAACCTACTACGGAAGATTACGATGCATTATCCGAAGATTTTTATACAGGTGGGATTAATTACGAACTTCTCGCAAAAGATTTGAAAGAAAAATTAGGACTGATAAATAACTTCTTGTTTGAGCCAGAAAAGTATCTATTGGAAGATAAGACCATTTATTCAGGTTCTTCTTCGTTTAATGCTCCTGTATTCAGTAGTATTAAAAATAACAAACCTTTTGTATATAAAAAGAATGATACAGAAATTCAGGCGACTTTTGATTTAGCCAAATTAAATACCAGAAAAAATTTACTGAGTAACTCTTATAATTTTGGGATTTATTTTGACAATTATAAAGTAACCTATAATCTTAACTTTATCTATAAAGATGGGGAGGATAAGAAATTTTCTGATGCACAAACGGATGCAACTGAAACTCCCTATGACTTCAAATTGAATGACGAATACATAGCAATAAAACTTTATACAGGAAATGAAGAAACCTTTATTGAGTTTTTGAAACTTATAAAAGGTAATTCACAAGCCGAGCAAATCAAAAATGATATTATCCGATATTATAAACATTTTTTTGTAACAGCTAAAAGCAACCCTGATATTATTGATGCTTTATATGAAAACATTCCAGATTTTGTTTTGGAGGTTATTACTGATGAAATGCTTTGGAAGGATTTTGTTTCTCTTTCTGAAAAGGCTATTGATACATCTGGTACTAATGAAAATCTTTCGGTCATTAATCTGTTAAAAGGTGTAAAAAATAGTGTTTGGTGGAGCACGCAGGTTAATAATAATCCCGATACAGTAAGAAAAGTTTTGAATAAACTCAAAGCCAACTATCTTGAAGATTTCATTATTGTATTGACAAAAGTGGGAATTAATGCATGGAGAGATTCTGATTACCAAAATGCAATAACCTATTCTCTCGAAATGAAAGACACATTGAAAAATGGTGTTATTGAAAACAGATTTGTGTATTGGAGCGGATTTTTGGAAAAAGAGAAGAAGTTTGAGGTAGGTTTTACCATTCACTCATATATTGATGGCAATTTGGCAGAAAGTGGCTCTGAAACATTAGGTATAAATTATGCTTTTACTCCTTTAAAAGTAGCAGACAACAAAGGAGATTATTTTATACCTACAATTGTTGCTAATTATTTTACTAAAAAACAAATAGATGCAGATCGTTGGATAGTTTTGGAAAATATTACAGCAGGGTTATTACCTGAGTTTGAATTAATTGCTTTTAGAAATTTTTCTTCTTTAATTTCAAAATTAAGATATTCCAGATATCTAAAAGTTTTAGGGGAAAATCCTGCATTTCAGAAAATATTAGTTGAACTTTCCAGCACAAGATATATGGCAAAATATTTATCTTTGGAAGAGGAAGCTGCGATAAGACTTTATACATCAGGATATTATTCTGGTTTAAACAGAGCTTTAAGAGGAGAAACTGCAATAACAGAAGAGTACAAAGTATTTAAAGAACTGCTCAATAATGCTTTAAAAAAACTGCCGAAAACTAACTCATCTACTTTTTACAGATTAGAAAAAATGTCTCCTGAAATGTTGAACAAAGAATATGTAACAGGAAAAACTATTGAAAAGAAAGGTTTCACATCTTCTACTTATGATTACATGACAGCAGAGGAAATGATGTTTGATGATGCAGGTTTTAATGTGTTAATAAAAATTACAGGAAAAAATGGCAAAAATATAGAAGAGGCATCATTTCTACCTGCTGAAAAAGAAATTTTATTTAAGAGTAATACGAAGTTTATTGTTGAAGACATAGAGAAAATTAAAAACCCAATTAATGGAAATGATATGTTTAAATTAAAGATTAGTGAAAAATAAAATGGAAAAGCAAGAATTATTAAATAAAAAGATTAGTCGATCTGAAGAATTAAGACCTATTATTTTAAAAGGTTTTAAAACAGAACAAGAGTTAGAGCAGTACCATTCTGAGAATGCTCATCTTTATGAAGAATATAGAAAATTATCAGAAGAAATAAGAGCATTAAAATTAGAATTAATGACTCCCGAAGAAAAATTAGAATATTATCGTCAAAAGGAACTAGCTAAAGAAAAATATAAAAATTCTTAATTGTCATCTTTAAATATTTAGCCTTGATCAAAAAAGGTCAAGACTATTCTTTATCTTCCTATTATTAAAGTACAACGATTTAATTCAAAAAATCTGTAAATTAGTCCCACGTAAAATTTCTATAAAATGGATAAAATACCTAGTGTAGACCTGCGTGATTTCCTTTCGGGTGACCCGGAACGCAAACAGAAATTTGTAAATGAAATCGGAAAAGCTTACGAAGAAATTGGTTTTGTAGCCTTAAAAGGACATTTCCTGGATGACCAACTCGTAGACGATCTTTATGGAGAAGTAAAAAACTTCTTTCAGCTTCCAACAGAAACCAAACAAAAGTATGAGATCCCCGGAATCGGAGGACAAAGAGGCTATGTAGGTTTCGGAAAAGAAACTGCAAAAGGTTTCAAAAAAGGAGATTTGAAAGAATTTTGGCATTTCGGACAATATGTTTCGGATGATTCAAAATACAAAAACGAATATCCTGACAATGTTACCGTTGAAGAACTTCCAAAGTTCAACGAAGTAGGTAAAGAAGCTTACCAGATGCTTGAAAAAACCGGGAAATATGTTTTAAGAGCTTTAGCTTTATATCTTGGTCTTGATGAGTTTTATTTTGATGATAAAATTGCTGAAGGGAACTCTATCTTAAGACCCATTCATTATCCGCCAATTACCGAAGAACCAGATGATGCAGTAAGAGCAGCTGCTCACGGAGATATCAACTTAATCACTCTTTTGATGGGTTCACAAGGAAAAGGGCTTCAGGTTCAAAACCACAAAGGTGAATGGATTGATGCGATTGCTGAACCAGATGAGTTGATGATCAACGTTGGAGATATGTTATCAAGACACACGAACAATAAATTGAAGTCTACGATTCACAGAGTCGTAAATCCTCCAAGAGAATTATGGGGAACTTCCCGATATTCAATTCCATTCTTTATGCATCCAATAAGCGAAATGTCGCTCAATGCTTTAGAAAACTGTGTAGACGAAAATCACCCTAAATTGTATGAAGATACCACTGCAGGAGAATTTTTACACGAACGATTAATTGAATTGGGATTAATAAAAAAATAATTTTGAAACCGCTCTTTTTGGAGTGGTTTTTTGTTTAAAACAACCTCAACTGCTGCTCTTTAGTACCCGTAAAGCCATCCGTTGAAAGCTTAGGAAATTCTTTTCCGTCAAAAAATTTCTTTCTGCCAATTTTAAAAGTATTGTGAATCATTTCAGCGATATTTCCTTCGCCTTTCTGTCTTTCAAACATCCTTTTGTCACCAAGTTTTCCGCCGCGCATTGAACGGATGAGATTTAAAACTTTTTGTGCTCTGTCGGGAAATGCGGTTTCAATCCATTTTATGAAAACGGGTTCTACCGTATCATTTAATCGTACCAAGGTGTAGCCAAAACTCTGTGCTCCTGCGTTATGAATCTCTTTTAAAATAGTCAAAGGTTCATCACTGTTTAATCCCGGAATAATTGGTGCAACCATAATATTCACAGGAATTCCGTTTTCGGAGAGAATTTCTATTGCTTTCAATTTGTTTTTTGCAGAGCTTGTTCTGGGTTCCATTTTTCTTCGTAGATCTTCGTTAATTGTTGGAATACTTAATGAAACAGAAACCAGATTTTGTTCAGCCATTGGCTTCAGAATATCAATATCTCTTAGTACTAAAGCATTTTTTGTAAGTACATTTACAGGATGCCTGTAATCAAGACAAACCTGCAGCATTTTTCTTGTTATCTCAAATTGGCGTTCTGCAGGCTGGTAACAATCGGTATTTCCTGAGAGCAAAATCGGTGCGGGCTTGTAGCCTCTTTTTCGGAAAAATTTTTCGAGTAATTCGGGAGCATTTTTCTTGACCATGATTTTCCTTTCAAAATCAATTCCGGCACTGTATCCCCAATATTCATGAGTTGGCCTGGCAAAACAATAGGAACATCCATGCTCACAACCCTGGTAAGGATTCATCGAATATTCCATCGGCAAATCTTCGCTTTTAACCTGATTGACAATCGTTTTCGGAAAAACTTCAGTGAAGGACGTTTTTACGGGTTCAAAATCATCATCATCAGGTTCAAAAGTATATCGGTCGAAACGGTTGATAACATTTCGCTGAGCTCCCTGACCTTTTATGATATTTTCGTTCTGCATTTCAACTGTAAATTTAGAATGGTTTTATTCTAAAATAATAAGTTTTAACACTAAAGTTTTCCACAAAAAAATCCGGCTCCAAAAAATTTGGAAAACCGGATTTTCTAAAAAATTTATATCTCTTACTTACTTCTTATTTGAATGCATAGAACTCAATACCATGATCCTCTTCATCACCTCTTTTATCAAAATGTCTGTGATGATCCGAATAGTATTCGTTATACTTTTTATGCTTTTTGCTTAAAATTTTCTTTACACTTAAAAAACTCAGCACTGCCAAAAGACCAACTCCGCTGGCAAGCAAAACTCCTACTTCTTTTTTCATGTTTTTTACAATTTTGTATTGTGGTCAAGCAAATAGTGTACCTTTTTAAAAAATTTTCATAACAATTTTTGTTAATACACTTCCATTTTATTTGCAGAGAAATTATTACTCCTAATTATTGCTTTATGGTTTAATAATTGTACTGATAAGTAAAAATATTATTATGGAAAGTTCAGAAAACATTGACAGAATGACCACCCTTACCAGTGTTATGGAAACCTTGAGGCAAAGAGGAATTCACAGAGAATTCAGAATGAATGAGGCATGCGAGATGAAATACGAAGGTTCCGGCAGAAATTACAGACCAGAAGATCTTAAAATTGTAAAAACATACAGATTTGAGGGACCAAGCAATCCTGATGACAATGCCGTTTTATATGTTGTACAGGATAATGAAAAAAATTTAGGAATTATTTTAGATTCTTATGGAGCAGACAGCAATTATCCCGGTCAGGAATTTGATGCGTTTCTTAGGGATATTCCTATTGAAGAGAGTGATGAATATTAATAGCTAATTAAACATATAAATCCCGAAACTATTCAGTCTCGGGATTTTCTTTTTTCTTAAATATTTTTTTGAACAAGCCTTTCTTTTCTTTTGGTTGTTCTTTATCGGGATTCTGTTTAGGTTTTTCTGCAGAATTTGGATCTGAAAATGCTTCAGAAATATCTTTTTTAGCATTATTTAAAGATTTTTTAGCATCCTGAACACCACCTTTTACATCTTTCACTGTATTGACCGCACCATCAAAAGTCTTTTTAGTCTTATCAACATTTATCCCGATCAGAGTCTTTTTCAAACCATCTTCAATCCCTTTCCAGAACATATTAAAAAAGGACTTGGTGGGGTCTCTTTCAACACCTTCCACTACAACAGACTCAGGAAATTTATCTGAATCCGACTTAATAAAGATATTTGCCACCGCACTTAAGACACCTTTTTTCTCCTTACTTTTTTTATCTAAAATAGAAATTTTTAGATCTTTATGTTTAATATTGAATGTTCCGCCAATTCCTTTCGGATTTCCTTTAAAACTGAAAAGCATTTTTTGAATTGTTCCAGTCGCAGAAACACTTAGGTAGGGTACGATAAACGTATTCAATGCCGTGGCAGAAATATTATCCAGGTTTCCGGCAATTGTAAAATGATCGCTTTGGTCTGCTGTGTTGAAGCCCCAGTTTACCGACAAAGGTGATGATTTCATAAACATACAGTCAATTTTGATCTGAACATAGGTAGGCTTTCCTTTCATCTTAGCGGAATTCAGATTTTTAACATTCATATTAAAATTACTGAAGGTTAGTTTTCCTGGCCCGCTGCTTTTCGGTGTATCTTCTTCATATTCTAAAACCGAGTTTTTCAGATTTAAATTACTAATATACATCGGGATTTTAATTGATCTCAGCATACGTGAGTATAAAGGTTTAATCTTGGGATCATCGGCGGGAATTTTAGATCTGAAAATATTGGCATTTACTGAATGAATGGTAACATTTGTCGCATTGATCGATTTATTTTCCGAAAACAAGTCCCAATTTCCCTGTGCAGAAATCTGATTAACTTTAATATCATACAAATCTCTTTCTACAGGAATCATACGGATAAACTGTGCTCTGGAAACCAGAGGAGACATCGCAAACTGATTGATTTCAATTTTATTTTTATTTAAAGCAAGATTTCCCGCATTCATTTTATAGAATCTGGTTTTATAAACGAAATTTTTCGTTGTAACAGCATAATCTTTTATTTTTACTGCTATTCCGTTTTTTGCTTTGTTCTCAATCAACTCAAACTGATTGATAGTTGCATTCAGATCGTTAAAAGTTAATGGCTGATTTTGACTTTCGTAGGTTAAATTTGAATTCTTAAGCGAGATTTTCCTTACCACCATCGGAAACTGAATTCCTCGTACTGCCGTTTTCTTTTTCGGAACCGCTTTTCCTGCTACAATTTTCCCGTTAATTCCATCAACCAGAACATCTTTTACATCGAGGTTTAATTTCTTATCAATAAATTTAAATTCATTGATATTAAACTGAACCAGGTTTGTTTTAAAATCCATTCCCATTCCCGTCGAATGGGTTGGTTTTGCAATAATATTTCTTATTTGTCCGCCTTTAGGATTTAAGCTGAACTTTTCAATTAAAATATTCTGTGCATCGTTGTAGTGAATTCCTTTTCCTGCAATCTTAAAATCTTTATACAAAACAGGTATTACTTCTTTGGAGCTTTCTTTGGTAAACTCCAGCTTGTTAACATTTACATTTAGATTTTCAGCAAAAAACAAATCGGTTTCATCAGGTTTTAAGATCTGAACTTTCGCATTATTCAGTTTAATATCATCTAAATTCAGTTCGAAATTTTGCTTTTTCCCGGCTTTTTTTATTGCCGAAATACCTGTTTTATAAACTTTGAGGTAAGGATTCTGAAAATCTGCATTTGCAAGCGAAACTTTATTTTTTTTCAATACAACATCTTTAAAGTTCATTTTAGGAATATCAAACTCAAACATTTGAGTTTTTCGGGGATAAGCTTTTTTAAACTGCTCAAAAGATATTAACGGCATCAACTGAAAATTTTCCACAGACATTTGCCCGTTAGTTGTTGTAATCTGGGAAATTTTTAAGGTATAAATATCATCCGGCTGAAAGAAAAAATCTTTACCGCGAATATTATATTTGTCAAAAATTACCGGAAGCTTATTTTCTACTGATTCTTCAGTCATCTGAAGGTTATCAACATATAAATCAAGTTGATCGACTCCTATAAATTTTTGTTTTGTATGTTTAAAAACATTGATTGTTCCTTTATTGATTCTGATGTTCTCGAACATCACCGGATTTCTTTTTTTCCCGGTTTTTTTATCGACAGGTTTCGCAAGAATAATGTTGAGATTAGGTTTTGCCAATAACAGATCCGAAGAACTTATGACTTTATTGAATATTGCATCATAAATCCCGAAACGACTAATTTTTAAAGTATCAATCGTTCCCTGCAAACCTATAACATTTACATTCTGTGGATTTTTATTGTTGACGGTGATTCCGGTAGCGAAAATATTACCGGTTCCCAAATCGACATCGAGAGATTGGTAGGAAACTTTATAATCTGTATTTTTCTTAATGTAATCCGGAAGCTGGGTTTTAAGCCAGATATTAAGTCCGAAATTGGCAATCAAAACGATTCCAAATAAGATTCCGAAACCTATCAGAAGCTTTTTAACCCAGTTTTTTTTCATGGTGGTACGTTTTTATTTTAAACAAAAAAATAGTGAGTACAACATTAACGTGGTACAAAATATTTGGATTGCGAAAATCAGACCATCCTGAAATTTGAAAATCTGTTAGTTCTTTATTTCCAGCTTGATCACATAACCTTCATGTCCTCTTACATTTATAAAATTTCCGCCTTCAAATCCTAAATACTGTCCTTTAATTCCGGTCAGCCTTCCTGTAAATTCAGGGTTTTTATCGAGTGTAAACGAACTTACTTTTTCTGGTTTCCCGAAAGGATAATCGAATTTCCACATATTTTCACCTTCAGAATAAAATTTCTGAAAATCTTCAGGAAAATATTCTTTTATTTTCTGCTGAAAATCTGCTAGATCAACTTCATCTTCAAAGTCATCCTGAAGCATCTTTCTCCAGTTGGTTTTATCCGGTAGATGTTCTTTCAAGGCAACTTCTATCATTCCTGCTTCGTAGCGGTTTTCGGTTCTCGCAATGGGTAAAGCAAATGTTGCTCCCTGATCGATCCACCTTGTCGGAATTTGCGTATTTCGGGTCACGCCAACTTTCACATCTCCTGTATACGCTAAATATACGGTATGCGGCTGCAATTGGATTTCTTTTTCTACGTCAAGATCTCTCTCACCAATTCCCAAATGCGCCGTAGAAAGTTCGGGACGGATAATAGTATCGCTTGCATAAGGACTTTCAAAGAAACAGCTTTTACAAAAACCCATTCTGTAAATCGTTTTATCTAAACCACAATTAACGCACTGAAATCCTGCATGCTTTATCGTCAGTTCTTTTCCAAACAATTCATTCATGTGAATAAGATCTCCTGAAAGGTTAAGATAGTACTGAATCGGCTGATCATTAAAGCTCGTCATTTTTAAAATTTGCCCCTTAAACTGCATAATAAATAATTTGAAGTAAAAGTACAAAAACAGGAACTATCATCATCAATAGTTTTCAAAACAAATTCACCTATTAAAACAATGTCTGTACATTTTGAATATTATCAATTTATTAAACAAAAGAAATTCTTAAATTTATACTTTTGTGCAACTAAAACACTAAGATGACATATCTCGTAACAGGAGGAAGCGGATTTATTGGTTCTCACTTGATTGAAAAATTACTGAAAGAAGGACATTCTGTCATAAATATTGACAACTTCGATGATTTTTATGATTATAAAGTAAAAATTGAAAACACTTTAGAATCTTTAGGTAAAAAAACTGAATTTGAGTTTTCGCAAAAAGAAAATGACATTCAAAATTTAATTCATATCTCAAAATCAGAAAATTACACTTTATATTTTCAGGATATAAGAGATAAAAAAGGTCTTGAAAATATTTTTTCTGCCCATAAAATCAATCAGATCATTCATCTCGCTGCGCTTGCGGGAGTAAGACCATCTATTGAACGTCCATTAGAATACGAAGAAGTAAATGTTCGCGGGACGATGAATCTTTGGGAACTCTGCAAAGAATTTGGCATCAACAAATTTATTTGTGCATCCTCATCAAGCGTTTACGGCAATAATGAGAAAACTCCTTTTTCTGAAACCGATAATGTTGACAATCCCATTTCTCCTTATGCGGCGACCAAAAAAAGCGGCGAAGTTCTAGGCCATGTTTATCACAGTCTTTATGGAATTGATATGTTTCAGCTGAGGTTTTTTACCGTCTACGGACCGCGGCAAAGACCCGATTTAGCTATTCATAAATTCACCAAACTCATTTCAGAAAACAAGGAAATACCTTTCTATGGAGACGGGACAACAGCGAGAGACTACACTTATATTGATGATATTATCGACGGGATCATTAAGTCTTCCCAATATCTCGAAAACAACTCTAAAGTTTATGAAATTATTAACTTAGGAGAAAATCAGGTTATCAATTTAAACGAAATGCTTTCAACCCTTGAAACACATTTGGGAAAATCTGCCATTAAGAAAAATCTGCCAATGCAACCCGGAGATGTCATAAAAACCAATGCAGATATTGCAAAAGCAAAGACTTTAATTGGCTATAATCCTGTCACAAACTTCCAAAATGGCACAAAAAAATTTGTGGAATGGTTTTTGAGAAAATGACATCAATCTGCCGCAATCGTGCTCAACGAAGCATTTGTAGCAAGTATAGATAAAATTTAATAAAAGAATTGAAAATCAAGTTGTAAAAAAAGTTTATAATATAACCTATTTTTATACTTTTGCAAAAAAAATAAAAATTATGTACTGGACATTAGAATTAGCCTCATATTTAAGCGACGCACCTTGGCCAATGACAAAGGCAGAACTTATCGATTACGCGATTAGAACTGGTGCACCAATGGAAGTAGTAGAAAACCTTCAGGCCATCGAAGATGAAGGAGAAATCTATGATGCAATCGACGAAATATGGAGCGACTATCCTACAGATGAAGATTATCTGTGGAACGAAGACGAATATTAAGAAGCATAAGCTTTAAGTACAATACTTAAAGCTTTTTAAATATAACATACACACTGAGCGTGTAATTTTAATATGCTTAAAGTCTTAAACTTTAAGCTTAAATCAAATTCTATGAGTTTTTTAAATAAAGTTCTTAAAGGGTTTTTGGGAGACAAAAAAGCGCAGGACCTAAAGGAAGTAAAAAAAGTTGTAACAAAAATCAAAGCTGTTGAACCGTCAATCGGACAATTATCCGATGATGGCTTGCGAGAGAAAACTGCCGAGTTTAAATCTAAAATTAAAGAAGCGACAGCAAGTATCACAGCGCAGATAGAACAAATTAAAGAGCAAATAAAAAACTCCACCAATGTTGATGAGAAAGAAGCTCTGTTCTCTAAGATCGAAGCTTTAAAGAAAGATTCTTACGAAATCGAAGAAAAAGTTTTGGGGCAGGTTCTTCCTGAAGCATTTGCTTTAATTAAAGAAACGTCAAGAAGATGGGCACAAAACGGAGAAATCCGTGTAACTGCTACAGACTGGGATCGTCAATTGGCAGCAGCAGGAAAAGATTTTGTTGAAATACAAGGCGATCAGGCTGTATGGAAAAATTCATGGAATGCTGCAGGAACGCAGGTTGTATGGGATATGGTACACTATGATGTACAGTTCATCGGTGGTGTCATTCTTCACAGCGGAAAAATTGCTGAGATGGCAACGGGAGAAGGTAAGACATTAGTAGGAACTCTTCCTATTTATTTAAATGCACTTCCTGAAAGAGGAGTTCACGTGGTAACCGTAAACGACTATCTTGCCAAAAGAGACTCGGCTTGGATGGGACCATTGTATCAATTCCACGGAATGTCGATCGACTGTATTGACAACCACCAACCCAACTCAGACGGAAGAAGACAGGCGTACAACTCAGATATTACGTACGGAACAAATAACGAATTTGGTTTCGATTACCTGAGAGACAACATGGTAACTTCACCTTCAGAGCTTGTACAGAGAGAACTAAACTTTGCCATTGTGGATGAGGTTGACTCTGTATTGGTAGATGATGCGAGAACCCCATTAATTATTTCCGGGCCGGTTCCACAGGGAGACAGACAGGAATTTGATGTTCTAAAGCCTTCTATCGACAGAATCGTTGAAGTTCAGAAAAAAACGGTTTCTGCAATTTTTAATGAAGCTAAAAAATTAATTGCTGCAGGAAACACAAAAGAAGGAGGATTCAAATTGCTTCAGGCGTACAGAGGTCTTCCTAAAAACAGACAACTAATTAAATTCTTATCGGAAAGCGGAAACCGTGCATTGCTTCAAAAAGTTGAGGCTCAATATATGCAGGATAACAACCGTGATATGCCGATCGTAGATAAAGATCTATATTTCGTCATCGAAGAAAAGAACAATCAGGTAGACCTTACAGACAAAGGTGTTGAATATATGTCTCAAGGAAACTCTGATCCCAACTTCTTCGTTCTTCCGGATATCGGAACTGAAATCGCTGAAGTGGAAGCTAAAAATTTATCTAAAGAAGAAGAATTTGAAGCTAAAGAAAGACTGTTCTCTGATTTTGCCGAAAAGTCTGAGCGCGTTCATACCATGAGCCAGTTGCTTAAAGCTTATACATTGTTCGAAAAAGATGATGAGTATGTGGTAATCGACGGTGAAGTAAAAATCGTTGACGAACAAACAGGTCGTATCATGGAAGGAAGACGTTATTCAGACGGTCTTCACCAGGCGATTGAAGCTAAAGAAAATGTAAAAATTGAGGCAGCAACTCAGACATTTGCAACAGTTACCCTTCAGAACTATTTCCGTATGTACAATAAACTTGCGGGGATGACGGGTACTGCTGAAACTGAAGCTGGTGAACTTTGGCAGATTTATAAATTAGACGTTGTGGTGATTCCAACCAACCGTCCGATTCAAAGACACGACAAACAAGATTTGGTTTATAAAACCAACAGAGAAAAATATAACGCTGTAATTGAAGAAATTGAAAAATTAACAGCAGCAGGAAGACCTGTTTTGGTGGGTACAACTTCTGTTGAAATTTCGCAATTGCTTTCAAAAGCACTAAGTTTAAGAAAAATTCAGCACCAGGTTTTGAATGCTAAACTTCACAAGAAGGAAGCAGAGATCGTTGCAGGAGCCGGTCAACCGGGAGTTGTAACCATTGCAACCAACATGGCAGGTCGTGGTACCGATATTAAACTAACGAAAGAGGTAAAAGAAGCAGGAGGTTTAGCTATTATCGGAACTGAAAGACATGATTCCAGACGTGTTGACAGACAGTTGAGAGGTAGAGCAGGACGTCAGGGAGATCCGGGAAGTTCACAGTTCTATGTTTCTTTGGAAGATAACCTGATGCGTTTATTCGGTTCTGAAAGAATCGCTAAAATGATGGATAGAATGGGTCACAAGGAAGGTGAAGTTATTCAACATTCTATGATTTCTAAATCGATCGAAAGAGCGCAGAAAAAAGTAGAAGAAAACAACTTCGGGGTAAGAAAGAGACTTCTTGAATATGATGACGTAATGAACAAACAACGTGACGTAATCTATAAAAGAAGAAAGAATGCATTGTTCGGAGATCACCTGAAATATGATATTACCAACATGATTTTCGATGTGGCAAACTCTATTGTAGCTAAAGGAAAAGCTTCCGGAAACTACAAAGATTTTGAATTCGAAATCATCAAGAATTTCACTATGCAGTCTCCAGTTTCTGAAAACGATTTCAAATCTAAGCAAGTTGCAGAGCTTACCAACATTGTGTTCAAAGCAGCTCAGGAAGATTATCAGATGAAATTAAACTTACTGAAAGAAAAATCGTTCCCTATTATTGAGAATGTATATCAGAATCAGGGTTCTATGTTTAAAATGATTCAGGTTCCTTTCACAGACGGCCATAAAACAACAACAATTGTTACGGATCTGAAAGAAGCATATGAAACTCAGTGCGAAAGCCTTATTAATGATTTTGAAAAAAATATTACGCTATCTATCATTGATGAAAACTGGAAGCTTCACCTCCGTGAAATGGATGATTTGAGAAGATCTTCTCAGGGTGCTGTTTACGAACAGAAAGATCCTTTGGTAATTTACAAGCAGGAATCGTTCCACTTATTCAGCGAAATGGTTGATAAGATGAATAAAGAAATCATCAGTTTCTTATACAAAGGAGAAATTCCCGCATAAAAAAAGAATATTTATATAAAAAAGTCCTGTTGAAAAATTCAACAGGACTTTTTTATTTGGAATAAATCTTAATAAACTGACAAAAATCACACACATTGCTAATTTAGAATAATTAAAAACAATATATTTGCAGGAAATTTGACTTTCATGAAAAAAGTATTAGTTGGTATTTCAATATTAGGTTCTTTAGTAACTTATGCGCAAGAGAAAAAAGATTCTACAGCCTCTAAAAATATAGAAGAAGTTATCATCAATAAATTGGTGAAAAAACTTGATACAGAATCTTCCAACAAGATGCAGGTAAGCTTTATAGAAAATCCACAAGTCTATTCTTCTATTGATAGAGGAATTTTGGAAAATCAGAATATTTTCACAGTGGATGATGCCTACAGAAATGTAACCGGTTTGCAAAAAATGTGGAATCCGACAGGAAGAGCCGGCGACGGTGGATCATTTTTTGTTTTGAGAGGTTTCCCTTCACAGGCTTCCACAAGAAATGGTATGGTTGCTCCAGTTACTTCAACAATTGATGCAATTAATGTTGAAACATTAGAATTTTTAAAAGGTCCGGTGGGAACACTTTACGGAAGTACAGTAGCTTCTTACGGTGGTCTTATTAATAGAGTAACCAAAAAACCTCAGCAAAACTTCTTTGGTGCTGTTTCGGCTTCTGCAGGAAGTTATAATATTTACAGAGCAACTGCAGATATTAATGCGCCAATTACAAAAGACTTACTTTTCCGTGTAAATACAGCCTATACAAACGAAGGAAATTTCACAAAACCCGATGCTAAGAATCAATATTCAACCTTTGCTCCTAGCTTGACTTGGAATGTTTCCGATAAAGTTCAGTTGAATGTAGATTATGAATTGTTCAACAATCGAGTAACCGCAAATCCTTATTTCTTTTATCTTTCACCAAAAACTTTGAATGGAATTGATAACATGAAAGATTTGGAAAAAGCGGCAGGCCTGGATTATAAAGAATCTTTCACCGGAAACGATTTGTATATGACCGCAAGAAACTCCAATATTTTTGGAAATGTAAAATGGAAGATCAACAATAATATCACGTCAAGTACTTACATCAATAATTCCGATTCTTATTCTGACGGCTATAATCCCTATTTTTCTGTTGCTTACGATAACACTTCTTCTTCATATTTGGTTGCAAGAGCAGACCAGTCAACAAATGGAAGTAAAAAATCCTGGTTTCAGATTCAGCAAAACTTCAACTTCGATTATAATTTCTCTAATGGAATGAAAAATAAAACAGTTGTCGGTTTTGATTATATGAGAACTACAGAAAGATTACGTTACAAGTATCTAAACTTTAATTTTGATACGGTAGCTGCTTCAGGCGCAGATTATTCAGGAATGAACGCTTCTGCTTTAGAAGCTCTTTATGCTGACACAAATAATTTCTCAACTTGGGATTATTTAAGAGATTTGAATACTTATTCAGGATATATTTCCAATTTATTCACTCCGATTGCAAACTTGCACATCATGGCTGGACTTCGTTATGAAAACAACGATTATTTAGGCGGGACATCCGGGCCAAATACAGAGGAAGCATACAATCAATCTGCGTTTTCACCAAAAGCAGGAATTGTTTATGAAATCGTGAAAGGTACATTCTCGGTTTTTGGTAACTACCAAAACTCTTTTAGTTCCAAAGGATACTATACTTCTGATACAGCAGGAAATACAACTTTATCAGAGCCGGAAAGAGGAAATCAGTTTGAAGGTGGTTTCAAAGCAAGTTTATTTAACAACAGATTCAATGCTACCCTTTCTTATTACAATATTAAAGTGAAAAACCAGTTGCTGTACACGGGAGAGTATGCTCCAAATTTTGTTTCAGTTCAACAACAAATTGCTTCTACACTCAGCAAAGGATTTGAGCTGGAAGTTAATGCATATCTTGTTAAAGGTTTCTCATTAGTAGGAGGTTTGGCTTACAACGATACAGTAGATGAATCAACAGATTTAAGACCAACAACAGCTGGTTCTTTCTGGAACGCAAATTTCAACCTTGCTTATCAGTTTGTTGATGGAAAAATAAAAGGTCTCGGATTCGGATTTGGTGGAAATTATGCAAGTGACAATAATGTAACAGGAGATTTCATTTTACCAAAATATTTTGTTTTGAATGCCAATGCATTTTACGATGCCAAGAAATTCAGAATCGGGGTTAAAGTTGACAACTTTACCAATGAACATTACTGGACAGGTTACTCGACCGCTAATCCGCAAATTTTAGCAAACTTCTTAGGAACAATTGCTTATAAATTTTAATTAAATAAATAAAAGCTAATCTCTCTGGTTAGCTTTTTTTTACTATGAAAAAAAAACATCGCCACAAAAAGAAACCCTCTTTCACAAAAAAATGGTCTGCCAAACTGCATTTGTGGTTAGGTTTGTCTGTTGGGATTGTTGTGTTTATCGTTTCTTTGACGGGGACAATGTATGTTTTTAAAGATGAAATTCAAAACCAGCTTAGAAAAGATGCTATTTATATAAAAGCTGAAACGGTTACGCAAAAACCACTATCAATTGAAGTTTTAAAGGAAAAAGTTTCGTTAGAACTAAATGAAAAATATCCGATCAGTTCCGTTGAAATTCCTTTAGACAAAAACAAATCGTACGAATTTTTATACTACGAAAAAGATAAAAAAGCATGGAATTATTTTGATGAAGTAAAAATCAATAAACTTATTTACGTCAATCAATATACAGGCGAAATTCTTGGAGTTTACAACGAGAAGTATGACCTCTTCCCTATTCTCAAATCCATTCATTGGAGTTTATTATTAAAATCAGACTGGGGAAAATATGTGGTGGGAATTCCAGTTGTTTTGTTCATTATTATGCTGATTACAGGAATTATTCTTTGGTGGCCAAAAAATAAAAAATCAGCAAAAGGACGGTTCTGGTTCAAATGGGAAAATGTAAAAACCTGGAAACGCAAAAACTACGATCTACATCAAATCTTAGGCTTTTATGCTTCGTTCATTGCTTTACTTATGGGCATATCGGGTATTTACTTTTCTTATCCCTGGGTAAAAAATATTTTTAATTATACATTGTCAGGGTCTTTAGAACTTCCGAAAGAAAAAGAAATAAAGTCTCCGGATTCTCTTTTGTCAAAAAACAATTCAGTATTTGATCTTGCCGCTCAGGAAACAAGAATACTATACCCGGTCTCTTCCAGTTTTAGAATACCGCTCAACGGAAAAAATAAAAAAGGGAAAGAATTACAAAACATTCCGGTCACAATCTATGATGAAGACGGAAAATTTGCCATCAGAAGCCAGGTTGCCTTCGACAAATATTCAGGGAAAGTACTATTCAATAAACCACATCAGCAGCTCAACAGCGCAGAAAAATATGCTAATGCCAATTACGATATTCATACCGGATCTTATTTCGGATTGATTGGAAAAATTATCTGGTTTATTGCAGGACTCATCTGTACATCATTGCCGATTACCGGATTTTTAGTATGGTGGGGAAAAAAGAATAAAAAAGGAAAGAAAATATAATGAAAAAGGCACTATTATCAGCATCTTGTCTCGCAACCGTTACTGCATTTGCACAGAAAAAAGACAGTTTAAAAATAAAAAATGTAGACGAAGTTGTACTCACTGCTTCCAGAAAAAAAGAAAGCATAAAAGAAATTCCCAGTTCCGTAACAATTGTCGGTGAAAAGCAGGTTCAGTCACAGCTGACAGTAAATTCAGATATTACAAGTATTCTACAGTATACCGTTCCGAGTTTGGCAACAAGCTCAGGACAGACTTCAAATACAGGGCAAACCTTAAGAGGACGCCAGGTTTTGGTTTTAATTGACGGAATTCCGCAATCAACACCTTTGCGAAACGGAGCCAGAGATTTAAGATCCATTGATCCTTCTGTCATTGAAAGAATTGAAGTCATTAAAGGCGCCTCATCCATTTATGGAAATGGCGCCGATGGAGGTATCATTAATTATATTACACGGAAAAACAATTCCGACAAAAAAATTTCAGGAATTTCTCAGATTGGTATTACAGGACAGCCTTACGGCGAAACATTAGGGTTTAGGGCAAGCCAAATGCTTTCCGGAAGTTTTGCTAAAAAGTTTGACTACGTTGCTTCATTGGCGTACGAAAGAACGGGCTATATGAAAGATGCGGATGGGGTAAATTTAAGCCCTACCTACAGCCCCGCGAAAATGGATAATTACAACGGAATGTTGAAATTAGGCTATAACATTAATGACGATCAGCGAATTGAAGCATCTTACATTGGCTATGCCTCGAGATCTGATCTTAATTTAGGTTTAATAACAGGAAAATACGGCATGACTCCGACAATTGGAGAAGGTGAAGGTAAAAACCTTGAAACCACACCGCAGGGAACTCCGAGAAATCACAATTTAAAACTCAGCTACGACAACAAAAATATATGGAAAGGAACGTCATTAAATGTGAACCTTTATATGCAGGATTTCAGAACGGTTTATGGCTACAGCGACACATTCTTTGGCGGAGGGCAATCCAACGTAATTTCTAAAAAATACGGAGCGAGAGCCAACTTTGATACGCAGCTTTGGAATTCTCAAAATTCTCAGGGAGAAGTGATTTACGGAGTTGATGTTTTAAATGATCAAACTGTTCAGAAACTTGAAGACGGCCGTTATTGGACTCCCGATATGAATATGACAAATATTGCTCCTTTCATGTTGGTTAAAATTGACTTATTAAAGAAAATTACCATTAAAGGAGGTCTCCGATACGAAAATATGCAAGTGAAAGTAGGAGACTTCAACACGCTTTCCAGCATTAAAAACGACGGAACATTTACTCAAAGCATCTTCGTAAAAGGTGGCGATCTTGAGTATAATGCTTTGGTAGGAAATATTGGAGTTCGCTACAATATCAACTCCATGATCAATCTTTTCGGGAGTTTTTCACAGTCTTACTCGATTAATGAGTTGGGAAGAATACTAAGAACTTCAACGTCTGATACCATTACAAACCTTGAAACAAAACCGATCATCGTCAATAATTACGAATTGGGAGCAACGGGACAGCTTACAAAATGGATCAATTATGAAATAACATCTTATGTAAGTACATCAAAACTGGGAGCTTCTTTCATTCAAAGCCCGGACAGAGCCTTGACCATTCAGAGAGCACCTGAAGTAGTGTATGGTGTGGAAGGATTTCTTCATTTCAATCCGACAAAATGGATCAACTTCGGAGGAAGCTACAGCTGGATCGAAGGAATTACTTCGCCAAAAGACGATGGAGATTATTCCACAAAAATCAACAACAGCAGAATTTCTGCGCCGAAAGTTCTCGCTTATATTCAGGCAAGGCCAATCCAAAAACTGTCAGTCGGATTGGATATGCTTCATGTCTTTGGACAAAACAGGTTTTCTCCGAATTCAAAAACAGGATTGTATGTTTATGGGGAAGGAAAAGTACCGGAATACACAGTTTTCAATTTTAAATCAGGCTACGAAGTCAACAGCAACTGGAAGGTCTCTTTAGGTATTGAAAACCTTTTCAATAAAATGTACCAGCCTGCAATTGCCTGGTGGGCTGCAAGAGATGCAGACTTCACCAATTCTTTAGGGATGAGGGGAACTTTTATGGTTGAATATAAATTTTAATGTATTGAAACTTTTATTTCAAAAAGTAAGAAGTTGAAATTGTTAAAAATGATTAATAAAAAAATCAAAGTAGTTTTTATTGAGGACAAAACTCAAATAATTTGACTCATCAATTCTGTTTTGCAATAGAATTTTCAACTCAATCATGTTTAAAATAATCATAAAGCCAATAATTTATAAATATTCTAAATAAATTTAAAATATTATCTTTGCCGAAGTTTAGAAAAGAATGAAGAAAAAGCATCATCATAAAAAGAAAATCAGCCCTTTTAAAAAATGGACAGGAAAGCTGCATTTATGGTTAGGATTATCTGTCGGTCTGATTATTTTTATTGTTTCTATCACAGGAACGCTGTTCGTATTTAAAGATGAAGTAGAAAATTTCACAAGAAAAGAAGTCATCTATCATAAAGAACAAAATATTGCCCAAAAACAGGTACTTCCGATTCGCACATTAGAAAAAATGGTCGACCAACAGGTGAAAGAAAAGTACAAAATCCATTGGGCAAATGTTCCGATCGACAAAAAGATGTCTTATATTTTTTATTGGTACGAACATGATGTGAAAACATGGAATTATTTTGATGAATTTCCAATTTATAAATCGGCTTATGTAAACCCTTACAACGGAAAAGTATTAAAGGTTTACGATGAAAAGAATGGTTTTTTCAATATTGTAAAATCGATTCACTGGAGCTTCTTACTGAAGCAGGATTGGGGAAAATATGTGGTCGGAATTCCGGTTATTATTTTTGTGATCATGTTGATTTCCGGAATTATTCTTTGGTGGCCGAAAAATAAGGCAGCCAGAAAGCAGCGCTTCTCTTTCAAATGGCAGAATGTTAAAAGCTGGAAAAGAAAAAACTACGATCTGCACAATGTCTTAGGATTCTATGCCTCGATTTTCGCTCTAATTTTCTCAATTACAGGACTTTTTTATGCCTTTTTTGTGGTTCAGGCAATGATTTACTTCGTTTTTTCGGGCGGAAGCACAGTGTATCCTGACTTTTCTCATATCAAGACAAAAGCTCCGGCTGAAATGAGAACAGACACTACTTTAGACAAAGTAATCTCTACAGTTCAGGCAAAATATCCTGATTCATACGGATTTTCTGTTGATTTAGGACATCCGCATATGGATGATCATGAACATCCTAATTTTGAAGTGTATGTAAAGCATTTATCCTATTCTTATCACAAAAGCAGCAGTTTGATTTTTGACGAAAACTCGGGAGAACTATTGCACACCCACGATATGAAAGATAAAAATTTTGGTGAAAAAACGGTCGGAGCCAATTATGACATCCACGTAGGATCCATTTTAGGTTTGCCCACAAAGATAATTGCCTTTATGGTAAGCTTAATCTGTGCGTCACTTCCTGTAACAGGATTTTTAATCTGGTGGGGAAGAAGAAAAAAGACCAAAAAAGCAGTCTGATTTTTAAATAAATCCCGATTGCACATTATTAATACAATCTTTTTTATAAATTTATTGCCTCGAAATTATACAATAAGAAAATGTCAGTAGTAGATTTGTCAAAACAGGTTGCATTAGGTATCGATATCGGTGGAACCAATACCAAATTTGGCCTCGTAAATCACAGAGGAGAAATTTTAACGAAAGGTTCTTTGCCAACAGACCAATATAATACACCTGAAGCATTTGTAGATGCACTTTTTGAGCAGATACAGCCTTTAATCGATAAGCATTGTGAAGGGGGAATTGAAGGGATCGGTGTAGGTGCTCCCAACGCAAACTACTATAGAGGAACAATTGAACTTGCTCCCAATCTTCCTTGGAAAGGCGTTATTAATTTTGCTGATATAATGAAAGCAAAGTTCAACAGTCCTTGTAAAATGACCAATGATGCGAATGCAGCAGCTTTAGGCGAAATGATGTACGGTGCAGCAAGAGGCATGAAAGATTTCATTATGATTACTTTAGGAACCGGTGTAGGTAGCGGAATTGTTTCAGGCGGACATTTAACGTACGGACATGATGGTTTTGCGGGAGAATTAGGTCACACAATTGTAAAACCAGGCGGAAGAAAGCACTGGAGCACAGGTTCCGAAGGAAGTCTTGAAGCCTATGCTTCTGCAACAGGAATTGCCATTACCGCAAAAAAAATGAGGGCAGAATTTCCGGATTCTATGCTGAATCAGTTTCCTGAAGATGCCATTAATTCTAAAACCGTCCACGAATGTGCTTTAAAAGGAGATCCTGTAGCGATTGAGGTATTTAGATATACTGGTCAGAAATTAGGAGAAGCATTGGCGAATTTCGTGATGTTCTCGTCCCCCGAAGCCATTTTATTATTCGGAGGAGTTATTAAAGCCGGAGATTTCATTTTAAAACCCGCAAAACTTCATATGGAGAGAAATCTTCTTCCTATCTTCAGAAATAAAGTACGTTTGGTTTTCAGCGAACTTGATGAGGCAGATGCTGCCATTCTTGGTGCAAGCGCCCTGGTTTGGGAAAACAATCAGAAATTTTAATAGTAAAAGCATCCAGCAGGGTGCTTTTTTTAATGCACATTTTATCATTTGTGAAATCTATTATTGCAATTTATTCTAAAACAGTTAAAGCATTCTCAAATGAAAAACTTTTTCATAATTTTGAGTTCGTTTTCTGCCATAAAAAAGAAAACGTTTTAACAATCACTCAACTTAAGAATGGATAAAAATAATTTACAGCAAATCACTTTTGGTGGTGGATGTTTCTGGTGTGTGGAAAGCTGTTTTAATATGCTGAAAGGTGTAGAATCTGCAATTTCAGGTTATTCGGGAGGGCATAAAGACAATCCGACATACGAAGAAGTCTGCACTGGAGAAACCGGTCATGCAGAAGTTGTTCAGATCACCTATGATTCTTCAGTTATTTCTTATGAGCAACTGATGGATGTGTTTTTCTTTCTTCACGATCCAACTCAATTAAACAGACAGGGAAATGATATCGGAACGCAATACCGTTCTGTTAATTATTATAAAGATGAAGCAGAGAAAGCAAAAGCCGAAGAAGCCATCAAAGCTTCACAGGAATCTGGAAGATGGCCGGGAACTTACGTTACAGAATTAACACAGTTTGAAAAATTCTGGCCTGCAGAACAGTATCATCAGGGATATTACAATGAAAACCCGACGCAACCTTATTGCAGTGCAGTTGTTGGGCCAAAAATTCAGAAATTCAAAAAGCATTTTGGAGAGTTAGGAATGCTAAATGCTGATTCACAATAAAAATTAAAGCGGAGATTTTCTTCGCTTTTTTTATTGCCCACCACCATAAGTATCTATCATATACTCTGTAGCAAATCTCAAATCTTTTCCATTTTCAGGATTAATTCCATCCATTGTAAAAAATTCAACATTTCCGTTGTATTTAGAATACCAAACTTTTCCGAAAGCTTTATCGACCGTCAAGGTATCTTTTCTGGTAATCATTTTAAAATACTTTAAGACAACAGTATCAAGAGGTTTTAACTCTTTATGAGGATCTTTATCGTCGCAATAAGCTAATCTATATTGGCTTTTATCCCAATACATACATTCTTTTTTCTTTTCGGGCGCAGAGCTTAAAAATCCAAAAGAAGTAGAGCCTTCTTGATTATTTTTTTTATTCGACAAGTAGACATTCCCCGTCAGAAAGAGTGCTACAATAATAAAACCTCCAATTCCCAAACTACTTTGCTTGATGAGAAACTCAGGCATTTTTAGAATCGGCTTATTTATAACAGTTATCACCAAATTTGATAATGCCTGATGTATTTTATATTCAAAACTTTTCCAACCAGAGCAATAATCATTAAAGCTCTCAAACCCTAAATACCTACTTAAATCATCTAATATAATTGGTTTAATATTATAATCCTCCTCTCTTTCAACGATTGCTTTATAATAGGTCTCAAAAGATTTATAACTCAAAGTAATTCGATAATCATCAAATAAAGTTCTTTCAAGATATTTTGTAATACCACTAAACGATGTTTCAGGGGTTTCATTTGAAACTTTTTCAAAAACATCCTCCAGTAATTTTTTTCTCTCAGGTAAAAATTTGGACATACTCATAGATTATTATTGCGAAAATTAAGAAAATTAAGATCAAGCACCTTACGGTTTTCCGTAAGCTATCTCTGGAAAACTTTCCAAATTCTTTCCAAAAACTTTCTAACCCCTACTTTCATTTCCGCTGCATCTTTGCATCAGAGATTAGTGATAAACAAAACATTACAAAAACAAATTTACAAAACTGATTTCTAAAAACACCTGATAAAACGGAAGAAAACTCCGGGTTGGGAAGCAGATGTTTCTCTTCCGTTTTTGAAGGTTTACTTCCCAAAAATTTAGAAGCGCTTCGAAATTTAACGTGTACAGCTCGAGATCAAAGTATCTGCGAGAGGAAGAAAAACAATTTCAACTTCAAAAATTTAACGGAAATGATCCAATTAATATTAATGCTATTAGGTTTAGCATTCGGAAATAATAATGCAAATACTACAAATTGTGACAACGGAAATACAGTAATAATCCAAAGCGGCGGAACAGGAATTAGTCCTGGGACGGGAACCGATCCGGGAGATCCACCAGGTAGTGGAGGCAACACAGGAGGTAATACTGGACAAACTCCACCACCAAGTCCTAGACCTTAATAATATTTTAGAGCAGATTGTTTTAATCTGCTCTTTTTTATTAATTTGTACTGTAAACTAAGATACCATATGAAAAAGTATTTTTTCCTTATTTTAATAACATTATTATTTTTTTGTAATAAAAAAGGCTCTTTAAATCATAAAGAGAATATCGCAGACATTTATTATAAAAAAGCAAAAGCAACAGAACAAGATTCTGCATTTTACTATTTTAATTTGGCAAAAATCTCTTTTTCAGAAATATCTGATTCTGTAGGCGTCGGGAAATCCTTAGTTAATATGGCAATTATACAACATGATGAAGGTGATTATTATGGTAGTATAGAAACTTCTCTTGAAGCAAATAAATTCCTTAAAAACACCCAAGATAGTATTACAAGGCTTATATTAGCGTCAAGCTATAACAATATGGGGATTTGTTCTTCATATCTTTATGAATTTGATAATTCCGTAAAGTTTTATAAAGAAGCTCTTAAATATTCAAATGATCCCGAAAATAAATATACTTATTACAATAATTTAGGAAACGTATTAACAACCATCAAAAGATATCCAGAAGCCAAAAAAAATTTAAATCAAGCTCTTGATACCAAAAACAAAATTAGTTATGCTCGTGCTCTAAATAACTTAGCAAGAGCAAAATTCAATGAAAACTCTAATTACAATGCTTTACCTGAACTTTATAAAGCTTTAGAAATCCGAAAGGCAGAAAATAATCTTTACGAAGAGAATTCAAGTTACGCTACATTGTCTAATTATTTCTTAAGAAAAGATTCTAAGCAAGCTCTTTACTATGCTAAAAAAATGTTAGATGTTTCAACTAAAAATAATAGTAAAGAAGATCAGATACAAGCGTTACAAAAAATTATAACCTTAGATAAGGAAAATTATTCTAAATATTTTTTGAGATTTCAAACGCTAAATGACAGTATGCAAATTGCAAAAAGCAAAGCAAAAAATCAATTTGCCGTTATAAGATATGATGTAGAAAAACTAAAGGCTGATAAAGCTGAAAAAGAGTTTGAAGTTTTACAACGAAATATTGGGATCGCAACTTTGTTAATCGTTTTAGCTAGTGGAATATTTTACTATAGAAAAAGAAAGCAAAGACTTCTACTAGAATCCGAAAACAAATTAAAAGAGCAACAGCTTAAGACATCTAAAAAAGTACACGATGTTGTTGCCAACGGTATTTATCAGGTGATGACAAAAATTGAAAATCAAGACAATTTCAATAAAGAACAGGCGCTTGATGAATTAGAATTTGTTTACGAAAAATCCAGAGATATTTCTTATGACAAACCAGATTCTTCTGATCAGGACTTTAAAGAAAAAATTTCAAATCTCATCGCATCTTTTAAAAACGAGGAAGTCAATACGTTCACTGCCGGAAATGATGAGAAATTATGGGAAAACGCTTCAAAATCTACTCAAACAGAGGTTTACCAAGTCATTCGTGAACTTATGGTGAATATGAAAAAACATAGTAATGCGAGCAATGTTGCTTTAAGATTTGAAAAAATAAATAATAACATTAACATTCATTATACAGATAACGGAATTGGTATTTCTAATGAGCTAATTTTCAAAAACGGTCTGTCGAATACGGTTTCCCGTATAGACAACATCAACGGAAAAATTATTTTTGACACCAAAACCGAAAAAGGACTGAAAATTAATATTTCATTTCCTGTTTCTTAAAAAAATAAAAAATGTTTAAAAAAATTTTAATTTCCGAAGATCACGAAAGCATCAATATTTCAGTCCAAAAAACGTTAGAAGAACTCCATATCAAAAGCTTTGATTATGTATATTATTGCGATGATGCTTTAGCAAAAACACAGAAAGCCATTCGTGAAAAACAGCCTTATGATTTGCTCATCACTGATCTTTATTATGAAGAAGATCACCATCCTCAAAAACTGAAAGATGGCAAAGAATTAATTTCAGCAATCCGACAAGAGCAACCTGATTTAAAAATAATTGTTTTTTCAGCAGAGCACAAATCCGGAATTATAGACTCTCTTTTTTCAGATTACGGAATAAACGGTTACGTACGAAAAGCAAGACATGACTCTAAAGAATTAAAAAAAGCAATCAACTCTGTTTACAATAATGAAAATTATCTTTCACTTGATTTAAAACAAGATATAAAGAAGCTGAACAATTACGAATTCACCAGCTATGATATTACGTTGGTTTCTCTGCTTTCGCAGGGAGTTTTACAGAAAAACATCCCCGTATTTCTGCAAAACAACAATATAAAACCCAATAGCTTAAGCAGTATTGAAAAAAAACTCAACACTTTAAAAGAAGATTTGGGAATCAGCAATAACGAACAGTTGGTCGCTTTCTGCAAAGACTTAGGAATTATATAACTTCTCTTAATTAACTCTTCGAAGCCTTTCAAATTATTGAAAGGTTTTTTTGTTTACGGGAAACCGTAAGGATTGCTTTTCAAAGGGTTATACTTTTGGAGTAATAAAAAAATTCAATCATGGGAAAATTTATTATTACCAAAAGAGTAAACGGTGAAAACCAATTTAATCTAAAAGCCGAAAATGGCGAAATTATTTTAACAAGCGAAGGCTACACAACAAAAGCAAGCTGCCATAAAGGGATAGAATCTGTAAGGATCAACTCTCAGGATGATTCCAGATATGATAGAAGAATTGCTGTAAACGGAAAAGATTATTTCGTATTGAAAGCAAGAAACGGAGAAATCATTGGTAAAAGCCAGTTCTACAGTTCAAAATCAGGTATGGAAAGCGGAATTACTTCTGTAAAATTGAATGCCCCAACAGCAGAAATAATTGACCAAACCATCTAAAAGTTAAAAACTATGGACTTAAAAATTAAACTGGAGCAACTTCACCAAAAAGTCGTAGGCTTAAAAGATCAGATCGGAACTGAAGAAGCCACAAAAAATGCTTTTGTAATGCCTTTTATCCAGATTTTAGGATACGACATTTTCAATCCTACAGAGGTGATCCCGGAACATATTTGTGATATCGGCACAAAAAAAGGTGAAAAAATAGATTATGTGATCAGAAAAGATGATGAGCCTATTCTTATCATTGAATGCAAGCACTGGAAGGAAAGCGCAGATGCACACAACTCTCAGCTTCACCGATATTACCATGTTTCAAAGTCAAGATTTGGAGTACTTACCAATGGTATTGTTTATAATTTTTATACAGATCTGGAAAAGCCCAATATTATGGATGAAAAACCTTTTTTCACTATCAATATTGAAGACATTAAAGACAGCTCTATAAAAATTCTGGAAAGCTTTACAAAAAAAGGTTATAATCTTGAGAGCATCTTAGATTCCGCCGAAGCTTTAAAATATATAAAAGCCATCAGAAAAGAATTTGAAAAAGAAATAGAAAATCCTTCTGATGAGATGGTCCGTCTTTTAGTTGGGCGATTTTTCGAAAAACCTTTAACAGCCAACAGAATGATTGCCTTTAAAGAATATACCAAGAAAGCTTTGACAACTTCAATTAATGAGTCTATTAGTTTCAGGTTAAAGTCTGCTTTAAGCATCAATGAACAGATTGAAAAACAGGGAGAAAACATAGCAAATTCTGCTTCCATAAATGATAATAACGATTCTAAAATCGTAACCACCGAAGAAGAACTGGAAGGTTTTCAGATTGTGAAAGCTATTTTGAGAGAGAAAATTCCTTCTTCAAGAATTGCTTACAGAGACACCTTATCCTATTTCGGGATTTTACTGGATGACAACAATCGGAAACCTCTTTGCAGATTACATTTTAATACTACCAATAAATATCTGGAAACATTTCACAATGGAAAAGATGCTGGAGAAAAAATCCTTCTGAATAATTTGGATGAAATTTATAATTACAAAGCGGAGCTTTTTAAAACATTAGAAAATTACAACTAAATGAAAAAAATTCTATTGCTCTTCTTTGGAATTATCCTAATTACTCTCACTTCATTTTATTTTTCAAAAAATGAAATGAGCGGGCATGGTGGAAGATGCACCGGTTCGGCTTATTGTACGGCTTGTTCCAATTGTTCCAGATGTGGTCATTGTGGAGCTGGGGGAACTTGTGGTGTTTGTAGCGGAAGTTCTTCAGGAAGAAATTTCAACAATACATCTACAAATAAAAAAAGTAAAAATTCAAAAAAATCATATTCAAACTCAAATAATCCTCCATCTTCTTATAGCACATCAAGGTATACAAAAACAGAAACAATTAATGTTAGAAAAGGTCCTGGTTTTCATTTTAATATTATCGAAAAGATAAAGCAGAACTCTAATGTAACTGTCATTGAAAAAAAGAATAATTGGGTTAAAGTTCAGATTAAAAAAACAGGAACAACAGGATATATTTATTATAAAGACGTTAAATAATAAAACAAATTACATGAATTTAAAGAGTTTTTTAAATGAAGAACAAGATCCAAAAGCTGTTGAAAAACTATTGGAGAGAATCAAAGGGCTTCTTACCTCACAAGAAACCGTAGAATATATTGCAGTACAAAAAAAGCCGGCTTTAAATTTATCTCCGGATTGTATTGCACTTACAAACAGAAGAATTATTTTCTGTAGACCTAAAAATTTTGGATTGTCTATGGATTTTCAAGATTACAGTTGGGTAGATATTGCAGATTGTCATATTAAAGAAGGAATTTTGGGAGCTACTTTTATGATGCGAACTACAAAAAACTTCAGCAATATGATGGATTATTTGCCTAAAACGCAAGCCCGAAAATTATATCAATTTGCCCAAGAAATTGAAGAACAAATGAGAAATGTAAGACGTGAAAAAGAGCTGGAAACTAAAAGAGCATCTGCAGGAGGTGTTACAGTAAACAATGCAACTCCAATTATCACCCAACCTCAACATTTTCAACAACAAAAGCCATCACTAATTGAAAATGAAGATCCTTTTGCTCTTCTGCAAAAACTAAAAAGTTTAATGGAAAGCGGAATTATCTCTCCTGAAGAATTTGAAAATAAAAAGAACGAAATATTATCCCGAGTTTAAAAATTATGAAATCAAAATCTACTACCGTACTTCTTGCTTTTTTCCTAGGAGGATTAGGCATTCACAGATTTTACTTAGGTCAAAGTGGCAAAGGTATATTTTATCTGATATTTTGTTGGACACTCATCCCTGCTTTTATTGCATTAATTGACTTCTTTACTTTCATTTTTATGTCAGAAGATAATTTCAATTATAAATATAATCTCAAATCAGGATTCTAAAACAAATGTACATTATAAAAAACACACTCCATATATAACTTAAAAGGCGAATCTTGTATTCGTCTTTTTTGCGTTTAAATACAAAATCTCCGGTTTCCAATCTTTTTCCTATTTTTGTGAAGCTCACTATTTTTTATGAAAAAAATTGTTCTGATTGAGGATGAAACCAGCGTCGTTTCTTTTATTAAAAAAGGACTACAGGAAAAAGGATATGAAGTCTCTGTTGCTTTTGACGGGCCTACCGGTGTCAGTCTGGTACAGGAAAATGATTTTGATCTCGTCATCCTGGATATTATGCTGCCCGGAATGAACGGACTTGATGTCTGCAAAGAAATCCGGAAAACCAATAAAAATGTTCCTGTTTTATTTTTAACAGCTTTAGGAACCTCAGAAAATATTGTTTTAGGATTGGAAAACGGGGGTGATGACTATCTTGTAAAACCGTTCAAATTCATTGAACTGGTAGCAAGAATAAAATCTCTTTTAAGAAGAAGCAGCCCGATTGCAACACCCGAAGTACCAGAAAACAATTCAGACAGCGAGCATGTTTTCCAATTTTCAGATCTTATGGTTAACGATTACACCAAAAAGGTGAGCCGTGCGGGAGAAGAAGTTTCTTTAACCTCAACCGAATATAAACTTCTGATGTATTTTCTGAATAATCCTGAAAAAGTGATTTCCAGAGCTGAAATTCTGGATGCAGTTTGGGGAGTGAACTACGACCTGGGAACAAACGTTGTAGATGTTTACGTGAATTATTTAAGAAAAAAATTAGACAACCAAGAAGACAACAAACTCATTCACACTGTAATAGGAATGGGATACGTTTTAAAAAGACCTTAGAAAATGTTCAATAGAGTAATTACCAATCAAACCAAAACAATGGTGCTTCTGATGGTTGTTTTCACAACCGTTATCCTGATTTTTGGAGCGTCGGTATATTTTTCTATTGTTAATTTTTCGCATCAGAGGTTTTATGAATTGCTAAAAATACGTACAACAACGATTGTGCAGATCGAAAAAGGGAAAGAGCATCTCGATCTTCCTGAAAATTATATTCTCAACAGCAGAAACGACGAAGAACTTCCGATGGAAAGAGACTACGTTTTTGCCGTTCCCGAAGATTCTAATTTTAAAAAGATTTCGCACGAAGTTCATATTCCTGATACTTTTTTTAAAAATATCATCAAAACCGGCGAAGCCAATTTCAACGATTCGGAATTTTATTATATCGGGCAATCTTTTAAATATCAAAACAAAGATTATATTGCCATTGCTTCGGCAAAAAACCATTATGTGGTTCATTATCTTGGATTTTTGAAGAGAACATTGATCACCTGCATGATTCTTTCGATCTTTTTCAGTATGATTTTTTCTTTTTATCTGTCTAAAACTTTGTTCAAACCGATTCTTAAAATCACTGGCAAAGTAAAAGAGATCAGCTCTGAAAACCTTCATTTAAGACTTGAACCTCAACCGGATAATAAAGAACTGAATGAATTGATCGAAACGTTCAACACTATGTTGACAAGAATCGAAACCTCATTCGAAACCCAGAATCACCTTATCGGAAATGTCTCTCACGAGCTCAGAACTCCGCTTACTTCAATTATGGGAGAAGCAGATGTTGCCCTCTCCATCAACCGGACCGCGGAGGAATATAAAGAAACGCTTGAAATTATTCTTGATGAAGCCGAAAAGCTTGATAAAAAAATAAAAGCGCTTTTATTAATTGCGCAAACAGGATTTGACGGCAGAATTCAGAAAATCGATAAAGTAAGAATCGACCAGCTTTTATGGGATGTGATTGAAACTTTAAGAAGAATTGATTCGAGAAACAATATTTATCTCGACATCAGCATGCTTCCGGATAACCCTAAAAAACTCAAAGTTCAGGGTAATGAGCAGCTTCTTCATTTAGCGGTTGCCAATATTATCAACAATGGCTGTAAATATTCTAATCACCAACAGGTAAAAGTTTCCATCGGTGCCACAGATACCGACCTTTACATCATTATAAAAGACAACGGAATCGGCATTCCTGAATCTGAAATGAATAAAATCTACGACCCTTTTTTCCGTGCTTCCAACACCAGAAATTATGAAGGCTACGGAATAGGTCTTCCACTTGCGAGAAATATTGTAAGAATGCACAATGGTGAATTGTTGGTGAGTTCACACGAAAATCAGGGGACAACCGTTCAGATGCGTTTTCCTACTATTTACGGTACTCAACGGGAAGAAAACCAACCTTAGTTTCAAAAAGAAGCATTTTTAAAATGAAATTCTAATCTCATTTTAATCTCTTTAATTACATTTTAATTCCGTTCAAAAGATCTTCTAATCTTACCGATATAGTTTTGTATCATCAAAATATGCTACATAACTAAATCTAAAGATATGATCAAAACCATTTTAATAGCAACAGATTATTCTCTTGAGTCTCTGAACATCTTAAAAAGAGTTTTAAAAGAGAAAAACGCAGAAGAAAATGACACTCAGTACAAAATCTTACTTGTATCGGGCTATGATATGGGAGATTCTATCAGAGATCTTCTTTTCACTACGAAATCCAATGTATTTAGTAAAATCAGAACTAAAGAATTCTGTGATGCTTACGGAATTATCGTTAATAAATATCCGCATTTAGTTGATAAAATTGTTTGCGATATTTTCACCGGAAGTCTTCAGAGAGCTTTTAATAATTATGTAAAAGCTGAAGAAATTACAGAAGCTTACTACTCTTCTTCTCTGAAAAATAAAAATACGAAAGGAAAATTTGACCTTGCTCCGTACATCAGGAAATGCAAAGACCTCGCTTCCTACGAAGTGGTTTTGGGGACTCCCGAATTTATGCCGGAAAAAGGCAGATTGGCGGAAGTTTTCGTGGAAATTTAATGACAATTAAAGATAAACTGTTTAAAAATTTAAAAAATGTTAAGAAATTATAGTAACAGCAGAACGTTGGGAGACAACATAAGACTGGGGACGCTGACTGCCTTTACGGCAGGAACTATAAATATAGCATCTCTATTAATATTTCTCTCCTTTACCTCAAACGTAACAGGACATTACGCTGTTTTCGCTGCAGAAATCAGTAAAGGAAACTGGGGACAGGTTGCCGTAGTCGGAGCATGGATCTTCCTTTTCTTTTTCGGAAGTTTTACCGCCAACTTTTTCGTGATTAATTTTAACCGGAAAAGTAAATATTTTGCGCACGCCATGCCTTTGGTTTTAGAAATTTTGTGTTTGTTAAGCGTTGGCTTTTACGGACATCATTATTATCAGAAAACTCTTGAAGAAGCTGAGGTTCTTGTAGGGTTAATGCTTTTTGCAACAGGTCTACAAAATGGTTTGACGGCAAGTATTTCCAACTTTTTGGTTAAAACAACCCACCTTACGGGAACAACAACCGACTTAGGAATTTTGGCATCGATGTTTACACATAAGAAATACAGAAAAAACCCAGAATTAATAGCAAGAGGCAAACTGCTGATTAGCATCATGTTTGCTTATGTTTTAGGGGCTGTATTTTCAGGATTAACCTATTATTATTTGGAATTCAGTGTATTTTACGTCATCAGTGTATGTTTGGTAGTCGTTATCGGATATGATTTCTACAAGATTCATCTGAGACACTTTTATACCAATTACAGATATACCAAGATTTACCAGAAACCCAACCTGCTTTCTGTGATCTATGATAAAGTTCACGGCAATTCTGAAGCTTTGGGAAAACAGAAAAAATCTGAAAAATCTAAACTGGTTTTAGAAGAAAAAATGATGTAATAATCATTTTATGAAATTTGGACAGCACAAATTTGTATATACTTAGTTTGGGGTCCCTGATTGTTATACAATTAGGGGCTTTTTATTAACAGGATTGTGCAAAAGTTAGGGATAACTTAATCTTAAATCATTGTTTTACTGTTTTAAATCTTATTTGCTTTACCTATTTTTGTAAGTTCATTATTCATTTATGTCAGATATTATTCAGCTTTTACCCGATCATGTAGCCAACCAAATCGCAGCAGGTGAAGTGGTGCAGCGGCCTGCATCCATTGTAAAAGAACTTTTGGAGAACTCTATCGATGCGGGAGCTTCAAAAATAGAGCTGATTATAAGAGACGCAGGAAAAAACCTTATTCAGGTGGTTGATGACGGGAAGGGTATGTCCGAAACCGATGCAAGAATGGCTTTTGAAAGACATGCCACCTCAAAAATAAGAGGAACTGAAGACATATTTAAAATTGCGACAAAAGGTTTCCGCGGCGAAGCTTTGGCTTCTATTGCCGCAGTTTCCCAGGTAGAACTAAAAACAAAGCTTAAAGACAATGCTTTAGGAACCAATATTTATATTGAAGGCGGAGTTTTTCAGTTTCAGGAACCGGTACAGACTTCTGAAGGCTCTAATTTTTTAGTCAAAAATCTTTTTTACAACGTTCCGGCAAGAAGAAAATTTCTGAAAAACAATAATATTGAATTTCGTCATGTGATTGATGAATTCCAGCGTGTTGCACTGGCTCATGAAAATCTGGAGTTTTCTCTTTTCCATGATGACGATCCGGTTTTCAAACTGAGAAAAGGGACTCAGATGCAGAGAATTGTAGATATTTTCGGCAGAAAACTACAACCCCAGTTGATCCCTATTAAAGAAGATATCCTCTGGTGTCAGCTTCATGGCTTTGTTGCAAAACCTGAAGGAGCGAAAAAAACGCGTGGCGAGCAATTCCTTTTTGTAAACGGAAGGTTTTTTAAAAGTCCGTATTTTAATAAAGCCGTTCAGGAAGCCTTTGAAGGGTTGCTTTTACCGGGGTATATTCCTACATTTTTTCTTTTTCTTGAATTGGATCCTGAGAAAATTGACGTAAATATTCATCCACAAAAAACGGAAGTAAAATTTGAAGATGAACATCTTATTTTTGCTTTGCTTCGTTCTACAATCAAACGCTCTTTGGGAATTTACAATGTTGCACCAAGTCTGGATTTTGAAAGAGATCCGCAATTGGATGAAATCATGCAGAAAAGCTTCCCGAGCAAAAGCAATACGGCCAGTATAAAAATGCCCGAAATTATTGTAGATCGCGATTACAATCCTTTTCTGGAAGAAAGACAAACTTCGAAAGCTGAGATTCAGAATTTAGCCGAAATGTATCATCAGAATATTTCTGCGGAACCATCTAAAATCAATCTTTTTGAAGATGAAGATTTTGATGAAGATTTAATGCGACTCCCCAATGGATATTGGCTCTTCAATAAGGGAGACAACACTTTGATGCTCGACTTAGGCAGAATGCACCGTCTTCTGGTAAGTGAAAATAATAAATCGGCAAAGAAAACCAATACGAACAGTCAGTCTCTTTTGTTCTCTCTCGAGTACCACATGAATGAGATTGAAAAAACAAAATACAAATCAATCAAGAAATATCTTCCCGAATTGGGATTTGAAATGACCGTTGCTCACGAAAATGTATTGAGAATCGATGCTGTTCCCGAGGGTTTGAAAGAATCTCAGGTCATGAAATTTCTGGAGAATCTTTTTGAGATTTTAGAATATAAAACTGAGGAAGAATTTTTGCAGTTTTACCAAAACCAATGGAACAAAATGCAGTCGAAATCCCGTTTCGATTTTATTTATAAAGCAGATGCAGAACAACTTATTAAAGACTTCACCGCATTAGGCTTCCCGGAATTTTTGCCCAACGGAAAAAGATGTTTTTATGAAGTTCCGTTTAATGATTTTAAAAATAAATTTTAAGTAGATGTTTAACAATATACCGCCGCTTACGAGAAACATTTTACTAATTAATGTTGTTGTATTTATTATCGTAAATATCCTCAATAACAATCAGGTTAATGCTTATTTAGCGGGATTCTACCCGTTTTCACCATTTTTTCATTCGTGGCAAATTATTACGCATATGTTTATGCATGGAAGTATTATGCACATTTTATTCAATATGCTGACTTTATTTAGTTTCGGTCCGATATTAGAACAAAGTTTGGGTGATAAAAAATATTTAATTCTCTATTTTTTAAGTGGGTTTGGTGCTTTTTTCTTGTTCAATCTATGGAATTTTATTGAGGTTGAGCAGATAAAATCAAGTCTGGATGCTTTTGGTTTTGATATTAATGGTTATTTAGCAGGAGATTCCGTTCAATTTAAAGGCAATTCGGAGGCTATTCTTGAACAAAAAACTTTGGTTGAAAATTTAAAAAGTATCATTGCCGTGCCAATGGTTGGCGCATCTGGAGCAATTTTTGGTGTTATCGCTGCATTTGCAACTTTATATCCCGAAGCTAAAATCGGAATTATGTTCATTCCCGTTCCTGTAAAGGTAAAATATGTACTTCCAATAGTAATTATTGTTTCAATAGGATTAGGGGTAACGGGAAATGTCGGCGGAATCGCTCATTTAGCACATGTTGGCGGAGCAATTGTAGGGTTTATTCTAGCTAAAATCTGGAAAAAACATTTATATAGATTTAATTAATTTACTGTGAAGGTTTTCCGGATTATACTTTTCATTTTGCATTTAGCGCTGCTGTTTATGTTAGCAGGAATTTTGCTAAACGCTTATATTCCCCCGAAAATTTTTCCTTGGTTTAATTTATTGTCTTTAGGATTTCCTGTTTTGGTAATCGCATATATCGCACTCACTTTTTTCTGGATTTTCAGCTGGAAAAAAAGAGCATTTGTTTTTATGTTTGTAGGTCTTTTTTTTCTAAATCCTGTTAAAAGATGGATTAACTATTCTTCTGATAGCAAAGAAACAGCAAATCTAAAATTTGTTACTTTTAATATCAAAGGCGGTAAATTAGGTCTTGATGAAATTAAAAAGTATATTAACAGTAAAAATGCAGATATTGTTTTTGTTCAGGAATACGGATCGGAGTTTAACCTAAAAAATCTTAAAGGAGTATATTCAGTTCCTGTCATCTATTTTTATTCGAAATATAAAGTTGTAAGACGCAAAAATCTTTTTGAAAATCTTCCGGAAGCAAATAATACCGCACAATGCGAAGAGATAGATATCGAAATCAGAGGAAAAGTTTACCGTGTTTTCAATGTACATTTAGAGTCTTTCGGATTTGTAAAAAGCATGGTAAAGCTTAATGGTAACGGCGATGAGGATGAGAAAAAGGTAAAAGATTTGGTTAAAAGATTAATTCCTACTTTCAAAGCACATCAGGAACAAGTACAGATTATCCGGGAGCATATTGAAAATTCACCTTATCCCGTAATTGTTGCCGGAGATTTCAATGCAGTTCCGAATTCTTACGAATATTATGAGACATCAAAAGGTTTAAAAGACGCTTTCTATGAAGTAGGCAAAGGCAGTGGAACAACCTTCCACGATTATAAATATCCTTTAAGAATCGACTATATTTTTGCTTCAGAATCTATAAAGCCGGTAAGTTATAAAGTTGATCATTCCGTACATCTCTCAGATCATTTCCCAGTGACTGCCACTTTCAAAATTGATTAAAACCCATTTATGCGCATTTAAAACCACAATTGGCAGAATTTTTGTTGCAAAATGCATATTTGAGTTCTTATGAAGCGGTTGCACATTTTTCTTATTCTACATGTAGGCATTCTATTTCTTTTGATCTGCACTTTTGCCAATGCCTGGATTGCACCAACTTACTTCAGCAAACTCAATCTTCTTTCTCTTGGTTTTCCGTATTTAATTTTAATACATCTTTTATTTACACTCATCTGGGTTCTTAAAAAGAAAAAAATAGCATTTGTTTTTTTGATCTCCACTTTTATTTTTTACAATCCTATAAGAAGATGGATCAATTTTTCACCTCAGGATGTAGATATCAACCAATCCAAAACAGATATTAAGGTTTTGACGTATAACGTAAAATACGGAAGCTCAGGCTGGGATAATGTAAAAAATTATATTAAAAAACAAAATGCCGATATTATTCTTGTTCAGGAAAAAGATACCAATCAGGCATTACGGTCTGATCTTGTAAAATACCCTTCTGTCATATTAAAAACCAAGCATAAAATTGTAAGACAATGTGATTTGATCAATGACAGATCTAAAGGAAACTCATTCTATGCAGATATCGATATTAATGGTAAAATTGTAAGAGTAATCAATGTCTATCTTGAACCTTTCAGACTGAATAAAAATTTGCTCGGAATGGAAGACGAAAATTTGCAAAAAAATGAAAACAATAAAATTAAAACAATTTTTTCCAAACTAATTCCCACATTCAGAACACATGAAGAACAGGTAAGAAAGATAAGAAAGGTGGTAGACAATTCACCTTATCCTGTAATTCTTGCTGGTGATTTTAATTCGGTTCCGAACTCCTGGGAATATTATAATTTAGGTAAAAATTTAGACGACGCCTTTGTAAAAGCCGGAAACGGAAGCTCTACAAGTTTTCATGATTTTAAATTTCCGTTAAGAATAGATTATATTTTCACTTCAAAAAATATTATACCCAAAAGCTATAAAGTAGACTATTCTGTAAAATTATCAGATCATTATCCTGTAATTGCTGAATTTCTTTTAAATTAGTCGAATGAAAAATCTGTTTTTCTCCGCTATCGTTTTATCTGCTGCTGTTATTTCGTGTTCAAAAAGAGAACCGGTCGCTGACAATAATGCTCAGGAATTGAAATTACATTACGATACCACAGCAATAGATTCTTTTTCTCCCGGTGCCACCTCAGTAGATATTGCAAGACAAATCCGGATGTCTTCACAAAAATATCAGGATTCTATAAAAGAGGTCCTAAAATTGCAGGAAGAAGAAAAACGCATTAAAGAAGAAGTAGAAAAAGAAAACAAAAAGAAGGCTGAAACAGAGAAAAAAGAAAAGGCAACACAAAATCAGCCAGCCGATACCAAACAAGAATAATTTATTTCAACTTAAAAAATATACAAAATGAAAAAACAAATCTTAGCTGCGATTGCAGTATCCACACTTTTCGTGGCTTGCACAAAATCAACTACAAAAACAGAACAGGTAGAAAATCCTGATGGTTCTGTAACGACAACCACCACTACGGAAACAACTACAGGTTTGGGGCTTGATTCAGCAAAAGTAAATCAGACTAAAAGTGACATTAAAAATACCGCTGAAAATGCAGGTGATAAAATAGAAAATACGGCTCAAAAAGCGAAAGAAGACATCAATAAAACCGGAAAAGACATCAAAGAAGAAGCTCATAAAGTCGGGCAGGACATTAAAAAAGGCGCTCAGGATGTAAGCAAGGATGTTAAAAATACCGCTGCAACAGGAGCTCAGAAAGTAGAAAATGCTGCAAAAAAGCTGAAAGAAGATTTAAAGAAATAATAAAAACAAAACCGCAATTTGATTGCGGTTTTTTATGCTTTATTCAGTTCCAGTAAAGGATCAATGTATTCTCTGTCGTTACTTAATCTCGGAACTTTGTTTTGCCCCCCTAGTTTGCCTTTAGATTCAAGCCAGCAATAGAAAAGATTGGGTTTCGCAATATGTACAACAGGTTTTTTCAGGGTTATATTATTATACCTTTTGGCTTCATAGTCGGAATTGATGGTTTTCAGATGACGGTCAAAAATATCGGTAAACTGTTCTAAATTTTCCGGATGTTCACTGAATTCAAAAATCCACTCATGTGCACCACTTTCATTTTCTTTCATGAAAATCGGAGCTCCCGTGAAATCTTTTACAGAAGATTTTGTTTCTTCACAAGCTTTTGCCAGAGCCGACTCTACATTCGTAATCATGAGTTCTTCCCCAAAAGCATTGATATAATGTTTTGTACGACCTGTAATTTTAATTCTGAAAGGGTCAATTGAAGTAAAAACCACCGTATCACCAATTAAATATCGCCAAAGCCCGCCATTGGTAGTGATCACCATTGCGTAGTTCTTTCCTAATTCTACATTTTCCAAACTTACAACCTTAGGATTCGAATGATGAAACTGATCCATCGGAATGAATTCATAGAAAATTCCGTAATCGAGCATCAGAAGCATCTCATCACTGTTTGAACGGTCCTGAATTCCGAAAAACCCTTCCGAAGCATTATAAATTTCGTAATAATTGATATTTTTACCAATAATTGATTTGTATTGTTCACGATAAGGCTTAAAACTGATTCCGCCATGGAAAAACACCTCAAGATTCGGCCAGAGTTCAGAAACGCTTTTTACGTCCGTTTCTTTTAAAACCCTCTGCAAAAGCACCATCATCCAGCTCGGCACACCTAAAATACTTCCTACATCTTCATTTTTAACCTCAGAAACAATCGCTTTAAGCTTGCTTTCCCATTCTCCCATTAAAGAAACCTTTTTACTTGGGGTAGTGGTAATTTCAACCCAAAAAGGAAGATTATCAATTAAAATAGCTGAGAGATCTCCAAATTTGGTATTAAAATCTGCATAAAGCTCAGAGCTTCCTCCGAGACGTAGGTTTTTATTGGTAAAAAGCTGATTTTCGGGATGATTATTGGCATAAATAGAAACCATATCTTTTCCCGCCTTCATGTGACAATATTCCAGACTTTCAGCGGAAATGGGAATAAATTTGCTTTTTGCATTTGTAGTTCCCGAAGATTTGGCAAAATGCTTAATATAACCAGGCCAACTTACGTCTTTATGCCCCTGTCTTGCTCTTTCAACATAAGGTTCAAAGTCTTCATACGTCACAACCGGAACTTTATTTTTAAAATCTTGATAGCTCGAAATCGAATTGAACCCGAACTTTTTACCATATTCCGTATCTTCAGCATGAAATAACTGCGAAAACAGGATTCCGTTTTGCGTTTCTACAGGATGAGACATAAAATTCTGAATCTGGTCTATCCTCTGTTTGATAAACCAATTGACCACGGTATTGAAAAGTGCCTTAGTTGCCATTAAGACAAATATAATAATATTTGAATTTTCAGCGAATGATTTAAAACAAAAAACCATCACAAATTTGCGATGGTTTCTTTATCAATTTTTTAATACTTAAATTAGCAATACTCGTCGTAAGCAGCCTGTAGGTTTGCAGCAATTGCTCCTGCAGGATTTCCTTCGATATGGTGTCTTTCAAGCATGTGAACCAATTCTCCGTCTTTGAAAAGAGCTACACAAGGTGAGCTTGGCGGAAATGGAGCCAAATGTTGTCTTGCCGTTTCAACAGCTTCTTTATCATAACCGGCAAAAACCGTAGCCAGGTGATCCGGTTTTTTGTCTCCTGTCAAGGAATAAACAACTCCTGGTCTTGCTGCTCCTGCTGCACAACCGCATACCGAATTGATTACTAAAAGTGTAGTTCCTGATTGCTTTAAAGCTTCCTCTACCTGAGCAGGAGTTGCCAAATCTTCGAAACCTTTATCTGTAAGTTCAGCCTTCATAGGCATTACTAAATCTGTTGGATACATTCTAATTTTTTTTAAGTGTTTACAAATTTACAATATTTCTATTGGTATTTACAATTTATAAAAACTATCAATCGTTTTGGTAAACCAAATGAATCAGATTGAGAATATAAGAATGTCACAAAACATTTACAATAAGTTTAAATTAAATTCATTTATATTAATTTTTTTTTACTAATTTTGAAAACAATTTTAAAAACGTTTACCATGAAAAACTTTATTAAATTGATTTTTCAACATTAGAGTAAGATCTAGTGGCAATTGTAATTCCCTCACTTTTATCGCTGTTTATTTTTTCACGAGTTTTTAGAATTTTAAAGGCATGCTGATAAAGGTTTACAAATAAATGAAGTCCGAAATTTTTATTCGGACTTTATTTTTTAACTACATAAACATTTCATGTACAAATGAAGCCCAAAACATACAGTTTCGGGCTTCTTTAATCAAATCGATATGCAAAGGTTGAATATCCAAAAAAATAATTGATGATTTATGAATGATGAATGATATCACATCGAATATCATCTATCAATCATGTTTACGAAAGGAGCTTCTTCGCCATTTCGGAAATACTTTTTCCGTCAGATTTTCCGGCTAAATTTTTTGATGCTACTCCCATTACCTTTCCTAAATCTTTTACAGATTCAGCGCCAGTTTCAGCGATAATTTGTTTCATTTCTGCTTCCAATTCTTCTGCAGAAAGCTGTTTTGGTAAAAACTGCTCGATTATTTTCATCTGAGCTTCTTCTACTTCCGCCAAGTCATTTCTTCCCTGCGCAGAAAACTGATCGAAAGAATCTTTACGTTGTTTTACCATTCTCTGAAGAATAGCAATTTCCTGCTCAGGAGAAACTTCAGCTCCCAATGATTCTGTTTTCAGCAACTGTATCTGTGCTTTTACAGCACGAAGAGAATCTAAAGCGACTTTGTCTTTAGCTCTCATCGCTGTTTTTATAGCTTCGTTTATTGTATTTTCTAAGCTCATAGTAATTAATTTGAAAATTTGGAAATGGATTAATTTGAAAATGATTGATCAGTCTCTTGCATTTGATTACAAGTTAATTACCAACACTGCTATAATTTTTAGCATAACTATGTTCTCTATTGATAAACTCGCTAATTTTCAAATTCTCAAATTATTCCATTTTCAAATTGTTTAATCTACATCTTTATTTAAAAATCTGTTTTCTCTAATCTGCATATTCCCGTTGTTATCAGACAAATAGCTGTTGATATTCTGGTCTGATGCGTTGCTTCCGTCAATTGAAATATTTTTTCTTTTGAAGGCAGGAACAGATTCAAACTCATTCACATTATCAAAATTCTGATAACGGGAATTGAATTCTTTTAACTTATTTCTTCTTTCCATTACTCTTTCCTGATCTGCCGGTTTTGTAACGAATGTGAATTCACTTTCCGCCTGTTTTGGAGTTTCAACTTCAGTTTTGTTTTGATAAACCGGTTGTTCTTCTGCTTTTGTTTCTTCTTTAGCCTGATAAAAATTCTCAATCTTTGGAGCTGCTGCTTCTACTGTTTGTGTAAAAGTTTCAACCTCATTTTTCGGCTGCGTAAAATCAGATTTTGGCTCATTGATCGGCTCATTTACGGTAAAGCTAAATTCTACTGGTTTTTCATCTGAATAATTTGAAGTGAAAGAATCACTTTTAGGCTCCTCTTTTTTATTTTCAAAGTCAAATGAGAACGACTGAATCTCTAAATCATTAGCGTCATTATCTTCATCAAAAGAGAACAAATTGTACGCTTCATCCTGAGCTTCTTCTTCATTTCTCCAGCTCTGAGCAGGGTTATCTAACGTATCTTGCTCTCTATCAGAGAACTTTATTTCAGTTTTTACCTCTTCATCCTCGATAGTCATTTTTTTTTCAGTCGACGTCATCTTAAACTGTGGCGCATCCTGATCTTCATCATCCAATCTGAAAAGGTTTTTACCTCCGAAATCATAGCCCTGTTCAGGAATTTCTCTTTCTTCTTTGGTTTTAAAAGGAGAAGCTTTCGGAGTATCCAAAGCATCATTTAAACCGATTCTGATTTTCTCAGTAGGTCCTGCAAATTTTTTGTTTTCATTAGAAAATCCTGTAGCAATAACCAGTACGCTTACTGCATCACCCAATTCTTCATCCGCACCGACTCCGAAAATGATATCTGCTGTATGACCGGCTTCTTTCTGGATATAATCCATGATGATACCGATTTCGTCCATGGTAGCTTCTTCTGCACCACTTCTGATTAATAACAATACGTTTCTTGCGCCAGTAATTTTGTTATCATTCAATAATGGAGAGTCTAATGCTTTTTTAACCGCTTCTTCAGCTTTATTTTCACCCGATGCCGTTCCTGTAGACATCAATGCTGTACCAGAATTCTGAAGTACCGATTTAGCATCTCTAAAGTCAATGTTTACATCGAAATAACCTGTAATAACTTCTGCCATCCCTTTCGCAGCGTTGGTTAAAACTTCATCGGCTTTTGAGAATCCCTGCTTGAAGCCAAGGTTTCCGAACTGTTGTCTTAATTTATCGTTGTTGATGACAATTAAAGAATCAACATTATTTCTTAGTTTTTCAAGACCGCTTTCAGCCTGTTCTAATCTTCTTTTACCTTCAAAACTGAAAGGAACGGTTACAATACCTACGGTAAGAATGCCCATATCTTTTGCTACTTTAGCAATCACGGGAGCCGCTCCGGTTCCTGTTCCACCACCCATTCCGGCAGTGATAAATACCATTTTGGTATTTTGTCCCATTGCAGCTTTGATGTCTTCAATACTTTCGATAGCAGATTTTTCTCCCACTTCAGGGTCTGCTCCTGCACCAAGACCTTCAGTAATCGTTGTTCCCAACTGTACTTTATTTGAAACCGGATTATTATCTAAAGTCTGCGCATCTGTATTACAAATCACGAAATCTACCCCGTGAATTCCTTTCTCGTACATGTGTTTCAGTGCGTTGTTTCCACCGCCTCCAACACCGATTACTTTAATGATCGATGAATTTCCTTTTGGCAAATCAAATGAAAATCCTTGTGTACCTATATTTTCCATATCTATTTTTTTATACAATTGATAACCGACTATGATAGTTGATGAGAAAATCGTTCATCGCTTACCATTCATCATTTATATTTTTACTCTACTTCTTCAAAGAATTTTTTTACTTTTTCCATCAAAGACTGCCCAAAAGTTAGTCTCACCTTTTTATTTGTTTCAGGTTCCGGAACGAATTCTGTTTCCTGAACCGGTTGATGAGATACAACAGTTTGAGTTTCTACGTTTGTAACTGCCTGTTGTTCTTTTTGTTCTGATTTAGCCTGAACCTCGATTTCAATTTCTTCTTCTACCGCAGTCGTTTTTTTGTCTCTAATTTTTAAACTTTCCATCAATAAACCGATAGAAGTAGCAAATTCCGGTCCTTTAAGATACTGATTTTTATCGTTCGCAATATATTCATTCGCAAAACCAATTCTGCTATCGAAACCTGTTGTATAATTTGCCAACTGACGAAGATGTTTCAGATTTGAACCACCACCCGTCAGAACAATTCCTGCAATCAATTTTTTCTTTTGTTCAAAAGCTCCATACGCTTTTAATTCTGTATTTACCATTTCAAGAATCTCCTCTACTCTCGCATTGATAATCTGCGCTAAAGTTTTCAGAGAAATCTCTTTATCTGGTCTTCCGTGAAGTCCGGGAATGGTCACAAATGTGCTGTCTTTTTCCAATTCAGGAACTGCAGAACCGAACTTAACCTTTAATTGCTCGGCATGCTTTTCAATAATTGAACAGCCTTCTTTGATGTCTTCCGTAATAATTCCGCCTCCGTAAGGGATGACGCAAGTATGACGGATGATATTATCTTTAAAAATAGCAATATCTGTAGTTCCACCACCGATATCTACGATTGCTACTCCTGCTTCTTTCTCCTCTTTGGTAAGAACAGCTTCCGAAGATGCCAAAGGCTCTAAAGTAAGTGCTTCCATCTCCAAACCCGCTTCTCTTACACATCTTGCGATGTTTCTGATGCTTCCCATTTGTCCAACGACAACGTGGAAATTAGCTTCCAGACGTTTTCCGTGCATTCCGACAGGCTCCTGAATTTCTCCTTCAGAATCAACCTTATATTCCTGCGGAAGTACGTGGATAATTTCTTCTCCAGGAAGCATCACCAACTTTTTTACCTGATCTTTCAGTGCCTCAATGTCGTCATCGGTAATAAATTTGTCCGGATGTTCACGCATAATGTAATCTGAATGCTGCAAAGAACGAATATGTTTTCCCGCAATTCCTACCGTCACTTTACGGATCGGCACTCCTGCGCTCGACTGCGCTTCAGATACCGCCGCTTTAATTGAGTTAATCGTCTGGGAAATATTATTCACAATACCTTTATGAACCCCAAGACTTTTGGCTTTCCCAACACCGAGAATTTCTATTTTCCCGTGTGCATTCCTACGTCCTACAATGGCGACAATCTTGGTTGTCCCAATGTCCAGACCTACTGAATACTCTTGATTTTCCATTGTTTTATATCGATTTGATTTAATTCCTATTTAATTTCTTTTAATTTTGATAGGATTTTATCCTATCCTTTAATAAGTCGTCCCTTCGGGACAATTTCTTTATTCTATTTTAACCTTTGCCTTGCTTTTCGGTTTTGCCGAAGGCTTTTGGGTTTCCTTGGGTTTGACAACCGCTTTTGGTTTCGTGTTTTCTTTAGGTTTTAAAGAAGCCGAATTTGCCTTTTTTACTTCCGGTTTTGAACTCACTTCTGCTTTTTTAACAGGAACTGCTGCAACCGGAGCTTTTGCTAAATCTTTATGACTCGCTTTTAAAATACTGTCGTTTTCTTTAAAATACGGATTCAGTGTTGTTACAATCTGATTCTGATATTTTACCGAAATCATTTTGTATTTCTGTGGATCCTGATACACCAGATATTTTTCAACAAAAGTTTTAAAACCTTTTACCTTAAAATCAATATTGTCTAAGTCTCCAATCTCAACTCTGTAATTTCCCTCACTTGTCAGAAGACTGTAATTGTCTTTATATTTTGAAATTCCGATGAAATATTTTTTGCTGAAATCATCTTTATCGATTTTCTCCACCAGTTCAGCCAATTTTTCATATTCGTCTTTCTTTACATCGCCCGTCACCAACATACATGGATGAGAATAGGTTCTGGAAATCGGAAATTCTGTACCTTTTTCGTCCACATAAAAATCTTTTCCATCCTTATTCAATCTGAAAACCGGAACTCTCTGTTTGATATCTAAATTTAATTTACCATTCAGATTCAGGTAAACATTAGCGCTGTCTACAGCCGGAAGTGCATTAATTTTCTTTTCCAGTTCAGGAATGTTTAGATCTCCCACTTTTCGCGACGGGTTTTCTTTATTCACAATCTCACGGATGTCTTTTTCATCAATGAAATAAACCGGAGTTTTTTCATTCATTTTTACAGAAATTTTATTGTCCGTAATCTTCTGACCGCTGAATTTCTTTAAAGAGAAACTCAACAGGAAACCAAGAATGATTACTGTGATGGCAATTTTTAAAATTCTGTATTTGTTTTTCATTTGTTTTTTGAACACGAAGTTCACAAGTTCTTTAATTAATACCGCTTACTTTAGTTTCACAAAGCCGCTTCGCTTATAAAAGCAATTTTTTATTTATTTTATATATCCGTTTATTACTCTTTGAATTCCGGTTTTAAAAAGTTTAGAATTAAAATTTAACAATAAACCTAATCTGTAATTTTCTAATTTCAAATAATTTAATAATTGAGCATTGTGAAAATTATCTAATGCTTCCTGAGCTTTAATCTCTACAACAACTTTATTTTCAATAATTAAATCAACTTTAAAAGCATTCTCCACTTTTAAATCCTTATATTGTATTGAAAGAAACTTCTGTCTTTCGACTAACAATCCTCTATTTTTCAATTCATATTCAAGACACTGCTCATAAACTGTCTCATATAAACCTGCTCCAAGAGCTCTATGAACTTTTAATCCTGCATCAACTACAATTGCTGAAATTTCGTTTTCATTCATTTGCGTTTTTTATTTTTTTTGAACACGAAGTTCACAAAGTTTTTATTTTAATACTGCTAATTCTTGGTCTCACAAAGCCGCTTCGCTTGTAAGAGAAATAGTATATTGTAAAGCTTTCACTGTAATACTTATATAAGCGAAGCGGCTTTGTGAAACCTCATTCGCACTATAAAAATCCTTGGGCACTCTGTGTTCAATAATTATGTACTTAACCACTCACAAATAGGATCATACAGTGTATCTATATTTCCTGCACCTACGGTTAGCAAAATGTCAAATTCTTTTTCTTTTATTTTATTGAAAGCTTCATTCAAGGTTGAAACTTCTTTTTTATCCAAAGTCACCTTTTCTAATAACCAATTTGAAGTAATGCCCTCAAAATTTTCCTGAAGCTCTCTTGCCGGATAAATATCCAGTAAAATCAATTCTTCTCCTTTGCTTAAACTTTCAGCAAATCCATCTGCGAAATCTCTTGTTCTGCTGAATAAATGCGGCTGAAAAACCACCAACAGTTTTTTATCCGGGTAAAACGTTTTTATCGAACCAACCACTGCATTAATTTCCGTTGGATGATGCGCATAATCGTCAATATAAATTTTCCCACTCGGATAAATATGCTTTGTATATCTTCTTTTAATTCCTTTAAAATTGGCAATGCCTTTCTTTAACGTTTCAAAATCAACTCCTAAATTGTGAAGAATAGCTATTGCAACTGTTGCATTTTCCACATTGTGAATTCCCGGAATTTCCCAGACAAAATCGTTAATCGTTTCAGTTGGAGTATGAAAATCAAAATAGATTTTATCATAATCCATACGAAGGTTATCTGAGTAATAATCAGCTTTTTCGTTGACTGCATACGTAAGGTGCGGTCTTCCGATTTCGATTCCTTTTCTTACAAAAAGTTGTTTGTCTTCAGGAACTAAAGCCGCAAATTGTCTGAAACCTTCCTCAATCGTGTTCTTATCTCCGTAAATATCCAAATGATCGGCATCTGTAGAAGTAATTACCGCCCAATCCGGAGAAAGATTTAAAAAACTTCTGTCGTATTCGTCAGCTTCAACTACAGAATATTGATTTCCATTAAAAAGGAAATTTGATTTAAAATTCTCAGAAATTCCACCCAAAAAACATGAAAACGGCAAATCTGCTTCTTTGCATAAATGCGAAACCAAAGTGGAAGTCGTTGTTTTCCCGTGAGTTCCTGCAACTGCGATACAATCTGTATTTTCAGTAATTAAACCTAAAACTTTGGCTCTTTTTAAAACTTCAAACTGATTTTCATTAAAATAATCTAAAATCTTCAATTTTTTAATTGCTGGAGTATAGATGACCAATGTCTTTTCTTTCTGAAGTGAAGTTATTTTTTCATTAATAACATCTTCAAAAACAATATCAATTCCCTCATTCATCAAAGTCTGAGTGAGTTTGGTGTTGGTTTTATCATAGCCGGAAACATTCTTGCCCGAAGCATGGAAATAGCGCGCCAAAGCACTCATCCCGATACCTCCGATTCCAACGAAGTAAAAATTTTGATATGTTTCTAAATTGTTCATTTTATTTTATTTGAGATTTGAAGTTTGAATATATCCTCTCAATCATCTTTATCTCTATTTTATTATTTAAAACATCATTTTGTCATTCCGAGGAACGAGGAATCTTGATTTAGATTCTTCATTTCGCTACGCTAGATTCAGAATGACAACCTTCACCTACTTAATTATTTTAAAAATCTCATCCACAATCTCTTTTGCTGCATTTGGTTTAGCAAAATATTTCAGATTGTCTGACATTTCTCTTCTTAAATTTTCATTTTCGCAGATTTCTGATAAAGTCGTCCAGAATTTTTCTTTCATTTGTGAGTCTTTTACCATTCTCGCTGCATTTTTTTCAACCAGATTCATCGCATTTTTAGTTTGATGATCTTCCGCTGCAAAAGGGAAAGGCACCAAAACAACAGGTTTCTGTGCCACTGCCAATTCTGAAATTGCAATCGCTCCCGCTCTTGAAACAATAACATCGGCTGCAGAATATGCGGTTTCCATGTCTTTGATGAATTCCTTTAATTGGATTTGAGATTCGAGATTCGAGATTTGAGATTCGTTGTTCAATTCTTTGTAATCCAATTTTCCGGTTTGCCAGATTAATTGATATCCTTTTTCTTTTAGTTGATCTAAATTATCTTTCCAACCGTTATTCAATGTTCTTGATCCTAAAGACCCACCCACTGAAAGAATTGTCAGTTTATTTTTATCCAAACCTAACTTTTCTTTTGCCTGAGAAGTTTCCTGCATTCCTGAAACAATATTTTCACGAATCGGATTTCCTAAGAAAAAAACTTTTGAATGTGGAAAGAATTTTTCCATATCCGGATAAGCCGTAAACACTGCTGTTGCTTTCTTACCGTTTGCCGTATTGGTTTTCCCAGGCAAAGAATTCTGTTCCTGAATAAAAGTCGGAATTCCCATTTTTGCAGCCATAAACAGAGCCGGTCCGCTTGCGAAACCACCCGTTCCAACAGCAAAATCTGGTTTAAATTCTTTTATAATTTTTTTAGCTTTAAGCAAACTCGAAATAAGTTTGAACGGCAAGCCAATATTTTTAAGCAAGTTTCCTCTGTCGAAACCTGCGATATTTAATCCTTCTATTTTATAACCAGCTTGCGGAACTTTTTCCATTTCCATTTTTCCGTTGGCTCCGATGAACAAAAACTCTGCTTCAGGAAATCTTTTTCTGATTTCATCTGCAATAGCGATTGCCGGGAAGATATGTCCTCCTGTTCCGCCTCCGGATAACAATACTTTTAGTTTTTTGTTCATAATTTTTATTATTGATAAATGATTATTGATAAGCGATTTGAAGATCAATTATAAATTATCATTCATCATTTATATTTACGCAATGTCATTTATTTCTGCAATGCTTTGTTTTTTGCCCATTCCTTCTTCATCATAAATCTGGATTCTTGAGCTTATATTTAAAATAATTCCTAGCTGAATGTACGTTACCAACATGGACGTTCCACCATAACTAATCAGCGGCAACGGCTGTCCTGTAACCGGAATCAGATTTACAGCAACGGCAATATTTACAGCCAACTGAATAAAAATCATCACACCGAGACTGAGAACGAGCAACGAGCCGAAAAATGCGGGCATTTTACTCGCAATCATGACAATTCTGACAATCATAATCAGATACATACTGATGAGAAATCCGGCTCCTATTAAACCATATTCTTCAACAATTACCGCAAAAATAAAATCGGATGCAGATTGCGGAAGCATTTGCTTTAAAGCAGACTTTCCTGGTCCCATTCCGGTAATTCCACCGTGAACGATGGCAGCTTTTGCCTGCATGACCTGATAATTTTTTGCTTTTACACTTTCATCATCAACATCGGCAGTTTTTGCTTTGCTTGAAGTAAAGGTTTCAATACGGCTCATCCATGTATGAACACGGTTTCCGCCGATTAAATTGGTATTTAAAGCAATCAATAAAAACAAAACAATCGCTATAAATGAAGCAGAAATAAATCCTGCAATGTATTTCCAGTGAAGCTGCCCGATAACCAAAACAATCACAGAAACCATTAAGATCATCAAAGCTGTCGAACCGTTATCTTTTGCCACCAATACGAAAACCAGTAAAATCGGTCCGAAAATATACATGATGTTCTCAATCGGAAGCCTTTCTCTCGTTATTTTCTTGGTTAAATATCTGCACAGATAAATTATCAGCATTAAAAAAGCAAAAGATGAAGGCTGAAACGAAATCGGTGTTCCCGGAATTTTCAGCCACCTTGAAGCACTCGCACCGTCGATTGTCTGTCCGGTAAACATCGTGACAATCAGCAGAATAATCATTAAACCCAACATAATACTGCTGAGCTTTCCCATATATTCATACTTCACTGTTCCAACTACTCTCATAATTGCCAAACCTAAAACCACAAAGAACATATGCTTCATGACGTGACCGGTTGTGGTTCCGTTATTTACAATATATTCAAGGTTTGAACTTGCAGAATAAACCGGGAAAATAGAGAAAATGGAGATCACAAGAATGACCATCCAAAGTACTTTATCGCCCTTTAGAAATTCGAATCTGCTTTCTTCTATATTCTGTTCGTTCATATTTTTCGCTGTTGGCTTTTGGCTAATTGCCATTGGCTTTTAAAACTTGCTCTTTAAACTGACGACCTCTGTCTTCATAGCTTTTGAAAAGATCAAAGCTTGCACAACAAGGAGACAATAAAACCGTATCTCCGTTTTTGGCTAAAGATTTTGATGTTTTTACGGCTTCTTCCATACTCGAAGTGCTGTAAATAAATTCTTTTTTGTCTTTAAAGAAATCGATGATTTTTTGGTTATCAATTCCTAAGCAAACAATTGCTTTTACCTTTCTTTTGACTAAGTCCTCAATTTCGGTATAGTCATTTCCTTTATCTACACCTCCGACAATCCAAACTGTTGGATTTTTCATGCTTTCTAAAGCGTAATATGCTGCGTTGACGTTCGTTGCTTTGCTGTCGTTGATGAATTTTACTCCGTCAATTTCAGTGACAAATTCCAGTCTGTGTTCAACTGCCTGAAAAGTCATCAATGAATTTCTGATACTTTCATTATTGATTTCCAATATTTTACCCGCAATTGAAGCCGCTAAACTGTTGGCAACATTATGATTTCCCAATAAAGACAACTCATCAATTTTCATTGAGAATTTATCTTTAAAGTTTACTTCGATATTTTCTCCTTCCACAAAACCTCCTTCAGACAATTTTTCGTTGGTTGAAAAAGGAATCATTTTCGCTTTTATTTCAAGTTTTTCAAGAATATGCTTACTCATTTCATCATCTTTATTGTAGATGAAAAAATTATCATTCTCCTGATTTTCAGCAATTCTGAATTTTGCCAATGCGTATTCTTCATAGTTGTAGTTGTACTGATCCAAATGATCTTTAGACAAATTCAGCAACAAAGAAATATACGGTCTGAAATTCTGAATATCATCCAACTGGAAAGAACTTACCTCCAAAACATAATATTCATGGTTTTCATCAGCAACCTGCTTTGCAAAACTGTAACCGATGTTTCCGCCCAAACCTACATTTAATCCATCATTTTTCAGGATATAATAAATCAAAGACGTTGTTGTTGTTTTACCGTTACTTCCTGTGATGGCAATGATTTTTGCATCAGTAAATTCCGAAGCAAACTCAATTTCAGAAGAAAGTCTGATTCCTCTCTCATGAATTTTATTAATCATTTCAGCCTTTTTCGGAATTCCCGGACTTTTTACAATCCAGTCGGCATTGAGTATTCTTTCCTCATCGTGGTTTTCCTCTTCAAACTCAATGTCATTTTCCGCTAAAAATTGTTTATAGTGATCCTTAATGGCTCCTTTGTCTGAAAGAAATACTTCCAAACCTTTCTTTTTAGCCAAATAAGCAGCACCACAACCGCTTTCTCCACCTCCTAAAACAACTATTTTCATAAACTTGCTTTTTGTAAAATGTAAAATGTAAAACGTATAATGTATTCTTAATTTCTTTTACATTAATACTTTTTACTTAATACAACCTTTTTATCTCATCTTCAACGTAATTAGACACACAATTGCCAACATAACTCCGATGATAATCATCCTGTTAACGATTTTACTTTCGTGAAATCCTTCTTTCTGATAATGATGATGAAGCGGAGACATTTTAAACAATCTGTTATTTTGGGCATATTCTAACCCGAATTTTCTTTTTCTGTATTTAAAGACAACCACCTGAAGCATTACCGAAACATTTTCAATCAAGAAAATTCCGCAAAGCACAGGAATCATCAGTTCTTTTCTTAAAATAATGGCCAAAACAGCAATGACACCACCCAACATTAAACTTCCTGTATCACCCATGAAAACCTGAGCAGGATATGTATTATACCAGAAGAAACCAATCACTGCACCGACCATGGCGACCGCAAAAATGGTGGTTTCCCCCATATTCGGAAGGAACATAATGTTGAGATAATCCGCAAAAATGATGTTTCCGGAAACGTAGGCAAAAAATGCAAGAGCCAGAAGAATAATTGTACTTGTTCCTGCGGCGAGCCCATCAATTCCGTCTGTAATATTGGCTCCGTTGGAAACCGCTGTTACAATAAAAATTACAATAGGAATGAAAACAATCCATGCCCATTCGTGAGCTTCCGCGTCATCCATCCAAAACAAAATTCCGCTGTAATCGAACTCATTATTTTTGGTAAATGGAACTGTAGAAACCGTAATCTTTTCTGTTGGCATAAAGTTTTGTTCAACATTATTTCTATTGACTACTTTTGCATCAGCATACTTTCTTTTAACCGTCACTTCAGGATGGAAATACATTGTAACTCCGATAATTAGCCCTAAACCGACCTGACCTACAATTTTGAATTTTCCGCTAAGTCCGTCTTTATTTTTTTTGATCTTCTTTAAATAATCATCCAGAAAACCAATTGCTCCCATCCAAATCACCGTAACGATCAGGAGAACAATGTAAATATTGGTAATTCTCGTAAACAGCAAAACCGGAATAATGGTTGCCAAAATAATGATAAGTCCTCCCATTGTAGGAGTTCCTTCTTTTTGTTTTTGGCCGTCTAATCCCAAATCACGCACCAATTCACCCATTTGTTTTCCTCTCAGGTAATTGATGATGGTTTTACCGTAAACCAAAGCAATCGTTAATGAAAGCAAAACCGCCATTCCCGCACGGAACGAAATATACCTCAACATTCCCATTCCCGGAATGTGGATGCCTTGACTCGTTAGATATTCGTATAGATAGTATAACATTTAGTTCAAAGTTTATGGTTTAAGGTTTAATGCTTAAATTTATTTGCTCATAAGCTTCCAAAGCTCATTGATCACTTCCTTGTCATCAAAATGATGTTTTACACCATTGATTTCCTGATAATTTTCGTGGCCTTTTCCGGCAACGAGAACGATGTCTTTCGGTTCGGCAAATTTTATCGCCATTTTTATCGCTTCTCTTCTGTCGGGAATTGAAGTGTATTTGCTGAAATTCTGAGGTTCAACACCAGCTTCAATCTCTTTTATAATCACAGCAGGATCTTCCGTTCTTGGATTGTCTGAAGTGATGATCGCCAAAGTTGATTTCTTTGTAGCAATATTCCCCATTTCAGGTCTTTTTGCATGATCTCTGTCTCCTCCACAACCGAAAACCGTGATTAATCTTTCGTTTTTCGTTCTGATGTCGTTAATGCTATCTAAAACATTTTCAAGCGCATCCGGAGTGTGTGCATAATCGACGATGAAGAAAATTCCGCCATCGGATTTAAAGGTTTCAAATCTTCCGGAAACTCTTTTTAATTTGCTGATTGCCTGAAGAATTTCCTCCTGCTCAAAACCTAATTCCGCAGCAATTCCAAAAACCAATAACAAATTGTAAACATTGAATTTACCCGTCAAAGTTGTCCAGAATTCTTTTCCGTTGAAATTGAGCAGCATTCCATTAAAATCAACTTCCAAAAGTCTTCCGTGATAATCTGCCATCGTTTTCAAAGCGTAAGATCTTTTCGTAGCCTTGGTATTTTGAAGCATCACATTTCCGTTTTTATCATCCAAATTTGTGATAGCCACAGCTTCGTCATTTAGTTCATCAAAAAATCTTTTTTTCGTTTTTAAATAATCGTCAAACGTTTTATGATAATCTAAATGATCATGTGTAAGATTCGTAAAACCGGCAATTTTGAAGTGTAAACCTTCGATTCTGTTTTGAGAAATTCCGTGTGAACTTACTTCCATGAAGGCAAATTCGCATCCTGATTCAACCGCTTTAGCCAAAATCTGATTAATCGTAATCACATCCGGCGTAGTATGTGTTGCAGGAATTATTTCTTCTCCGATTCTGATTTCTACTGTAGAAAGCAGCGCCGAATTATAGCCTAAATTTTTAAAAACATCAAACAACAACGTAGAAACAGAAGTCTTACCATTTGTTCCTGTAACACCAATTAATTTTAATTTTTCAGAAGGATTTCCAAAAAAATTAGAAGCCAAATGGGCCAAAGTTTTTGATGAATCTTTTACTTTGATGTAGGTAATGTTTTCATCCAAACTCTCCGGTAAATCTTCACAAACAATTGTTTTTGCGCCTTTCTCAATCGACGATGCAATAAATGAATGTCCGTCCGCAACTGTTCCTTTCACTGCGATATACAGTGAATTTTCCGAAACTTTTCTGCTGTCGAAAACCAATGCAGAAATATCACGGTTGTTTTCACCATGACTTTCTAAAACCGGAATTCTGTTTAATAATTCAACTAATTGCATTTTCTGATGCTTTTATTTTAAATCTTCCTTATTTGTTTAATAGGATTTCATCCTATACTTTATTAAGTGGTCCTTTCAAGACTCTCTTTTAATTCTGCAGAGACAAATAAATTCTCTGGTTTTTACTGATGGTTGTGCCTTCTAGCGGGAATTGTTCTGTAATTCTCCCTACTCCTTTATAATCAACACGATATCCTAAATTTTCCAATTGCGGAATCACGTTTTTACCGATTAATCCAACCACGTTTGGCATTTGCTTATTGTTTACTGCTACTTTTACATTTGGTTCAACCATTTTATTCAGATTGACTTTTTTATCGACCAACATTTCTTTTTCAACATTTTGAGGTGTTTTTAAGAATGTTTTACCTGCAATTTCTTTAAATACCGGTGCTGAAACCGTTCCTCCATAAAAACCTTTTGCTGTATTAGGTTCACTAATCATTACATAGCAAGTATATTTCGGACTATCTGCCGGATAAAAACCTGCAAATGAAGCCCTATATTTCATTGGTCCAGGAAGCCAGTATTCAAATCTTGCGGTTCCTGTCTTTCCAGCCATTTTTAAATTGGGAGTGAAAATACTTCTTCCGGTTCCTTTCTCAACAGCTTTTGTCAGCGCATCGGTCATCATTTTCAATGCTTTTTCGGAAGCCATTTTTTTAACCATTACCTGAGTCTGGGCTTCAAAAGTAACTTTTCCGTTTTGCATGATTTTGTCGATGAAAAGAGGCTTCACCATTTTACCTTTATTGGCAACACCATTATAAAAAGTGGCTAGCTGAAGCAGATTGATATTGGTAGAATATCCGTAACCGATTGATGCTAAAGTTGCGGCATTCCATCTTTTATGTTTTGGGGTTAAAACTTTCGGCTTAGTAATTCCCGGAAGTTCAATATCCATTTTATCGAATAACTTCCATCTTCTTAAGTGATCTAAGAAAATTTCAGGTTTGTCGGCATAATATTTTGTAATCAACTTAGCCGTACCAACGTTACTTGATTTTGCTAAAACATCAGAAATATCATAAGTTCCGCCTCCATGACCGTCTGTAATTCTCTGTTTTGCATACACCCAAATTCCGTTTCCTACATCTACCGTTGTATTTTCATCAATAAAACCGTCATCCATTGCGGCTAAAAGCGAAACAACTTTGAATGTTGATCCCGGCTCGATGTTATCTTTTATTGCATAATTGTAGGCATCAACATAATTTCCTTCGTCATCTCTTCTAAGATTAACCATGGCACGAACTTTCCCGGTTTCAACTTCCATCACGATAACCGTTCCGTGTTTTGCTTCGAAATTGATAAGCTGTTTCTGCAATGCCGAATGTGCAATATCCTGAATTCTAAGATCTAAAGTCGTGTAAACATCCTGTCCATCAACCGGCTCGTTTACTTTCCAATAATCAATCGGTTTCCATTGAGAAGAATTTACTCTTTGTTCTAGTCTGCTTCCGTCAATTCCTGTAAGATATTTTGAAAATGCTCCTTCAAGACCAGCTTTTGCAACACCATTATCAATTCCTATTGTTCCTGAACCAATTTCTGAAGTAGCCAGTTCACGTTTGTAGTTTCTGTCAACAATAAATCCTCCTTTATTTTTACCTCTTTTAAAAATCGGGAACTTTCGGATTCTGTCGTACTGATCAAAATCAAGCCCTTTCACCAAAGAATAATATTGGTTTTTATTCTTTTTCTGTTCATCAAATCTTTTTCTGAAATCTGCTCGCGATTTTCCGAACATTTTGCTCAAAGAATCGGTAAGTGCACCGATGTTATTGCTGTAAACCGTATCCTTTATCGTTTTAAAATCAAGATAAATGTCATAGCGCATCACGGTTGTTGCCAAAATAGATCCGTCTGAAGCATATAGATTTCCTCTGGCAGCTTTTAAAGTTGCGGTACGATAATTATTGTTGATATAATCATCTTTAATTTCCTGTACATTGGTATTCTGAAGAATAACTATTCTCGCTAAAAACATTACAAATACGCATAAAGCAACAGTTGCGAAAAGGTAACCCCATCGCAATGTCTTCTTTCTTTTGTTATCGTAATCATTTTGTTTTTGCATCGGTACTGTCCAATTTTATTAACAATTTGTGCGGGTGACTCTCCAAAGTCATAAGCGAATCTGAGGCAACTTCTTTCCCTAATTCAGATTCCATTTTTACTTTGATCAGTTTACTTTGTGCGTAAGCATTTCTTGATTTGTATTCTTCGGTTTCTTCTTTTAAAGCATTAACAATTTTTATTTTTTTGTTGACCAAATGATTACTATAAATCATCGCCATCATCAAAACAAACAACAACAGGAAGTATTTGTAATACAGCTTGATCTCATCCCTATTAAGGAAATTCCCTTTTATAATGTCTATAAAAGTGAGTTTCTTTTGAGGTTTGTATGTTGTTCTTTTTGCCAATTTAACGTCAATTTGCTTTGCAGTGAATTCACTTCGTGGTCAATTGTCAATTTTTAAAATTCACCATTAACAATTCACTCATTCACTTTTATATTTTTATTCCTGTTCTCATTTTAGCGCTTCTTGCTCTTGAGTTTTCTTCAATTTCCTTATCATCAGGGATAATCGCTTTACTTTTTACCAGCTCAAATGCTTTTTTATAATTTCCGTAAATATCTCTTTCAGGCTCGCCTTCAAACATTCCGTTTTTCAAAAATCTTTTTACCAGACGGTCTTCAAGAGAGTGATAAGATATAATCACCAATCTTCCCCCCGGTTTTAAAATATTATAAGACTGAACCAGCATTTCTTTCAGAACTTCAAGCTCCTGATTGACTTCAATTCTTATTGCCTGAAACAACTGCGCATAAAATTTATTCACTTTATGTGGCGGAAGATAACTGAAGAGCTTTTTCAAATCTTCGGTAGTCTCTATTTTTTTGGTTTTTCTGTGATGAACAATATCCCGGGCCAATTTTCTAGCTTCTCTTAATTCACCATAGTAGTAGAAAATATCTGCTAAAGCTTCTTCGTCATATTCGTTGATGACTTTTTTGGCATCAAGACTCTGCATGACATTCATTCTCATATCAAGCGGCGCATTGCTTCTTGTAGAAAAACCTCTGTCTGCTTCGTCAAACTGATGAGAAGAAACGCCAAGATCAGCTAAAATTCCGTCGACCTGAGAAACGCCATACATCAGTAAAGAGTTTTCAAGAAATCTGAAATTTTGGTTGATTAAAGTAAATTTAGGGTCATCAAGCTTATTTTCGAGCGCATCCAAATCCTGATCAAATGCGTATAATTTCCCTTTTTCGGAAAGCCTGCTTACAATTTCGCGGGAATGTCCACCGCCACCAAATGTGCAGTCCACATAAATACCGTCCGGATTCGTCACCAAATCATCCACACTTTGCTTCAATAAAACGGGGTTGTGATACATGCTATTTGTGCTTATTTTAATTATTCTTCATCAAAAGCGCCCATCACATCTTCTGCAAGGTCTGCAAAATCGTTTTCGTTGGTCGCAATTACTTTTTCGTATGCTTCTTTATCCCAAATCTCAAAAAGTTCTCCCGCACTTGTCACTACAATATCTTTATGAAGATTGGCAAAATGGGTAAGATCTTTTGAAATCTGAAGTCTTCCTGCTCCATCCAGCTCCACAGTTTTCACCCCGGCTGTAAACATTCTGATAAAATCAGCATTTTTCTTGATGAATCTGTTCAATTTATTAATCTTATCCATTAGCTTATCCCATGCTTTCATCGGATAAACTTCAAGACACGGTTGAAACACAGAACGCTTTACCACAAAGGTTTTATCCTCAAAATCCTCCATCTGCTTTATCAGCGATGAAGGTACTTTAAGGCGACCTTTGTCGTCTATTTTGCACTCATATGTTCCAATGAAATTTCTCATTTGGGACAAAATTAGAAATATTTTTCCAAAACTTCCCACTTTTTCCCACTTTTTGACTTAATGTTAATAAGTTTTGATTTTAACTGATAATCAACAACATAAAAACTTTAAGGCAAAATAAAAGAAGATCTATTTATTCATCGCATAGCAAAAAGATTTTTAAATTTTCATACCACAATAGTTTTATTATATTATTTTTAGTTTAAATTAGATATATCAAAATGTTTTTGGTGTTTAATTTGTATTTTTGCAAGGCTTACACAGGCAACTTATGAGATTTAGTACAAAAAAAGAAAAGAAATACAACTTTATAGAAGCTGGAGAAGGTCACCCGCTTGTGCTTTTGCACGGGTTAATGGGTGGGTTGAGTAATTTTGATAAAATGGTGAATTTTTTTTCAGAAAAAGGTTTTAAGGTTTATGTACCTCAATTGCCGATCTACGATTTGCCCGTACTCAATACCAATCTCACCACAATTGCAAAGTATGTCATTAAATTTATCGAAACCAATATTGGCAAACCGGTTACCATTGTAGGAAACTCTATGGGCGGTCATGTTGGTTTAATATTAACTCTGGCAAGACCTGATCTTGTTCAGAATCTTGTTCTTACAGGCAGTTCCGGCTTATACGAAAGAGCTTTTGGTGACAGTTTTCCCAGAAAAAACGACCGTTCATATATAAGGAAGAAAGCTGAGGAGGTTTTCTATGATCCCGCTGTAGCAACCGAAGATTTGGTAGATGAAGTTTTCAGTGTTGTAAATGACCGTATGAAAGGAATTAAAACGGTAATGTTGGCAAGAAGCGCCATCAAACACAATATGCTGAACGATCTTCCTAAAATTTTAAGACCTACGTGTCTGATCTGGGGAAAACAGGATAATGTAACACCGCCTGAAGTTGCAGAAGATATGCACAAATTTATACCCAATTCAGATTTATTCTGGATCGATAAATGCGGGCATGCTGCAATGATGGAAAAGCCAGATGAATTCAATGAAATTCTTTACAACTGGATAAAAGATAAAGTATAAAAAGACAAACCATTAAGACTTTCTTAATGGTTTATTTTTCTAAATAAAATTCAAGAAAATGATTATTAAAACAGCAACGTTTGTAAAAAGCAGCGGAAAATGGCAGGAATGCCCCGAACCGAATATGCCGGAATACGCATTCATCGGAAGATCAAACGTAGGAAAATCTTCGCTGATCAATGCGATGATGAATCACAAAGATTTAGCAAAAACATCGGGTACGCCGGGAAAAACGCAGCTCATCAATCATTTTTTAGTTAATGAAAACTGGTATCTTACCGATTTGCCGGGTTACGGATACGCAAAAGTTTCAAAAGTTCAGCGAAAAGATTTCGAAAAGCTGATTACCAATTATATTCTTAACCGAAGAAATCTGGTGAATCTTTTTGTTTTGGTAGATTCAAGACACAGTCCGCAGAAAATTGATCTGGAATTTATCCAATGGTGCGGAGAAAGCGGGGTTCCATTTTCGATTGTCTTTACAAAAGCCGACAAACTGAAGCCGAATGTTGCCATTCAAAATGTAGAAGCCTATAAAAATGAGCTTTTAAAAACCTGGGAAGATCTTCCTGAAACTTATTTAACATCAGCAGAAAAGAAGGAAGGTTGTGAAGAAATTTTAAACTTCATACAGGCCACCAATGAGTTTTTAGAAAATAACAGCGTAAGTTTCGATGAGTAATATAATCTGGAAAATAAAAAGTTTTGATGAATTAACTGTTCCTGAGTTTCACGAAATCATCAAAGCGAGAATTGACGTTTTTGTGGTTGAACAAAATTGCCCCTATCATGATCTGGATGGTTATGATGAAAAAGCGATTCATCTTTGGGCAGAACAGGATAATATGGTTTTAGCGTACTGCAGGATTTTTGATAAAGGAATTAAGTACAGCGAAACATCGATTGGAAGAGTTTTAACCTCAGAAAAAGGAAGAGGAAAAAATTTAGGCAAACAATTAATCCAATACGCCGTTGAAACGATAGAAAACAGATTTAAAACTTCTGAAGTAAGAATTTCTGCTCAGGATTATCTGTTGAAATTTTATTCTTATTTCGGTTTTGAAGATACCGGAAAAAAATACCTGGAAGACAATATTCCGCATACGGAAATGTTCAGAAAATAAGAAAGAGTTTTAGAAATTGAAACTCTTTCTTTTTTGAAATCAGCATAGATTGTGTTTCATTGCAAAAAGTACAAGACCGACCCTGTTTTTGATATCCAGCTTGATAAAAACAGAATCTCTGTAACCATCAATAGTTTTGGGGCTCAGACACATTTTGTCAGCAATTTCTTTATAGGTAAGTTCGCTGCAGGCCAATTTTATAAACTCAATTTCTCTTTCTTTAAGTTCCGAAAGAAGAGATTGGTTTTTTAAATCCTCAGTTTTTACTTTTAATAATTTCTGGGCAACAAAATCGGTATAAAAACTTCCTTTTTCAAAAACCGTATCGATTGCCTGAAACAATATTGAAGGTTGCATATCTTTCAGTAAATATCCTTTTGCACCAGCTTTCAGCATTTTAATTAAGACTTTCTCGTCATCTTCCATCGTAAGAGCGATTACTTTGATGTCCGGATAATGTCCAGAAAGCCATTCTGTGGTTTCTATTCCGTTTTTAAAGGGCATGTTGATGTCCATTAAAACGACAGCAGGCAAATCGGCCGTCTTTTCTAATGCTTCGATAAAATCTTCACCATTGGGATGATTCATCACGACCTTGTATTGTGGGTTTTCGGCAATCATATTTTCCAATGCTTTCGACATTAGTGTATGGTCGTCAACAATTGCGATAGGGATTGTTTTCATGGCTGATTTTTGTAATAAATAATAGATGTCTGTGTACCTTTATTGATCTCGGAAATGATTGAAAATTCTGCATGAATGATTTTCGCTCTCAGCTCCATATTTTTCAGTCCGGATCCGTCTTTTACGGTTTGCGTATTAAAACCTTTCCCGTTGTCATTAATTTTAATGCTTAGTTTCTGATAATTCTCCTCAATTTCTATCGACACATTTTTAGCTTTGGAATGCTTCAGAATATTGTTGATGCTTTCCTGAATAATCCTGAAAAGAATAAGACCGTGTTTTGGCGAAATATCAACATCATGCTTTTGGGTAATCAGTTCAATTTTCAGCAATCTCAGCTTACGGATTTTATTTATTTCTCTTTCTAAAGATTCAATCAAACCGAAATGAATTATCTGTTCTGTAATTAAAGTTTTAGACAAAGCTCGAATATCCTGAATGCATTCGCCTAATAATTGGTTTAATTCTACCAATTCTTCCTTTTCTGAATCTTTCATTTTAGCAATCAATTGGTTTTGCCGCAATCGTACGACAGAAAGCTTTTGTCCCAAATCATCGTGTAATTCCTGACCGATATAATTAAGTGTTTGTTCTTTCATTTCGATTTGAGAAGTTGCCAATTCTTTTTCAAACCGCATATCTTTTTCTTTCTGTTTTATGAGCAAAGTCGTTTTTTTCTGAATGAAAATTACGTAAACGAAAATCATCGTTAAGACAATTATAAATAGTGTAATCGTGAAAATAATAATCAAATTATTTTTTTCCATACTTTTAAATTCGACTTGTTAAGTTTTATCCTGCTTGCTCCAAAATAGTCCAGCAGCAATAACTGCACTACTGATAAGGTTTAATAAAAATAAAATAAAAAAGTATATGTCGGACTCAACAGATGTCCTGAAATAAAAAATCGGAATAATTCCAATATAAAAAATCAGCAAGCCTACAGAAATCCAAAAAGGAAGATAACTTTTAATCTCAAATATTTTATCCGAATTAAAGGTTTGATACAGAAATAATATGATTGAAAACGTTAATAAAAGAATATTAATGTAAAACATATTAAAAGAAAGATGCTCAAATAATCCATTATCAAGATAAAGCATTACCACAATCGTTAAAACAAAACAAGTGAGAATGACAATCTGTATTTTTTTTAAAACAATGACATACAATAATTTAAAATAATACAGCAGATACAGAAAAAAGACGGCTATAATAAAAACACTGAAAAACTTTTCTGTAAATGATTTGGTAAACTTGGCGTAGAAATAGAAAAAGAAATCTGTCACAGATAAAAGAATGTATCCTGCAAAAAAAAAGTAATTTACTTTATCTATTTTTCTGGAGCGGATTGCTACTAAAATCATCATGATAACCAAAATTACCATCCAGATTTGTTTTTCTAATTCTACATTCCAAGTCATGGTTATTTTATTTTAATTCATTGTGCTTGTCATCGAGTTCGGTGGTGGCGAAAGATTCATCATATTCATAGGCTGAATATTTTCCACATCCTGATTCTCATCCGTAATAACACCTCTTCTTTGTCGACTACTGATAGAATCCTGGGTCATTTTTGATGTAGGCATTAAAAATACCGTTTGGTAACCCGCAAACTCAGGCTTTGCCATTCTTTCTTTCGGTTGATTTTCAGGATATTTACCCAAATAAATTCTTATTCCCACATCTTTCAGGTTTTGCTTGTCTGCATTTTCTTTTACATATTGAATGTAGCCTTCCATCTCTTCCAGAGAAAACCAATACCAACGCGAATCGGGATTTCCGTTTCGGGCTTTGGTAAGGACCATGTTGTTGGTTCTGGAGTATTCGTCAAAAAGAACACGTGCTTCTTCTTTTGTAATCAGTTTGCTTTTATAGGTATCACTTGCAGGAGGCGGCGGAGTTGGCGGTGGCGGCGTGCAACGAATAACACACAGTGAAAAAACAGCTAAAATAAGCGCACCGAAATACGAAAGTAAATTCTTAAACAAAATTGGAGTTTTCATTTTTTTAATTTTATAAGGTTTTGTAACAAAGTTAGTTATAAGACAATTATAAAAAAGAGGAAAAACACTATTTTTTGTTTGTTTGTTTTTAGTGAGAAGGTATAATGATTTTGTTGTACATAATAGACTGTCACAATTCAACATTAAAAACACCATTGTTTGGGTCTGATTTGTGACATCTTTATAATAAACATCATTATGATTTTTTCAATACGAATCCTTTTTAAAAACAAAAAAAGCACACCGAAAATCTGTGTGCTTCCTCTTTAACAAAATAAAAAGTATCTAAATACTTAGATCTAAAATCATTTTAGTGTCTGCTCTCTCGTAAGGAGAATCGATTACGGGAATGTGCTGAAAGCCTAACTTTTCGTAAAGTTTAATGGCAGGAACTAAGACAGAATTTGTTTCCAGAAAAACTTCTTTTGCCTTTAATTCTTTTGCTTTATTAATCAATTTCTGACCGATGAGATAACCAATCTTTTTTCCTTGTGCTTTAGGGCTTACCGCCATTTTTGCCAGTTCGAAAACCAACGGATCTTCGGAAGTTTTTATAAGAGCACAGGTTCCTACTACTTCATTATTCAGAAGTGCAAAAACAATGTGTCCTCCTTTGTTGATGATATAATCTTCAGGATTGTCGAGCATTTTATAGTCGCTCGCTTCCATTTTAAAAAATTTACTGATCCACTCTTCATTTAAATCCCTGAAATTCTGTTGAAATTGAGATTCGTAATCAACAATTTTCACTTCATTATTATTATCACTCATCCTTTTTATATTTAATTTAAAATCTGTTTTTAATCATTTTTCCTAATTTTTCGAGGTCGCTTTCTACACGATCCGTCCATTCCAAAGCATAATTTAACCGTAAACAATTCTGATACTGATTATACTGAGAAAACATTCTTCCCGGTGCAAAATTGATTTTCTGACTAAAAGCTTCATCATAAAGATCTTCCGTACAAATCCTCTTATCTAATTCCAACCACAACATAAACCCTCCTTTCGGTTCGGAAACCTTCGTATTATCAGGAAAATATGCCGCCACCGATTTTTGAATCTGAAGGTAATTGGCATACAGCTTTTTCCTGAACATCCTCAAGTGATGATCGTAACGCTCATGCTCCAGAAAATCCGCAATCACATCCGAATACAACGACGGACTGCAAACGGTCTGCACCAATTTCTGACGAATAATTTTATCCTTAAATTTCCCGGGAGCCACCCAACCGACACGATATCCAGGTGCCAGAACTTTCGTCACAGAACCGATCCACATCACCAATCCCGCTTCATCGTAAAACTTGCACGGCTTTGGTCTTTCTGCCCCGAAATAGACGTTTCCGTAAATATCATCTTCAATCAATGGAACATTATATTCCGTAATTAATCTTACCAATTCTTTCTTGCTTTCATCCGGCATCTGAAAACCGAGCGGGTTATTAAAATTCGTTACAAAACAGCATGCAGATAACTTGGGAAGAACTTTTTTTAATTCGTCTAAATCTACTCCGTTAATCGGATGCGTTGGAATTTCCACCGCTTTTAAACCTAATAACTGAATAGCCTGCAAAACTCCAAAATAAACCGGGCTTTCCACCGCCACCCAGTCTCCGGGTTTGGTGACTGCCATCAAACAGTTGTAAACCGCATTCATCGCACCGGAGGTGATCACCAGATCATTTTCCGTGATTTTTCCTTCCAAAACCATTGCCCATTTTGCGATTTCACGACGTAGATGCTCATTTCCCTGAACCGGTTCGTAATCTGTTCCGCTGTCATTTTTGCTTTTAATCACATTAATCATGGATTTCTTCAGCTTTGGTAGCGGGAGAAAACTTTCACCGGGAATTCCCAATGCAAACTGTGTCATATCTTTTCCCGCAATCGTTCCGAAAACTTTATCAATAAGATCTTCGGGAGAATTTTTTGTTTCAGAAACCTTCATTTTTGCAATCGACGGAAGTGCCAGCTTTCTTTGTGAAGTCTGGCTCACAAAATATCCGTATTTTGGGCGAGATTCTACCAGAGAATGGCTTTCCAGCTCCATGTAAGCCTGTTTTACAGTGTTTAAACTTACATTGTACAATTTTTGAGCACTTCTCAGTGAAGGCAATTTATCTCCGAATTGTAAGGTTTCGCTTTTAATCTGTTCTGTGACAGATTTTGCAATTTTGAGGTAAAGAACATCTTTAGACATCAGGATCTGTTTTAAGTAAATTTACGATTTTAAAAGACCTTTTTTAATCATTCAGCCAATTAATCATCCGTTCAATATTACTTTTCAGCTGCAAAGGATTTCGAAAATTTTCAGAATTATTCCTGCTGAAATATTCTTTAGCCGTCATCATAAACTGCTTTCTTTCTTCATGATTAAAAGCCTGATCAGTGTGAATTAAAAAATCGGTTTCATTTTTCGGATTCAGAATAAGGCTTGCAAAAGCGAAGACCGTATTTTTATTTTTAGCCAAGAGAAAAGGAATCCCGAAGTTTTCATTGATTTTATGTACATTAAATTTTTGAAGAAAAAGATTTTTCAGTTCAAAAATATCCGATGCGTAGACCTCAGCATAGTGAAGCCGATTGTTTTGTAGAAGATGTGTTTCCATATTACCCGCTTTACTTCAACAAATGTACAGCGTATTATTATTTAGGTACAGATACAGAAGTTGGTATTTTTATGGGTACAGAATTTTATTCAGAAATAGAAAAAGGAAAGGCAAAACCTTTCCTTGTAAATTAGTATAGAAAATCAGTTGTATTATTTCCTGTTGATCATCATTCTTGTTGCCAGAATATGTTCGCAAGGTCCTTGTCTTAAACCGTTGGACTGATAAAAACCACATTGGCAATTTCCGCCAATCAATCGCTGGTCTTTATCAATAGAAGCTTCCGTTTTGTAGGTAAAATTGCTTTCTTTTATGGTTCCCTGAATGTTGAGAATATCATTTTTTACGTCGTATCTGATCTTCACTTTATCTTCAGAAATCAGCTTATCCGCTTTTTCTTCTTGCGGGCTTGAGAAACGCAATTGTTTCGTATCCAAAGGATCCTGAGTCAGTTCACGAACTCTGTACAATCCCATATTGAGATCATAAATTACTCTTCCAGCCTGCGTGTAAGACGTTAATGAAGCCGAAATGGTAGCCGTATCAAGATTCAGTTTTTTCGAAAGTTCAGCTGTAGTTCCAAACCATGTTTCTTTCAAAGTACTGAATACTTTTTCCTGAGTCATTAAATCTACTTGACCTCTCGGAGCCATCAGGTCAAAATTACCCGCTCTGCTCCAGTCATTGGTTGTCCATCCTGAAAGTCCTAAAGTGAAAGCCATATCGCCTAAATCTGCAATGTAGAATGAAGGCAAACCGTTTCCTAATAAAACCACTCTGAAATTTTTAGCAATCGGAATTAATCTTTCTAAGATCAACAATCTTCTTCTCCCCCAAATTCTGATCGTCTTGCTTTCCGACCCTGTATAAATTGAGCGGTGAAAAGTAAGCGTTTCGTACCAAGGTTCAAAAACTGCCTGAATCGGTTTTCCGGGTTCCAAAATAAAACGTAGTGCTCTCGGTCCTTTTTTCTCTTTGAATCTTCTTAAAAACTGACAAATACTGAAAATATCCATCGGATGAAGATCAAAAGTAGTAGCAGGCAAAGTCATTGCAGAGCTTACCTGTAAAAATCCACGCACCCAGGAATCCGGCAAGTCGATTTTTTCTTCTTTATACACTTCCTCGTTTGTAGTAAGTGCTTCAAAACCGGAAGGATCGATCTTAAATTCCGTGTCTTTATAATCCCTTATTTTCTGGAATTCATTATAAAGTGCCGCCGAATAATCGATATTCGTCGTTCCACATTTAAATTCATTGATTTCTGTGAAAACATTATAACTGCTGCTTAGCTTTCCATAGGTAGATTCGTCCTGACTGAAACATTCAAAGAAAACTTCATCGGGATGAACCGTAATTACCGGATCCAGAACAAACCAAGCGTCTTTATCTTTTTGATACAGATAATCAAAATATGCTTTCTTAGCCGTATTGAAAGGACCTAAAACCCTGTTTTTTTCTTTGTACACCTGATCAAGCTCCCCTCTTACTTCCGCCAATCTTTTTTTGACTTCTTCGATTTGAAATTCAGCCATGTAATCACTCAGCCAAAGTTTTTCCTGCTCTGCAGCCCATTCCTTGTATTCCGTTTTATCTTTCGGCTTAAAGCGAAGATCGGAAACCACCACATCATGCAACGCGGAAATTGCTTCACGAAACGGAATTTTTTTATTCAGCTTGCCTACAAAAAACGTCGGATCTCTTTGCAGATCGGGGGAAAAGCTCATCTGCGTACTCGTTGCAGAGTTCGTAATGGCAGTATCTTTATGAAATTTATAATCGAATAACATAGCTTAAGAAATTAATTGAAGATGAACATTCAGTTGAGGATAGATCATTTTCAGTTCAGAAATAATATCAATGCATTTTGCTTTATCCTGAATAGCGGTCGTTGCCGAAAGATCATCTAAAATCCTGCTGACTGTTTCTGCAGATTCTATATTTTTTCTTCCTTCTTTTTCTAAGAAAATGAAAATTCTGTTTTTAGCAGTTCTCGCCTTATTCACCCTCGAAAGTACAGAACGGAAATAAAACTCCAGTTCTTTCAATTTTTCAGGCTGATTACTTGCATATTCTTCAAGATATGAGGTTACGAAAAGCTGAATATTCTGGCTCGGATGCTGGCTCAGTTTCGTAAGATACTCCAACCCGTGTTCTTTTTTGAAGAACTTCATGATCAGATTTTTACCAAAATTTTCGACATCAGAACGCACGGAATCTGCAATTCCGACTAAGCAGTCCGTATCCCAATCTTCATCTTTGAATTCATTTTGGAAGAAATGAAACGCAAACTCCCTGCTGTCATCCCATTTTGCATCCAGAATTCCCAACGCATGATTACGATCTGATTTAATTCTCTCAATATTATTTTTATAGAAATTCCACGACCATTGTCTTACCGCTAAAAACTCGTGATTTGCAAGAGAAATTACCTGTTTTAACGTGAATTTGTCGTTATCATCTACTTTTTTAAGCAATTCTAAGCCGAAAAGCTGGTTTTTCACGCTGTCTGCAAACAATATCCTGAGAATCCATTTTACAGGAATATTGTCAATGTATTTCGGAGCCGTTTTTTCAAGATAATCTCTAAACAACTGATGAGAATCTTCAAATTGCTGTTCTCTCATCAACATTTCAAATAACTTTTCAACAATCTGTAATTGATTTTCAGACTGAACTCCCAAATGATCGTTTAATGTAAATACATTCTCCGCAACTTCCTTATAATTTGAAGAAAGTAACGCAAGAATCTGTGACCAGTTTCTCCCGATTTCTTCTTTAGGATATTGATTTAAAAGACTGACTCCGTTTTGTCTTACAGATTCATTTTCGTTATTCAATAATAATTCAATAATTGAAAGAGGAATTTCTGTTACCGGATATTTTTGAGATTTGGAAAGCAGAATTTCACTTGCCAAAAACCTGTTGTTATTCAACGGAGAAGTCAGTAATTGGGCGACAATTTCCCAGCTGATCTCAGAAAAATTAGAGAAAGCTGTTATTTTGAGCTTCTTAGTAGCAGATTCAGCGATTTTATTGTTTTTGTCGTTATTTTCCAGAGAAAGCAACTCAATGATTACTTTTCCAAGCACAGATTGTTGCCTTTCCTCAGATAAAGATGCTTTTTGAAGTAAGTTATTGATAAATTCATTAGATTCTTTCCGTGAATGCATGATTAAATGCATGATAAAATCTGTAGATTCCAGAAAATATTGAGTATTGTTTTCAATAGCTTCTTTTGCCCAGCTTCTTGCCTGTTCGTTTTCGCAAACTAAAATTTGTGCTACAAAAGTTTGAATCTGCTTTAATTCTTCCTTCTTTTCGTTTAATGCCTCAAAACCTAAATTTTGCGGATATTTTGAAGATTTATTCAACAGCTGAATCATCATTTGAGGCTCAATTTTTTGTAATAAATCTTTATATAGAGAATGATTGGAAAGATTTTCATAAGCAAATTTCATCACCAGATCCATTCTCGCCTGCATCAAAAGCTGGATATAAGCTTGTGGTGTTTCATCCCAAAATTCAGGATAAAGTTCAAGCCTTGAAGGATTTGACTCAGAAATTATTGCAGATTCTTCTTTTTTATGTTGAGAAACAGTCGGTTTTTCTTTATTCGAGCCAAAAATATTCTTGAATGCTCCTATAATATTGTCTAAAGCGCCATGCTGTTGATTTTGATGAGAAGACGCTTCTGACACATTTGAATTGTTGTTATTTTCCGATTCCACCTTCTTCATTTCATTGGCAGAATAGTAATAATCTGAGCTCCAGAACTGTTCCTTTTTACTGTAGAATTCAAGATTTGAATCCATCTTACGGTTTTTATCATTTCCGAAAAGGATAATGTTAAGAAGCGGAGATCGGTAACATTCCGGGAAATCGACCACCGTATAATAATATCTCCGGGTTTCCCAATTGTAAGTTCCATAATGGCTTAACGGCCCTTTTTTGGCAGGAACATAATCGTCCTCAGAATATTGTACCAATGCATTGACCGCAAATCTTAGATATTCTTTCGCTTTATTTTGCTCTCCCAATTCTTTCAGATAATGAAAGCTGTTCTTTTGAAAATAAAGTTTCGTAAAATTTGAAAATGCAAGCCTGCTTTCAGGGCTGGAAAGCTCTTTTCTTACATTGACGGAATTTCCAAACTGGTAAAAATACTGATGCTGATTCCACGCTTCTTTATCCAGGCTCGCCGTTCTTTTGAACATGGGCGCCTTTTTTTCGAATAAAAAGGATAACAGTCCCAAAATCTGTGCATCATCCCGAAAACGAGCCAATTTATAAATCGCACGAATATTTTTAAAGTAAGGCGATGCAAACGGAATTTTTACTATAATTTCTTCAATTAATTTAGTCAAAGAAGGATATGCTTTCGATAAAAGATAAAGGTAAACGAGTTCGTCCGCTTTCTCTTTTTTCTCGAATTTTTCAAGGTATTGTTGCTTTAAGCCATCATAATCTCCTTTATCAATAGCATATTTTATTTCAGAAGGAAGACTTTCCAATAAATCAGAAACCGTTTTTTCTAGTTCTGAATTTTCATTAATTGTCAAGAGTGCATCAAAAGCAACATTTCTGATATACTGCTTATGTCTTGTACTTTGTGCAATGCCGCGTAAAAGCTCGGACGCCTGAGTCATTCTGAATGTTCTGATCGCAAAAATAGAAGCATACAGCTGCATGTCGTCGCCTTTTGTTGCCAATTTCAAAATATAAGGAATGGCTTCTTCAATTTTCATTTGAACCGCTTTCCAGATCACACGGGAAGTTTTCCATTCTGTTTTGAATGAATTGATTCCCTGTGTAGCGCCTTCCAGACGTTTTAAGATCACTCCTTCTATAGAATTCATATTGACGGAATCCAATGAAGGAAGCTCTACAAAAACTTCTACTTCAGACTGATATCCTTTATTTCTTTTTTCTTTTTCGAGCTGATCAAAAATACTCTCGGCTTTATCCTTGGATACGAAAGCAGGAGTCTTACTGCCTTCTTTCAATGCTGCACCGCGTCTTCCGTAACGGAAATTAACGGCAAAAGCATCTGGATTTATTTCACAAAGATCTATTTCGTAAACTTTATCCGATTTTCCTTCGTGGAAAAAGAGTTTGGTTTGTTTAATGATTTTCATCTATCTTATGGATTAAGATGTTGATATTATGTGTTTGGTTCGGGCTAAAAAATATTCCACCAGTCTGTTCTTTCTTCTTTTGGCGCAAGTATTTCTTCTTGGATTTCAGGAACTGCAACTGTTTCTACAATTTCATGAACAACTTCTTTTAATTCTACGATCGGTTTACCGTGCTTTGCGATAATTACATTCAATTGCTCTCTGAAAGCTAATGCTTTGACCGGATTTACCATATTAACGAAATTGATATACCCTTCAACTGCATTAATTAAATGAAACGCCTTTCCCCAAGTTTGGTTTTGCCATCCATTCACTTCGATATTATGTAGAAGTGCCCTGAATTTTCTGAGTTTCTTCCTCTCAACATTCAGTTTTTCATTAACTACAATTCCCGTCACTTTTTGTTGATGCTTGCCTCTCATGATGTGAAGCTTATCGGGATGAATCGTGAAATTTTCGTCGCTGATAATCTGTTTTACAAAATATAAAAGCTTATTGATATTCTGTTCATTATCCTGATTAGCAGAAAAAGTAAGATCATCCGCATAACGGGTATAGGTAAATCCTAATTTTTGAGCCAAACCTTTTAATCTTTTATCTAATTTATAAGCGATAATATTACTGATGGCAGGACTTGTCGGCGAACCCTGCGGTAAAAACCGTTCTCCTTTATGAACGAAATATTTAACATCATCCAGTAAAATCTCTTCCGTATGAGCCTGAGTGCAGACCAATGCAAAAATAGTCGAAAGCTGTTCCGAATATCCAAATTTTGAAAACAATCCTTTTACTCTTCTGTACCTGATCGAGGGGAAAAAATCCTGTAAATCGATATTGATAATAATATCTTTCCCAAGATGTGGCTCTGCATTGGTGACAATTGATTTTTTTGCTGTAAAGCCATGTACAACTTCTCCCACCGAAATTTTATTCAGGATATTTTCCAGAATCCATTGCTGAAAATATCTCAATTGCGGTTTAGGTGCCGAAATCCTTCTTTTTCCTCCCGATTTTTTTGGAATTTCAAAAATATGATAATGCGTTTTCTTAGAAACTTTCCTGTGAAAAGCAAGATATTTTATTAGCGGAAGACCAAAACCAGATTTCTGACTGAAATCCGATACACTTTTAAAAACAGGAAGTGAAAACTCCAACAGTTTTTCTACATCCGAATCGGTGCAGTGAAGCCCTTTAGAAACACCTTCTCCAACATAAATAATCTGCTCTTGCTGAAGCTTTTTCCAATGATCTGCTTTATCCTTGCGTTTCTGTTCGTTTTTTTGTTTGGTTACTTCTCTTTTGGCTTTTGCCTCCTGCATACGCTTTTTGCGCATCTCACGAAGCATTGCCTCCTGATTTCCGTATTTTCGGTCTTTTGCCAATAGCTCTTGCAACTCCTTCTGTAAAACAACTTCCTTTTGAATAAGTTGTTCCGGTAGAGAGGGCGTAGAAGTTTCCTGCCAAAAACCAAGTCTTTTCATTTCTTCCAGAATATAACTATCCTTGGAAGATGCTTTTATACGGTCGTAAATCTGTTGTCTGCTGAGATTTTGTGACATTTAGATGTGTTTTTTTATAAATAAAAAGCCCTACACTTAATAGGGCTTTGTCTGGGATAAACCTTCGTATTTTCTAAGGACTATATCTATCAACTCCAGAAAATGGTACTAGTGGGTACCTTTATTTTCTCGGAAAATGAACTGAAAAGGTACCTACTAGTACCATTTTCCCCATCAAGATAGTATGTAGTGACGTATGCTAAGCAATTTCACAGTGATGACGAAACATCATCATTTCTTTAAAAAGAAAAGCAAGGATCTATCTTTTTCAAATATATAAAAAATTATAATTCCACCAAATATGAATTGAATTATTTATCTGATTTTGTTCGATTTATTCGGTGTTTAAAGCAATGTTGATTTTTTAAGAGAGATTAATTGGCTAACATATGGAGAAGTATTAAAAAATATTGAGTTCATTTTTATTTCCACCAGATTGCGAAGATTTTCACAGTGATGATGTCAATTTTTATAGCCACGAATACCCAAATTTTGAAGGATCTTGATGTTTTAATTTATCTCTACCGTTGTATTGAGTGGCATCTTATAAATAAAATAGCTTGATGAGACTTAAAAAAAGTTGTGGACTTAGTGTTCAAAATAAATTGATCTTTATCTTTTTATTCAATCTCCAGCTTTCCCAATCTTTGATTTTATTCCATGCAAAAAAGAAATTTGAAGAATCGTTTTGTAAATATGTAAAACAAAAAACCCTCCGTAATAAATTACAGAGGGTCTTGTACCCCAGGCGGGACTTGAACCCGCACGCCAAAAGAGGCACAGGATTTTAAGTCCTGCGTGTCTACCAGTTCCACCACCAGGGCAGGCGTGGAGCGAAAAACGGGATTCGAACCCGCGACCCCAACCTTGGCAAGGTTGTGCTCTACCAGCTGAGCTATTTTCGCATACTGTGCGGATGAAGGGACTCGAACCCCCACGCCTCTCGGCACCAGATCCTAAGTCTGGCGTGGCTACCAATTACACCACATCCGCATTATTATTGAGTTATTTTAAAGAACTTGTTTCGTTTTTGTGAGTGCAAATATAGGGCAATTTTCTTTACTTCCAAACCTTTTCGAAAAAAAAATTAAATTTTTGCAAAATTTATTTGAACCCATTCTTTTTTAATTTCATTTTACTACTTTTACACCGATAATATTTACGATATGGAATTACAAGGAACAGTAAAGAAAATCACTGATGTTCAAACATTTGCGAGTGGTTTCCAAAAAAGAGAAATGGTTATTCTTACCCAAGAGCAGTATCCACAGCCAATCAACATCGAATTTTTACAGGATAAAATAAATTTGCTGGATTCTTTAAAAGAAGGAGAAAATGTAAAAGTAGGAATCAACATCAGAGGTAGAGAATGGGTTTCGCCACAGGGAGAAACTAAATATTTTAACTCTATTACAGGATGGAGAGTAGAAAAAGTTTTTGATAATGCATCAGAGCCTACACAGGCTGCTCCGTCTCAATCTGCTTCTCCGGTATCCAACGAGAATCCTTTTGCAGGTGACGATGATGACGATTTGCCATTTTAATTAAAAATAAAGTCAAATAACAATCCTGCTTTCTGAAAGTGGGATTTTTTTTCCTCTCTATGGTTCGATTAGACGAAAACGAAATTTCATTTCCCGATCCTGCACAATATGACGGTCATGAAGGCATCATTGCTTTTGGCGGTGATTTGTCTTTGGAAAGAATCTGGTTTGCTTATCAAAATGGGATTTTCCCTTGGTTTGATCCGGGCGATGAAATTTTATGGTGGTGTCCTGATCCGAGATTTGTGCTATTCCCCGATGAGCTGAAGGTTTCAAAATCGATGCGAAAAATTTTAAATAAAAACATTTTTACCATTACCGAAAACCAAAATTTCAGTGACGTTATTAAAAACTGCCGCGAAATCAACCGAAAAGGACAGGAAGGAACATGGCTTTCTGATGAATTAATGAAAACTTTTATTACCCTTCATAGCTACGGTGTGGCAAGAAGTGTTGAAGTCTGGCTGAATGATGAACTGGTCGGCGGGCTTTACGGATTACAAATCGGAAAAGTTTTCTGTGGCGAAAGTATGTTTTCCAAAGTTAGCAATGCTTCCAAAGCAGGATTTATTCATTTTATGGAGACTCATAAAAACGACCTAAAACTTGTTGACTGTCAATCTCATACTGATCATTTGGAAAGTTTAGGAGCGAGAATGATTCCTAAACGAGAATTTTTGAAAATTTTACACGAAAACAATGAACGCAGATAAAGAAAAATGGCTTCTTCTTATTTTACTGAGTATAATTTGGGGTTCTTCATTTATTTTAATTAAAAAATCTTTAGAACATTTCACCCCTTACCAGGTAGGAGCTCTAAGGGTTTTAATCGCAGGATTAATATTAATGCCTGTTGCTATTTCCAAATATAAACTTTTCCCTAAGAAGCATTTGAAATGGCTTATTTTAGCAGCATTTACAGGAAATTTCATTCCAATGTTCCTTTTTCCTATTGCGGAAACCGAAATCAGCAGCAGTATCGCAGGAATTATCAATTCGATGATGCCGATTTTTGTAATTATTGTGGGTGCTTTAGTCTGGAAATTTGAAACAACACAAAGACAGATTACCGGAGTTATTATAAGCTTTACAGGAGTTTGTTTGTTGGCTTTCGGAGGCGATGATGGCGCAAAATTTAAACTATTCCCTATACTTTTATTGCTTTTGGCAACTTTGTGTTATGCTGTGAGTACAACGACCGTAAAATCAAAGCTAATGGAAGTCTCATCGACCGTTTTATCAGCATTTGTGTTTTCATTTGTGTTGTTTTTGCCTTCAGTTATTTCATTAGTATCGACTGGTTTTGTTTCAACATTTAGCTTTAACAAAGAAAACATGATTGGATTAGGATTTGTAAGCCTGCTTTCTATTTTCGGAACCGGATTGGCGATGATGATGAATTATCGACTATTAAAAGTTTCTACTCCACTGTTTGCTTCTACCGTTACTTTGCTAATGCCAATTGTTGCAATAATATGGGGCATTTTAGATGGTGAAAAACTGACTACTTTACAATTTGTAGGAGCAAGTATCATTATTGCAGGTTTAATCTTTTTAAGGTCTAAAACAGCAGTTAAAAAGTAAATAAAAATCATTATTTAAACGCAACGAACGCAAAGTATACTAATCATTTTGAAAATATCTTTTGCTCGCAAGAGTTTTTTCGACTTCTTCGAATCTTCGATTTTACGCAGCCAAGAAAAAAATCCTGCATCTCTGCAGGATTTTCTTATTTTAATTAAATGTTGATTAATTTTTAGGATGATTTAAAATACATCCGACTTCAAGAGTTACAAATTTTTCTTTCTAACCTTCGCCTTGGCTTTCTTCACCTCATCTTTGATGTACGGATATTTTTTCTGCATATCGGTAATTAATGAAGGGTCAAGCTCTAACGCTTTTTCCAAAGATTCACTTCCTTTTTCCTGGTTTCTCAGATTAAAGTAGCAGTTGCTAAGCTGATAGAATAATTCTGCTCTTTTATGATGCTGTAGAGCTAAATTTAGAACAGTAACTGCTTCTTCATATTCGCCAACCAACATCAACACTTCAGAATAAGCGTACCAATTGTAGAATCTTGATGGTTCAGCATCGACCAATTTTTTAAGGCAAGAAAGACTTTCCTCAAACTTACCAGAATCGATGAACAAAAATGCCAGTCTTTTCTGATAATCAAGATTGCTGTCATTCAGCAAAGTTGCTTCTCTTGCAAAGTGTAAAGCTTCCGGCATTCCGCCCATTTCTTCATAAAGATAAGACTGCTCCATCATCGCAAGATAAAACTGTGGGTCTTCTCTCAATGATTTTTGGAAGGAATTTAAAGCTACAATGGGCTGCTTTAATGCTTTATAGCACAACCCGATTTTATAATAAGTAAATGCTTTTGTGTATTCCAGCTCAAGCATTTCCTCATACACTTCAATGGCTTTCTGATACTGGTTTAAAGCTTCGTAACACGCTGCTTTGCTCGCATAAACTCCAACTGAGCTGGAATTTATGGCCAACATATAATCGAAACCTTTGATGGCTTCTTCGTAATTTTTTCTGTTGAAATAATATTGTCCATACTCGCTCCATGCAATTTCTGAATACGGAAAATCATCAAGATAATCGTTCAGAAAAGCAATTGCCTCTTCACCCTTATTTAAATCATTAAAGCAGATCATTGCATTTTCCAAAGAATATTCATCCATTGGATCGTGTTTTAGCGCTTGCTGATAATGTTTAAGAGCGTTAAACGGATCCCCTAAGTTTACATACTCGTCTGCAATAAAATTATTGAGGAAGTTTTCTTCTTCCTGCAATTCCAGGGCTTTCTTGCAGATTTCAATAGATTTTTTAGGATTTCCAAGATTCGAATAATATTTGGCGTAGCAAACCAAAAAGTCTGTATTCTCCATAGAAGAACCTTTTAACTCATCGATTAATTCCTTCGCCATATTATAATCTTCCCATTCCAATAGAACTTCCAATTTTTTTATTTTGATGTCTAAAGAGCTGGGATGAAGCTTCAGACCGTAATTGACTGCCATATCGGCGTAATTAAAATCTCCAAGCTCCAGATAATAAACAATAATGTCTTCCAACTCTTCTGTATCAAAGTAGAATTCATCATTATTTTCCATCATTTCCTCGAACTTTTTTACAAGTTCATTTCCAAAATATTCTTCCAATATACTTTTCCTCTGTATTTACGATGTTAAAAATTCCTTATCAACATCGTAAAACAATTTTTATTAATTACTAAAAAACAATTCTCTTTAATTTGTTTAATTAAAGTGTCATTAATTTTTATTAAAGTTAATGAAATTAAATTTCATTTTGATTTCTTCTATTATCAAAAAAAGAAATTATTTGAATTTTATTTTTGCCTGATTTATAAGTAATAGAGAAGTTTTCTAAAACCATTATTCTTCTTAATCCTAAAACGGTATATTCTTTTGCAGCTTTTGGATTATCTCGAAGAACATTAATTTTCCTCAATGTTTCATCCAATATTTTTTCAGAATAGCGGTTTGACTTATTGTGATCTATCCAAAAATTATAAACTAAATCAAATTCTCGTAATGCTTTTTTCGTCCATTCTATCTTAATCATTTACCATAAGATTTCAAAAAATCTTCATGAGAAACTACATTTCCTTCTTTTACATCTTTTAAACCTTCTTCAATCATTTTTTTTTCGGCATCGGCGATATCGTTCCACCACGATTTTTCTTCTTTTCTGATTTTCGAAATCTTATCAATTATCCTTAAATCATCGATGGAAGAAAGCCAATGTATGAGTTCTAACTTTTTAGTTTGAAGTTCTAAATTAATGTCCATCTTGCAATCTTTTATTTAAAGTTATATAATTTATTTTAAATCAAACTTCTGATTTTTGTAATCATATCATCACCCAATTTGTCGGCCTCTTCCTGAGATTTAGCCTCTGTATAAATTCTGATAATCGGTTCTGTATTCGATTTTCTCAAGTGAACCCAATTATTTTCAAAATCTATTTTTACGCCGTCTACGGTAGAAACTTCTTCATTTTGATACTCTTTTTCCATTTTAGTTAAAAGAGAGTCTACATCGATTTCCGGAGTCAGCTCAATTTTCTTTTTACCCATAAAATAGCTTGGATAGCCAGCTCTCAGTTCAGAAACTGTTTTGTTTTCTTTTGCCAAATGCGTTAAAAACAAAGCAACTCCTACCAAAGAATCTCTTCCGTAATGAAGATCAGGATAGATGATTCCACCATTTCCTTCTCCTCCGATTACAGCATCTTTTTCTTTCATTAAATTCACCACATTCACTTCTCCTACAGCACTTGCAAAATATTCTGAATTGTGAGTTTTTGCGACATCTCTCAAAGCACGGCTCGAAGAAAGATTTGAAATCACCACACCATTTTTATTTTTCAATAAATAATCAGCAACGGCAACCAAAGTGTATTCTTCACCAAACATTTCACCTTTTTCATCAATTAAAGCCAATCTGTCAACATCCGGATCTACTACAACGCCAAAATCTGCATTTTCTTTTTTTACCAATTCACAAATATCTCCCAAATGTTCCTTCAATGGTTCAGGATTGTGTGGAAATTGTCCGTTTGGTTCGCAGTATAATTTTACAGTTTCACAACCAAGTTTATCTAAAAGCAGCGGAATTGCAATTCCGCCTGTAGAATTTACAGCGTCCAGAACGATTTTGTATTTTTTAGCTTTAATGGCTTCAACATCCACCATTGGTAAATCAAGAATCTGTTGAATATGAATATCAAAAGCATCATCTCTTGTTTCGTATTTACCTAAATCATCCACATCAGCATAGTTGAAATCTTCGCTTTCAGCCAAAGCTAAAACTTCAGCACCATTTTCTCCACTGATGAATTCTCCCTTTTCATTTAATAATTTTAAAGCATTCCATTGTTTTGGATTGTGAGAAGCGGTTAAGATAATTCCACCATCGGCATTTAATTCAGGAACCATCACTTCTACCGTCGGAGTAGTAGAAAGTCCCAAATCAATCACATTGATCCCCAATCCCTGTAACGTTGCAGTAACCAATGAATTAACCATCGAACCTGAGATTCTTGCATCACGACCGATAATTAAAGTTAAATCTTTTTTATTTTTATTATTCTGAAGCCAAGTGCCGAAAGCGGAAGCAAATTTCACCACATCAAGCGGAGTTAAATTATCGCCTACTTTCCCACCAATTGTCCCGCGGATTCCCGAAATACTTTTTATTAATGACATTTAGTTTAAGTTTTATTTTTCTGATTATTAATAGGAAGCAAAGTGCATCTTTATTTTTAATAATTCAAAAAGTGTAGATTATTTTTAGTTTAAATTTTCCCTTTGCAAAGATACTCAAAAGAAGACTAACTTATAAAATCGGAATCTTTTTCTGAATTTTATTGTAATTTCTTTCAACAACTTTTGGAGGCGGAAAACGATACCCTACGTACAAAAGTCCATAAGTGTTGTTATTTTCGACCGTAGAGTTTTCTTTCTCGTCATAAGCTGTAGCATTAAAATTAAGTTTTCCTCCAAACAAAAAGCGGTCAGAGTTATATCCTATATGTAAACCTCCGGATCCTTTTACTGTCAGATACTGCTCATTTTGTTTTGGTCCTTTTGTTCCGTTTTCTAATGTTTCTTTGAAGCTTGTAAATTTTCCACCCAAACCCACCGTTAAGTATGGTGCAATATTAAATTTTTCGGCGATTACCCAATTGTAAAAATATCCGATGTTTGCACCGAAATTGTATTGATATTCTTTGTTTTTCAAACCGTCAATCGTATTCCTGAAAATGGTAACATCATAGTCTAAAAACGGAACCCAGCTTCCCTTGCTGTTTTTTTGCCATTCTCCCTGTGTATAAAGGCTTTTCAATGAAAAATCTTTCTTTAAAACATAAGCTGTCGAACCTCCAAAAGTCTGAACTCTTAAGTCAGGAAATCTAATATAGGGGTCTCTGTCTTTTTGCCAGCCAGGAATAAGATCCTGCATATTTTCAATATAAAAACCTTTTACATTCTTATAATAAGCAGTCTGAATGAATCGGCCAGGAAAAAGTCTAAAAGTAAAATTGGTATAAGAACTGTTCCCTTTTCTTTCATTGTCGTTGTTTCCCGGAAAAAACCGAGGGGTAAAAGACAATGTTGCACTTATAATCCTGTAATCAATCGATAAAGAAGCTTTTGTTTTATTATTAATAGAAAGTACTGTTTCGTTTAAATTTTCTTCATCGCCCTCTGAAAAAGTATAATTTTCTATGTTCGTGTCAAAGTTTGCACGAATCATTACCTGATCAGCATAAGATTTTATTCTTGCAGAATCTGATGTATTCTGTGCTTTGACACTCAGAAAAGAAAGACTTGTGCAAAAAAGGACGAAGCGTTTAATCAAGCAAAATTTGTTTAATTTCAAGGTTGAAATTACTACAAATTATTTAATTCTAAAATAACCAATTGATGATGTAATTATTTTTTCTTTGTTTGTTTTAATATTCTCTTTTCATCGCTTTCTAATTTTCGCTGAACTTTTTTAACGTCTTCTAATGCAGGAAGGTTTTCGGGTTTTATACCTCTTTCTCCTAACATTTTTCTGACAGCTAAATTATTTTCAATGTGTTCGTTGGTTATTTGCATATCGCCATTTAAATCTTTTTCAACTACATTATGACTCTTTAACTCGGTTGCAAAGTCTTTTGCTTTGATTGTTAGGGTAGGAAGAAAATCTGCAAGAGGTCTCGTTTGCGGAATATCAAGCTTCTTTTTCATATCGTTGGTCGTAAATCCACCAAATAATGCCTGATCTCCTTTAGATCTAATTATTGAAAACCTTTTTTCGTCGACACCTCTTTCGTAAATAATTCCAGACAGTTTCTTTTCTGTTTTTGATAATTTTTCTCTTGCTGTTACTCTTTCAACATCAATAAGTCTTTTTTCAATGATTTCCTGCTTTCGAGTTTGAACTGCAAAATAAGTCTGGGCAAATGCTATTTCACTTTTAGAGCTATCTCCATTTTGTGCAATAAGATAGCATCCGTAACGAGTTAAAGCTAAATCTGGAATTTCTCTTTCAGAACCACTACCTAAGGCTACCATTTTCCCGATGTCGGCAAAATGGTTTTTAACTTCTTCTCCTGCATTCTCACAAGATTTTTTAGCTTTCTCAATAACTTTTAAAAAGTTATCCCACTTTGTATAATTTAGAATTTCTTGTAAATCTCTTGCACTCCAACATTCAATATTTTTATATAAATGTGATGCATTTTCGAATTTTTGAAATAAATGTTCAATTAATTCTTTTTTCATATATAACTGCATTTTTATTTACAAAAATAAATAAATCTTAACCAGCTTAATATGTGAAAAAATTAAAAATTATGAACATCCACAATCTTTATCGCAGGCAGATCTTTTAGAACTGAATTTCTTGGGCGCAAAATTTTTTCTGAGAATCTTAAACAGTGAATAGCAGGCAAAAGCCACCACAACTGCGATAATTACGTATTGAAAAATTAATGAAGTACTCATTACTATTTTAAAATTTGATAAATAAACATCGACACAAAATATGCCAACCCGGTCATCATGGCAACCTGAAAACCAGTCCATTTCCAACTTTTTGTTTCTCTGTAAACTACCGCCAATGTAGAAATACACTGCATAGCAAAAGCGTAGAATAGCAGTACAGAAACTCCTGTTGCAAAACTGAAGACTTTTTCGCCGTTCGGTTTTACATCATGTCTCATTTTATCGATTACTTTTCCTTCCGGGGCATCGTCATCCAAACTGTACAAAGTAGACATTGTTCCTACGAAAACTTCTCTCGCCACGAAACTCGTCAGAATTCCGACTCCCATTTTCCAGTCGTAACCAAGAGGTTCGATAGCCGGCTCTATAAATTTGCCCATTCTTGCCAAATAAGAGTGGTCTAATTCAACATCAGTTGCGACAACCTCATCCTGATTTCGTTTAGGACCGAAATAACTCAGTACCCAAATAATGATACTTACAATAAAAATAATCTTTCCGGCCCCTGTGATGAAATCCCATACTTTTCCTAAAACCAGCTTAAAATCATATCCAAAAAGAGGTTTTTTATATGTTGGTAAATCCATAACAAGATACGTTTTACCATCTTCTTTAATGAAATTTTTAAGAATTGACGCAGATAATAAAGCTACGAAAAATCCTAAAAGATACATTCCCAAAAGCACCAAAGCTTTATACTGAATTCCAAAAATTGTTTTATCAGAAATAATTAAACCAATAATAATACTGTAAACAGGTAGTCTTGCTGCACAAGTCATGAATGGTGTTACAAGAATTGTGAGTAATCTTTCCTTTAAATTTTCAATATTTCTTGTTGAAATGACCGCAGGAATCGCACAAGCTGTACCTGAAACTAAAGGAACAATACTTTTTCCGTTTAATCCGAATGGTCTTAAAATTCGGTCCATCAGGAAAACAACTCTTGCCATATACCCTGAATCTTCCAGTAAGTAAAGGAAATAGAGAAGGATTCCGATTTGAGGTGCGAAAATGATAATTCCACCTAAGCCCGGAATAATTCCTTGTGAAATCAATGAATTTATTGGTCCTTCAGGAAGATGCGTTGATGAAAACTCGGAAAGCCATGCAAAGGATTCGTCAATCCAGTTCATCGGATATTCTGCTAAAAAATAAACGCACTGGAAAATCATCAGTAACACAAAAAGAAAAACAATATACCCCCAGAATTTGTGAACAAGAATCTTATCTAATTTCTCCGTTAAAAGTTCTTTAAACTGTGCTTTTTTAGTAATAACATTCGCCAAAATTTTGTCTGCATATTGATAACGTCTTACTGTTTCCTGCACCTGAAGTCTTTTCGGAACTATATTTTTTGATTCTGAACCTGAATTTTTACCCAGTGTAAGATTTACCCATGCATGATAGTCTTTTTCTGAACCGGCTTTAAGAAGATTTTTATGTTCGGCAGGAATTTCAAAGCTTGCTTTTTCCGAAGTCACAAAATCATTATTGAAAACGGCTTCTTTAATAGCCTCTATTCCTATCTGTTCTTTTGCATTCGTCTGAATAACCTTGATATTCAATGACTGCGAAAGTTTTTCAACATCAATATGAATTCCTCTTCTTTCTGACTGGTCGATTTGATTTAAAACCAAAATCATTGGAATTCCCAAATCCTGAATCTGCTGAAACAGCAAAAGGCCTCTTTTCAGACTTAATGCTTCCAGAATGTAAACCACTCCGGCATATTTTTTTTGTCCGTCAATTAAAAATTTAGAAAAAATCGCTTCATCTTCAGAACTCGGATATATGCTGTAGGAACCAGGAAGATCTACGATTTCTACCTCCTCATTTTTATAAGAATAATTCCCTGAATGACTTGATACTGTAACTCCTGCATAATTTCCCGTTTTCTGCTTTTTATTTGAAAGAGCATTAAAAACGGTTGATTTTCCTACATTCGGATTTCCGACTAAAAGTATCTGTTTGTTATTATTTTCCTGCATTAATCAAATCTTCTACAATGATAAAATCTCCTTCTTCTTTACGCAAAGCAATACGGCTTTTTTCTTCGCCAAATTCCACATAAAGTGGTCCGCCAAACGGCGCCTGATACAAAATTTTAAAAAAAGTATCCGGAAGAAGCCCCATTTCTATAATTTTGGCAGGCATTTTCAAACCGTCATTTTCGTAGCCCACAATTTTTCCGGCTTTATTTTTCGGGAAGCTGCTTAATGTATTTGATTGAATATCCTTCAAGGCCTTGATTTTTGTGACTGCAAATATAGTTATTTAAATTTAATCTAAATAACGTTAGTTTTCATATTTAAAGGAAGTTAGATTTACAAAATCTTCAATTATTTGATAAAATAAACCCAAACACATTACTGCATTTGGGTTTACATTAAATATAGTTTAGTTGAAATGAATGTTATTTTTTCTTTTTAGTATCTGTAACAGCATTAATCTCAATTGCATTACTGTTTTCTTTAAGGTGCTTTTTAAGCTTATCTTCTGCATCTCTCATCATTTGTGACATTGAAGTTCCATCCGGCATTTTTGCATCAGCAGGAATCATGGCCAGCTGAGATCTGATACTTCCAAAAGGATCTTTTTTGTACGCAGCATACATTGTCTCAAATTTATCTCTGCTTACTTCAAGATTATTTTTTCCCTGTCCGAACTGTTTCATTAGTTTTTCTGAATAGCTTTCAGGATTATAGTCTGCAATTTTCTTGTTTCCTTTCAATTCCCAGGAATAATTTTTGGCATCATCTTCCACCTTTACGATTAACCCCGGTAATCCTCTGAATTTATAAGGTCCATCCTGAAACGGAACATCTGTAGTAAACCAAGCAATCCAGTTTCTTCCGCCAAATGTCGCTGTTGCCTTTTGTGCATTGTATTCACCAATTTTAGCTTTATCGCCTAAAATCTTCCATTCAAAAGGTTTTTCATCTTTATAGCTTACTTTGTCCTGAAGAATATAATCGGTATAAGAAACATCCATTGCCGGATATGTTTTTGTAATGATATGTGAAAATTTAGGCTGCTTTATTGATTTTGAAATATCTTTAAAAGCTCCTGCTTTTTGCATTGCCTCAACTTCAACTTTTAAAATTGAATCCTGAGATACAGCAAGATAATCTCTGTAAATAGATTTATCTTTTGTAATATCAAGAATCATCATCTCTTTATTCTTTTTTTCTAAAGAATCTTTGTTGGGTGCATATGTTAACTCATAAAAAAAACGGTTTGCAGTTTCCTGTGCATTTGCAATAGCAAAAACGACGATAAATAATATTGAGAATATATTTTTCATTGTATAAAAGGTTTATTCTATTAGTTTGCATTAGTTGTTTTTTGTTACAGTTTTTTTCAATTTTTTAAATAAAAAGTTTTTGGCTTTTTTAAAATTTTTAAATTTAAGCTTACCTAAACAAATATTTATGGACACTTTAAAACAATTAAGAGAAGAGCTCGAAGCTGAGTATCAGACGACGAAACGGTTTCTGGAAATTTATCCTGATGATAAAAATGACTACACTCCGCATCCCAAAAGTATGAAAATGATGCACCTTGCAAACCATATTGCGGAAGTTTTTGGCTGGGCAGGGTTTATGCTGAACTCCTCTGAACTTGATTTTGCCAAAAGCGGAATGCAGCCCAAGTTTTTAACTACAAAAACGGAATTGCTTCAGGTTTTAGATGAAAATTATAAGAACAGTACAGAAGCACTGGAAAAAGCATCCGAACAAGATTTAGAACCAAATTGGGCATTAAAAAATGACGGTCATGAGTTGGCTTCATGGACAAAATATGCGGCAATCCGTCATAGCTTAAGCCAGATCAGCCACCATAGAGCACAACTGGGTGTTTATTACAGGCTGAATGATATTGAACTTCCGGGAAGTTATGGTCCGACTGCGGATAACCCGAATTTTTAAATGTAAACACTAAAAAACCCCGAAGCAATTTAGACTGCACCCAAAAGTTTAGACAAAATTATTAAAGAAAAGAGTTCGGTACTGTACCGGGCTCTTTCCATTTAGATTTAATCGTATTCTGTCGTTGTTGTAATAAGTGATGTATTGTTTTATTTCT